>CAZLWX010000144.1:0-8560 GCA_964563295.1 uncultured Roseivirgaceae bacterium | reverse complement strand
CGGCATCCACATTGTCCTGGGGATCGTAGCTGAACGCCACCTGGCTGCATACCTCAGCCTCCACACTGCTCACCCCCGAAGGCTCCGACGTCACCGTCAACACTATATTCTCTGGATCACCAAGGCAGTTGTCTGCACTCAAACCTCTGACAGTATAAGTCACCAGTAAATCCCCATTGGTAAGGTTGGTGAATTTGTCAGCGCTAATGGCGTTCTGTCCGAGACCGGAATTCGGTGAAGCGTTTCCCGCCCCCGGAATCAAACTTGGATCAATCGAAATACTCGAAATCGTATAAGATGCAGCAGGCTCGCTCACGCCATCAGTGCCCAGGATAATTCCGCTTGCCTGATCACTACATACGGTTGTACTCAGCGTATTATCGATTACAGGCTTACCATTGACGGTCAGCGTGGCGGCATTACTAGGCACGTCCGCCGCGCATTGGCTTGTAACATCGTTGCTGACTACCGCGCGATAACGATATCCATCCAGCGTTGTAGATACGCCGGTAATCGTAAGCGTTGGTGAATCCACACCACTGTAGATCCCGCCATTTGCGAGCGGCGAAAATCCTCCCCCGTCATCTTCCTCCCATTGGTACACCAAGTCTGTTCCTGTAGCCGCCACCGTAAACGACACCGTCCCATCTTCGCACTGCGTAACATCCACAGGGTCCAATGTGACCTCGGGTTCCTCTTCCACGGCCAGGACTACAATCTTATCAAAACCCGATGAGCAATTCGGTGCCGAACTGGTCACCGTTATGCCGATGATTTCCAGCCAATCCCCATCGTTTGAGGCGGTCAGCGCGGCCGTTGTAAAACTCGCCAAGCCGGCACCATCGGCGACAACTCCAACGACATCCGCCTGAGCGACTCCATCTATCAAGTAACTTATGGTCGACGTAGAGTTTGGAAGTAAACCAGATACATTTATCAATGATCCCACGCCTTCACAAACCGGGCTGTTCAGCGTCGCCCCGGTCAACATTGGAGAAGGGTTAACCGTCACCATCGCCGTTGCGGCGAGCTCTGCGTCACATCCTGTAATCGTTGCAGTGGCCAGCACGTTGAAGGTGGTCGTGGCAGTCAAGTTACCCGTTGGAAGGCTGATTACTCCACCATTGCCAGAGACCGGCGCGCCAATTGGAATATCCCCAGCATCGTTCCGGAGTTGATAGGATACGCCGGCAACACTTCCTGCAACCTCTATGCTGGTTGATGTTCCGGCACAGATCACAGCATCAACAGCACTTACGCCCAGGGCAGTATTCGGCAGCGCATAGACCACAAAGGTCACCGGGGTTGGCAGACTTTCGCAGCCAGCCACCGTCTGTGTGACATATCGCGTGATGTTAGTGACCGAAGCCGTTGAGAGCCCCAGTTCAACCGCGGTTGGATTGAGAGCGTCGGCGATGCCGGCGATTTCATTTGTCAAGGAAACATCTGTGTACCAACGTACTCCTGTTGCAGAGGGATCTATTACGGGCGGGACAATTACATCTCCGACGCAATAAGAAGACGGGAAGAATGTTACCTCCGGCTCGTCGGGGACGTTGACCGAGATCACCGGTTTTTCAATCAATTCAGATGTACAGTTCGCGTCAGGTGTGGTTGCGTTGGTCGCAACGACCTTGAGGGTAACTGCAGCGGTGATGGGAATACTCGTGATCACGAGGTTGGCACCAGTTCCAGCGATCACAGAGCTGAAAGGTGCGTTCGCCAGATTCTTCAGTTGATAATTAACACCGACCTGCGATGACACAATTGTGATATCAACGCCTTCATTAATACATACCGTGGTATTGTCCGGACTCACATCCAGGTTGTCGAGAGGTGCCGGGTTTACCGTTGTCGTGATTATGTTGCTGGCAGGCGTGCAATTGGCTGTTGGATGGCTATCATCCGCAACCACGAAGACTTGTTGTCCATTGGTGAGCGACGTCGTTGTGAAAAAATTGTCCGCGCCGGGCCCTTTTTTCGACACACCATCAACAAAGAACTCGTAATCAACCGATCCCGTCTCACCGGAAGGAGTAGCGGTAAAAGTTACCGAAGACCCAGTGCAAATGATGTTGTCGGCATCGCTGCTGGACAAAGAGACCGAGAATCCGGCTACGACATCTACCTGTACGGTACCGGGAACGAGGTTCGAACAACCGACATCATCTGTAACAGAATACGTCAGGTTGTAGGTGCCAACTGTTGCGGTGTTGAAGGTTGGATTTTCGATCGAAGTGGAGGACAGCGGTCCTGTATCTCCTCCCCACGCATGAATGGCAAAGGTCCCTGAACCTCCACTTGGATTCCCATCCAGTACAAGATTCTGATCCGTACATATCGTGGACGAGGACGGACTTGGCGCTACAGTCGGTGGAGCGTACCCGTGCAATACCGACGTTGCTATATCATCACCGGCTGCAAACCCGGTGATGCCAATGTTATTTGAACCACCGGCGGCCGATCTTTCAATATTGAAGTCAGTTGCCGTAGCATTGACGGCCCTGACCCGAATGTCGGAGATCGTCAATGTGTTGATGAGTGTATTGGGGGTCCCAATCACTCCAAACGTGACGATTATCTCATTGGCCGCGACGTCAATCGATCCGAAGACATCTCCACCACCCGAAACTCCAACGGCGCCAAAGCCCGGCTCGAATTCAAAATCCGCGGATGTTGGAACGAGCCGAAGTTGCCTCAGCGAAAACTGTGGAAGGTCAATGTCGGCTGCCGCATTTTCGGCAATTACAATATCCGCAATTGGTGTATACCCCGCCCCGACACACAGCACTTCCGCACCTGTTCCGCCAGAGACGGTAACCTGTGCAAAAGACGTCGAAGCAGACAGCACAATCCCAGCCAGTAGGGCGCAAAGCACGCCTAATCTGAGGGATCGAACACGTCTAGACATAGGTATAACAGCCAACTATCAGGTATTTGTATATATTAATATTGACCGTGCCAGGTAACCTCCGAAGGGTGGCTTCAAAACTACTGCTGCAAGCGCCCTGCAGAGTTGAGTTTGAACAATGCCATTTTCCTCTGATTGTCACCTATTTCCACGGTGCCTATCACCATTATTCTTCCATCACTAAGTTCCAGCACATTACCAGCCTGATCATCTTCTTCCTCGGAGCCTAAGCTCACCGACCACTCTGGAACAGCGCTCTGGTTTATTTTGGTCAGAAATATATTCCGCGCGCCTGTCGCCCTAACCTCGTTTGACAACAGTAGAAATCCCCTGGAGTCGACGGTAGCCGCAGATGCAGATACAGCCTCCAACAGTCTACCATCAATAGAAATGCTTTCATCGAACAGTTCATCGGCCGTCCGGATGAAGCTGATTGGTGAGCGCAATCTCGACACATGTATGGTTGTAATTCCGGGAGTCGTTTCCTTCGTTGCGAAGATCAGAAATCCACCTCCAAGTTCGCCCGGAGCCTGGATCGCACATCGGCTAGTTGTATTATCACCTACCTCGCCAAGAAAAGTATCCTTGCCGGTGGGTACTCCCAGACTTCCCAGCGGGTAGTACTGCAGGTGAATGTGCAAGTCGTTGACCGGTTTGCCCTCATGAGGCTTATTCGACCATCCAAATACATAGAAATCCGGTTGCGCTTCAAAAGTCTTGGTTGCCCCGTCCAATCGGCCCTGATCGCCGTAGTATTCGGTCCAGTTAGGATCAAATACCAGATTGGCGTCGCACCGGTAATGCAGGGAATTGGTGGCACCCTCCGGACCCCCTTCGTCAAAATCATCTTCATTGAATTTGGTTTCGCCAGTTATGATGAAGCCTCCATCGCTCAGCGGGGTAACTGTTTTCGGGTTGTCATCCATGGGTGATCCATGGGTCACGCTATCGATCTTCGTGCCGTCGGGCCGAACGCGAATGAGTTTCACGTCCCGGTTATCGACGTTCAGGAAGGAGGACAAAATTACCAGGTTGCCATCATTTGTCCGTTCAAGGTCGACGGCAATTTCGCTGAATCCCCCCAAGGTCTTATCCCACTTCGTCCTCCCCTCGGCGTCAACGTTGACAAGATAGATTCGACTGGAATTATTGAGCACCGTGTAACCCAGCAGCATGTAGCTTCCATCATCCAAGGGAACCAGATCTACACCAAACTGATTTCCATCATGCCCATACAGCTTCATGAAATAGTCTGGCGGAGCGATGTTGGAACTCGTATCGCAGGCCGCCATCACGACCAGGCACATCAAGAAAAGTAAGGAAGTCTTCCTGTAAAAATGCTTCATGCTCACCGTATTTGCTTCACTACCGATCTCGTGCGCGCCCGTTTGAGTTCCCTGGGTTTATATAATGGATGCAGGAAACCAAAGGACAACGACAGCTTATCCAGCCTGAAAAAATCATCGACTTGAGCGAACCTCCAGGTTGATTCACCCGAAGTGACAATTTCATTTGATGACCCAGCCTCGCCGTTATTGACATACACGTTGGACGGCGAAGTCACATTTCGCATCCCCAAATCGTATCGCAAGTCAAAAATAAGAAAGTCAAGACCAATCTTAATCTTAACCCCACCTCCAAACAAGATTGATTGATTGAAGCGATTCCTTTTGAAATCTGTACGGAGTGTCGGGCTGGTAACAGCGGTCTCCTCGCGTTCACCGGTCTCCGATGTCGGAAGTGGTTTATTGTTGATCAGGGTAATCTCGGACCTGTCTCCCAACAG
The DNA here is from genome assembly GCA_964563295.1 of uncultured Roseivirgaceae bacterium. Taxonomy (GTDB): domain Bacteria; phylum Bacteroidota; class Bacteroidia; order Cytophagales; family Cyclobacteriaceae; genus Chryseosolibacter. Next base: position 3,863 of record CAZLWX010000144.1, on the reverse strand, counting down.
GTACTGGAAAGAATAGCCGAGATATCCAAACGGTCTGTACTTGCCTCGCGTATCATTATACACCGCCGCGACTGGTACAGCAATCCAACTTTGACGTTCGTCGAGTAGTTGTCTGTCAAGGTTGAAGTACCGGGTGGTTTCATGACGATAGGTTGCCAATGAATAGGATAATTCGCCCCGAAGATTGATTCTTTCCGTAATGGTCAGATCTCCACCAACGCTGGCCTGATATCCAGCTTTGAGCAAATAGTTCTCTTGCGCACCGATATCTCCAAATGTCCGCAGATCATATATGACGCGCGGCATACTAACATTACTTCCAGCCTTCGCAAACCAGGAAAAAATTGAAGTGGCTGTAAACTTCCTGCTCAAGTAAATGACGTCTATTGCGTGCAATGCAGTGTCAGGGAGAAATTCGGGATTCGCCCGAAGCACATCAAGATAACTTGCCTTTGCTCCTATAGGGTCGTCGAGAAGCAGATAGGTCTGTGTCAAAAGCAAATAAGCGCGTTGGCGCTGCTCCCTGGTGAATTGATCAAGACATGCGCTCAGTACGGATGGAATTACGTAGAAATGGCCAGCGCTGAACTCCTCCTGCGCCCGCGTGAGCGTCGCTTCACAATCCTCCGTCTGTGCCATCGTTGCTATCGATGAGAGCAAGAGAATAACAGCCAACAACCGTTTCACCACTGGCGTCATCAAAAATCATTTAGCAGTAACCCCACACACGTGGGCTCGTACTCAAAATCTTTGCCCTGGCCGACATATGTGTTCCACTCTTCCTGGGTCAAATTGCGGGTGAGTTTCGGGCATATTTGCTCAGCCATAATCTTGGGATCCGTTGGCCATACACGAATTTCTGATTCACTGCAGGCCGCGATCAGGTATTTCGATCCAGGGGTAAAGGCAATATCCCAAATGAATCCTGTGTTATTATCCATCGTGATCGGCAAGTCTTCGGGACTGTCCAGTATCCATAGCAACAGTCTCCGGTCGGCACCCGCACTGGCAAGCAATTCCCCGTCAGGACTGAATTCAACATCGTTCACACCTGCCTTGTGTCCTCCCATTTGCCTGGTCTCATTAGTCGTGAGATCCAGTATCCGGACTTGCCCGCGTTTGTTGGTGATATCGTCCAACCCATAGGCTATGAGGTTGCCTTTGGGACTGAACTTGGCGGACAGGATCCGTATCGTATTGTCGTCCACGAGGACTTTGGTTGTCATATCAGAAAGATCGATCAACACCAGCTGCCCTGTCCAGGCGGCACCCACCAGGTGTTTACCATCATGGCTTATGTTGAAGCTCTTGATTTCCATCGGCAAGGTGACAAGCTTACGCACCTCACCCGTCAAATGGCTGACCCGATAGAGCGACTTATCCGCGCAGGCCGCAATGACCCCGCTGTCGTCAGGCAAGAACTCAAGATCGTTGGTCGATCCACCTAACCCTCTCGCAATCAGCGCCGGTCGGGTCGTTCCGTCGAGCTGATAGACCTGCAGATATGTTGAATCACTCCCATTCACCAGATACTTTTCGTTCTTGCTGAGGGCGATTGCTTTGCTGGGATAGGGATTGAACAAACTTGGCGTGCTGACCAACTTGCTATGATCACCCACCATGATACGGCCATCGACACCGGATGTATAGAACGTTGTACCCGTTGTTGAGACTTCGAGTGATTTGATATGCACGTGCGGCGGTCCGGGTATCTTTATGGCATTGTATGTCATGCTCTTGTTGAGCTTGGTAAGGGCCGTGTAAAGACCTTCATAGATGTAGGGGTCATAGACATCACCCTGGTGCCGAGTATGGAAGCGGTAGCCCTGCATGGCAAGAAGTCCTGCCAGGTTCTCGTCATCGACCTCCTGCACTGACTTGGTCGCCAGGTTTTGAGCGATGGTCAGCATTAGCAATCGGTTTGCTTCGCGCAGCGCATTTTCTGCTCTTAGATATTCTGTCTGAGCTTTTCCTCGCTGGACTTCCGCTGTATCCCGGGCCACATTCGCAGCGATGAGGTTTCGCTCAGCTTCGAGGCGCGCAAGACGGGTCTCATTCAGTGACGCCAGAAGTTCTTTAGCAGTTTCTGCGAGGCGAAGGTTTGCCTCGGTAACCTCCGCTTCGCGCTGTTTCGCAAGTTTTGTCTGCTCTGCGGCGGTTCGAGCATTTTCCTCAGCCAGTTGCCGCTGCTCCTCCGCCGCGCGTTGCTGCGTTTGGGCGAAGAGCCGTTGGCTGTCAGCATTAATTTTTTGAATGTACGAGTAAACAAACAAGGCTACGGCCACTACGAATGCCATACCGAGGACCATAGCGGTTGCGCGCGTCCTCTTGAGCACGCGACGCTGCATCATTTCCTGGTTCTTCAGTTCGGCCTCGTAAGTGATGCGGCTGGTGTCGAGGAAAACAATGGCGCGCTCAAATGCTTCATCATAGCGCTGTGCCCATTCCCGCGTGGGGCGTTGTTTCTTCTGCCAGTTGAGGGCCAACTGGAGGTCTGGTGGTCGCCAGAGACCTGTCTTTCCGATTTGATACATCGCCGCCGCTTCCGACAGGCGTTTATACATCTGGGCCGATTCGAACTCCTCGTCAACCCACATGTCGAGTCGCTTCCAGATGCGCATCAAGCTTTCGTGTGAAAGCTCGATCATGGAGTCGCTATTCAGCGAAACGTTTGGCGCGGGCATCAGGAATGAACGTCCTCGCTGCCGGAAGTGGTCAACGACAAAAATGACGTCTTCTTCTTCAGCTTCTGCCAACTCCGTCACAAGCCCAAGGCGCGCAGGTCGCCGCATGCCTTTGTTCTCCTGATTTTTCTCCGTGATATTCTTGAACAGAATCTCGGCAATTTCTTTTTGCTTCGAATTCAGCTCGTCATAAGCTTCATTGGCGTGCTGAGAGAGCGCTTCGTGAATCCGCCCAACAGCGGTATAGTGGCGAATGTCAATTGGTTCTCCCGGCTCTCGATTCTCAAGCCAATAATCCCAGGTCCGCATCAGCGCATGCTGAAGGATGGGCAATTGATCCTGGTCGTTTCCGACGTCCAAGAGCAACCTCTTAACCAGTCGTTGGGTGATTTTTCCACCTCCTACCGCGATTGGTCCCTCGATGACCATTTTCTTTTGCTCCCTGGTCATCTGCGGCACCAGATAATTGCTGCGGTTCAACAACTCGGTGAGCGCCGGGAACACTGAGCAATTCCCGATAAAATCCGATCTCATGGTCAGCGCGCAGTACACGGGTACCTGGTTCTGCGCGACCGCCGTCATGATCAGGTTCACATAATGCTGAGTCTCGTTAAGGGCTTCCTCTGAATCGTCGTTCTCGCGATAGCGGAATATTTCCTCAAATTGATCGACGAGAAAGAAGACATTCTCATCGGGCCCCTCCTGAATGAATTTCGCCACCTCAACCAGACCATGTGAGCCACTTCTCAACACCGAATTGATAATAGCCTTGTGAATGTCGCGGTCTTCAGGTTGAATACGACCATTGGACAGGAGATGTTCAAGAACCGATTCAGTCAAGTTACTGATCGGAGAAGCGCCAGGACGGCACATGATGGCGGCCCAATTCGGACCGGTATGTGTCATGAACCCCCCATAGAGCACCGGCACGAGCCCGCAGGTCATCAACGATGATTTTCCACTGCCCGAGTAGCCGAGCACGGTGACAAAACGATTCTTGGCAAGCTTTACAAGGATCTCATCGGCCTGACCTTCGCGGCCGAAGAATAGATGGCACTCATCCAACGAAAAAGGGCGTAGTCCCGGAAACGGATTGTCCCGGCCAGGCTCAATACCAGGTAGGACTTCAGGTAGTCCTGTGCCATAGTCCCCAGATGGTAGGGGTTGTTTCAACATAGC
>CAZLWX010000143.1:0-8702 GCA_964563295.1 uncultured Roseivirgaceae bacterium | reverse complement strand
AACATTGTGCACTTCGTGGTTCGTCGTGGCCTTTGTGTTACGGCATTTAGGGAAGTATGTTGAATGAAGAGCCTCGAAAGGCAGTAACACGACGTACACAAAGAACCACAAAGGACATAACGCTTGCGGATTTGCCTTATAGGGCAGTCGATCCCGACTGGCGATTGTTAAAATTGATGAGTCTCCAATCGAAGGCCCCTCGTGATCAGAATCCAAAAAGCGAATTGTAGTAATCGATGATCCTCGCAAAGTCATACCTATCATCGAGTCGCAGGCGATTCTTCCGGATGAACTTTTGCACTTCGTCCGAATACTTGCCCATCATCTCGAAAAGGTCGTTCTTATTGCCCGAGAAAAGATCGATGGTTCCATTCTCATGGAGGAAATAGAACTTGTGATCCAGGACCAGTGTTGAGTATCCATAAAAATAAGGAGAGGTGTTGGTCCTGTATTCGAGAAATTCCCGCGCGAGGAGTGTAAGTTTGCCTTCCTCCAGGAGCTCGAAGAACACAGGCGTTCGGTATCCAGCCGTCGCCTCGTAGGGAAGAGCAAAAAACCGGCGGTAGTGTTTGGCTTTCTCGTCGAAGATCTCGAAGAACACCGCCTTCCTTGCGGTGAACACATCGGCGCTTCGGTCGTTGCGAGTGTATTCGACAACATCCTTTTGCAGATCGTACTTGACCAGGCCTCGTAGCGTGTCGCCACTATCAAGCACGATCTTTCCTTCATACCAGAGCTCAAAAGGCCAGGTCTGTCGCTGAGCACTGATGCTAAGCGACGCCATCATCAGGCCAGTGAGCATTATGCCCCGGCGGATAGTCATTTTATAATTCAAGTTCGCCGTTATTTGTTGCGCAGGATGGTGTGTCCCAACTTATCACGTTTGGTCATCAGGTACTTTTCGTTGTGTGGGTTGGGTGCAATTTCAATCTGGACATTATCCACAATTTCCAGGCCATAGCCCATCAGTCCAACACGCTTTTTTGGATTATTGGTGATCAACCTGATCTTGGTGATTCCGAGGTCGCGCAATATCTGGGCGCCCACGCCATAGTCGCGTTCGTCCATGTCGAAGCCCAGCTTTACATTAGCCTCAACCGTGTCCCATCCTTCCTCCTGCAGCTTATAGGCTCTCAACTTGTTCAGTAATCCTATTCCACGCCCTTCCTGTTTCATGTAAAGAACGACGCCTTTGCCCTCCCGGTCGACCATCTCCATGGCGTGGTGCAGCTGCGTTCCGCAGTCACAACGGCACGATCCGAAAATGTCGCCCGTCACACACGATGAGTGCACCCGAACGAGTACAGGTTCGTCTTTTTCCCATGTGCCCTTGACGAGCGCGAGGTGAACATCGTTGGTGTTCGTCTGTTCATAAGGGATCAACCGGAAATGTCCGTAGGCTGTAGGCATGTCAACTTCGACATCGCGGTTGATGAGTGTCTCCTTTCGGATGCGGTATTCAATCAGATCCTTAATAGATACGAGCTTCAGGTCGAAGCGCCGCGCCACTTTGACCAGGTCGGGAAGGCGAGCCATAGACCCGTCTTCATTCATAATCTCGATTAACACGCCGGCGGGTTTGAAGCCTGCAAGCCGGGCAAAGTCGATCGCAGCCTCGGTATGACCAGCGCGCCTGAGGACTCCACCGCGTTTTGCTTTCAGCGGAAAGATATGACCGGGTTTTCCGAGTTCTTCTTTTTTGGTTTCAGGGTCGACCAATGCCCGGATAGTCTTGAACCGGTCGTGCGCCGAAATGCCGGTCGTACACCCATGGCCAATCAGGTCGACCGACACCGTAAATGGCGTTTCAAAGGCCGAGGTATTCTGACCAACCATGAGTTCGAGACCCAACTCCTCGCAGCGGTCCTCTACCAACGGCGCACAGATGAGCCCGCGGCCATGAGTAGCCATGAAATTGATAATGCCCGGGGTTACACTTTCGGCAGCACAAATAAAATCACCTTCATTTTCACGATCCTCATCGTCGACCACAATGATCACCTTGCCGTTCTTGACATCTTCGATCGCGTCTTCGATGGAATCCAGCTTGATTTCGTCCATATATTACTGTAATCTCCTTTTAAACAATATTTTTGTCGCCTCTGTTCACGGCGACTCACCTTGGGATCACTATCCCGAGCATCTCGGCGATCTCCCGTTCAGCGCCCTTTAACTGCTCGTGAATAGTGAAATACTTTTCCAGGTCAGTATCATTGCCGGCCTGCTTCATTTGAGCCAGGTTCTCGTCAATCATGCGCTGGATCACGCGGAATTTCAACCTGAGAATGTTAGAAAATGCCACATCATGAATGATTTCCTTTTCATGAGGAAAATAAATGTGGTAGCGCTCCGCCCAGTGCCGACTGGTTTCATAACGATGGGTAGTCAGTTCGGCCACAACACTCCTGACGTCTGGCGACCCATTCTCCATAAAATAAAGAGGGTCGACCACCTCCTTCTTTTCCGCACCGTTGCGAAACACATGGTAGATCTCGCGGTAAACAGGATTCGAGAATTCCACGTCCTCCAGCTCGGTGAACATGAAGTCGATTAAGCGCTGTTCGTCATACTGGCTCTCGGCGTAGTTGAGAAGGAGACGGATCGTTTCTCGCTCCTGTTTTTGTACGATACTATCGATGTCTGTCTTCGACTCGAGCGCAACGTCGGGCACGGGCTCAACGGGCTCTTTGTACTCCTCCCTCATCCGCTCCTGTTTCCTCTTATCCCTTTCCTGGATAAGCAGCTTATTCAGCTCTGTGAACAGCACAGCCTCGGATATCTTCAGCAAATTGCTGGTCTCCTGAATGTAGACCGATCGCTTGATGGGGTCCGGGATCACACTGATGCTGGTGACGATCTCGCGGATGGCCTCCGCCTTTTTGACCGGGTCTCCTGAAGCTTCACGCGAATACAGTCCGATTTTAAATGAGATAAAATCCTGCGAATGCTCCTTCAGGAACTTCTTGAATTCCGTGCTTCCCACCTTTCGAGAGAAGCTGTCGGGGTCTTCACCGTCGGGCAGCAGTACAATGCGGACATTTAATCCCCCTCGCAGCACCAGGTCAATGCCGCGCAGTGCGGCCTTTATTCCAGCAGCGTCTCCATCGTAGAGAACGGTCACGTCTTCCGTAAACCGTCTCATCAGTTTGATCTGTTCCTCGGTCAACGCGGTACCGGACGATGCCACGACGTTCTCGACGTCGGCCTGGTGCATCGAGATTACGTCCGTATAGCCCTCCACCAGGTAGCAGAACTCTTCCCGCCGGATAGCGTTCTTGGCCTGGTACAAACCGTAGAGCACCTGGCTCTTGTGATAAATTTCGGTCTCGGGGGAATTGATGTATTTCGGCTGGTCTTTCTCTCGCGTCAACATCCGCGCACCGAAAGCGATGACTTTTCCGGAGAGGTTGTGCACAGGGAAGATTACACGACCGCGAAACCGGTCGTAGCGGCCGCCATCGTCCTTAAGTATAACCAGACCGGCCTTGTCGAGCATCTCCTCGCGATGGCCTGCCGCTACGGCCGTGCGTAGCAGGTCATCCCATTTGTCAAGAGCGTAGCCCAATTCGAATTTTTCGATCGTTCTGTCGTTGAACCCGCGTTCGCGGAAATAGCTCAGCCCGATGCTCTTCCCTTCATCACTATTAAAAAGAAGGTCTTTGAACCGGTCCCGGGCGAAATTCATGATGATGTAGAGTCCTTCGCGCTCCGTTTGGGCGGCATGTTCTGCTTCGCCGCGGGTGGCGTCTTCCTTGAGTTCCACGCCATACTTTTTGGCGAGGTATCGGATGGCTTCCAGGTAGCTCATGCCTTCGTGTTCCATGACGAAGGTGATCGCGTCTCCTCCCTTCCCACTGCTGAAGTCCTTAAAGATTCCCTTGGATGGGACAACGTAGAAAGAGGCCGTTTTTTCGTTGGTAAATGGACTGAGTGCCTTGTAATTCTGGCCCGACCGCTTTAAGGAGACAAAATCACCCACGACATCCACGATGTCTATGCGGTTTTTCACTTCATCGATGCTATCCCGGGAGATCAAGGCCGTAAGGGATTCAGAATTTAACAGGGTTTGGGCGATTTGCAGCCGAACCGGTTCAAAGATAACGGTTAGGCTTTCAAATCGGTCAATGAATGGCTTCGGGAATGCCACAATCCCATTAACTTGCGCCCGATTAAACGATTTTGCATAAAAACATTGTTACGAGGGCATGAAATTCAATCAATCGGACATTATTAAGGCGTTGGCCACGGTAGAAGACCCCGACCTTCGACGCGATCTGGTCAGCCTCAACATGATCCGGGACCTTCAGGTAGCCACCGACAAGGTCACTTTTACGGTAGTGCTGACTACGCCAGCCTGCCCCCTGAAGGAGAAGATCCGTCAGGACTGCGAACAGGCCGTGCGGGAGGTGGTTGGCCCAGATGTCACTATCGATATTCACATCACCTCGTCCGTCACGACCCTGCGCGACAATGCACCCCTGCTCCCCGGCGTCAGAAATATTGTCGCTGTCGCCTCGGGTAAAGGTGGCGTTGGCAAATCTACCGTCACCACCAACCTGGCGGTGGCGTTGGCAAAAGCAGGAGCGCGGGTCGGGCTGCTCGACGCCGACATCTTTGGTCCCTCTATCCCCACGATGTTCAACTGCGAGCGCGAGCAACCTCACGTTAAGCAGGTCAACGGTAGAAATATTATTGTCCCGATCGAACAATACGGCGTGAAGTTATTGTCCATTGGCTTTCTCGCACCACCGGATAGCGCCGTGGTGTGGCGTGGACCCATGGCGAGCTCCGCGCTCAAACAATTTTTTAGCGATGCCGACTGGGGAGAACTTGATTACCTGATTATTGATCTTCCACCCGGAACGAGCGACATCCACCTGACGTTGGTGCAGACCGTACCGGTTACAGGGGCAGTGATCGTCACAACTCCACAGAAGGTCGCGCTCGCGGATGCCACAAAGGGTCTGGCGATGTTCCGGCAGCCGCAGATCAACGTACCCGTTCTCGGTGTTGTGGAGAACATGGCCTACTTTACCCCTGAAGAGCTCCCTGATCACAAGTATTACATTTTTGGCAAGGACGGAGGCAAGAACTTATCAGAGAAATTTGGCGTTCCGTTGCTGGGCCAGATTCCTCTCGTTCAAAGCATTCGCGAAAGCGGAGACAACGGCCTGCCTTCAGCGATGAAGGAAGGTGTAACAGCGGATGCTTTCCGCGAACTCGCTGAAACCCTTGCACGCCAGATTGCCATAAGAAATGCTAACTTTACGGAAACCCGGCGAGTGGAGATAAAAGTCTAATGAAGAGCCAGACCACCAAAGAGGAACTGACAAAAAAGATCGAGGCTTCCCTCGATTCGATACGCCCTTACCTCAAAGCCGATGGCGGTAATGTCAGGGTAAATGAAGTGACTGACAATCATGTGGTAAAGCTTGAATTTGTCGGCACGTGCGGAAACTGCACGATGTCTGCGATGACATTCAAAGCCGGGGTGGAAGCGGCTATTAAGCGCGATGTGCCCGAAATCAACGCCATCGAGGTGGTGAACCTGATCCAGCTGACCTGATCTTCTATTCCTTCCAACAACTGCTCCAGTCAAAGCAGCATCCTGCACACCTTCTGGCCGACGTTTTGCAGAACCACCGCGGTTATCTTCTGCAATGTCGATGATAAATCATAATTTGCCTCTTTCGTGATGAATCGAATACTGGCAACGGCGTTTGTTTTGCTTTGCGTTCCCGCGATGAAGGTGATGGCACAGGAACGGTGTGGGGCTGTCGAGGACCATGAAAGGATGAAACGCGAACACCGCATTCCTGAAGATGATTCAATTTTTGAGCGGTGGCTTCTCGAAAGAAAACTGCGTCCTCAAACTCAAGGTGCCCATCGCGCCCAGGCCGGGCCCTACAGAGTTCCGGTGGTGGTGCACATTGTTCACAACGGTGAGCCCATCGGCAGCGGCACGAATATTTCCGATGCGCAAGTCCACTCCCAGATTCGGGTGCTCAACGAAGACTTCAATCGAACCAACGCCGACGCCATAAATACCCCCTCTGAGTTTGCAGCGGTGGCCGGAAGCATGGACATTGAATTCGTTCTTGCCAGGCAGGACCCCGAAGGTCTGGCCACAAACGGTATCGTGCGCGTAAAGGGCACAAAGACGGAATGGCGCACTGAGGATAACTACGAGTTAAAATCGCTGAGTTACTGGCCGGCGGAGAATTACTTCAATATCTGGGTGTGCAACTTCACATCATTACTCGGATCAGCGCAATTTCCGGAGTCGGACCTACCGGGATTAGGGACATCATCGCAAAATGCGCTGACTGATGGAATTATAATCTGGTATGGAGCATTCGGATCGATTGATGATGACGATGGGACTTTCGAGTTGGCCACAGACTACGACCGGGGCCGCACGGCCACCCACGAGACTGGACACTTCCTCGGGTTACGCCACATCTGGGGTGACGATGGCAACAGCTGCAGCGGAACCGACTACGTCGCTGATACGCCGAACCAGTATCGAAACAGCCTCAACTGTCCGCAACATCCCCACCAGGATAACTGCTCCGATGCGGTCATGTTCCAGAACTATATGGACTACACCGACGATCGATGCATGAACCTGTTCACAGAGGGACAGGTCGAGCGCATGACTGTCGTGATTGAAAACAGTCCCCGGCGCGCCAGCTTGCTGACATCGCCAGGCCTCGAAGACCCGTCTCCTGTACCCAACGACCTGGGCACGCGAGAGATAGTTACTCCACAAGCCTCCTATTGCAGCACCACGTTGACTCCGGTGCTCGAAGTGAAGAACTACGGCAGCAACCACATCAGCTCGGCGCGAATTCGATTCACCGTAAACGGCAGCACGATAGAAACGCGCGATGTTAATCTGGACCTTGATTATCTCGAAAGCACGACTGTTACTTTTGATCCAGTCAACACCTCGTCGGGAACCTCAGCTGTACAGTTTGAAGTACTGATGACTAATGGCACGACTGATGGCAACGCCAACAACAATATAATCGGTCGCAATTTCTTTATCCCGGAATCGATATCCATCCCGTTTGCGGAAGATTTTCTAAGTCTCCCGCCGGATTGGACGATCAAGAACCCCGACCAACAGATCACATGGCAGGTTACCACCGCACCCGCGTCAGCTCCGGCCAACCGGGCCTTGTTTATGAACTTCTTCAGTTATGATCAAAGCTTCGGAGAAGTTGACGTCTTGTTAAGTCCCGTGTTCGATCTTTCAGGCGTGGACGTGGCATCCGTAATCTTCGACGTGTCGTATGCACAGTATCAGGGCAGTCGTGATCGGTTGAAAGTAATTGCGCTGAGGAATTGCGAGCCATTGGAAACCGGATTGGTACTGTTCGACAAAGAAGGCGATGAACTGGCAACTGTTGTTCCGCCGGCTGGACCCTTCATTCCCTCCGGAGCCGAGGATTGGAGAAAAGAATTGGTCAACATGAAGGCATTGGTCGGCGAATCTCAGGTACAGCTCGCGTTCGTCGCCATAAGTGACTATGGAAACAACTTGTATCTCGACAATATCGCCGTCACGACAAGTGAGATAAGAGACCTCACGCTCACCCGCGTGATCAGCCCATCGGTTGTCACCTGCGACGCCTCACCCGCTCCGAACATTGTTGTGCAGAACTCAGGCAACGTAGACATTGCCAGCTTTGGCATCCGGTACAAAGTCAACGCCGGCGATTGGTTGGATTATTCCGTTACTGGTATGAACCTGCAGTCAGGTAAAGCGATAACTATTGTCATGCCGCCACTGACGCTGGCTGAAGGACCTAATAGCGTGATCATCGACCTTCACAGTCCAAACGGACTGACGGATTCAATCCCTTCGAACGACAGCTTGCAGTTTGTTTTGGCGCTGAACACAGCCGCTGACCATCCTCCGCTGCGACAAGATTTTGAGTCTTCTTACGATGACTGGACCATCGTCAATCCGACTGGTGGTATGAATTGGGAACCGGTCTCGACCAACTACGGCACATCCCTTTTCTTCGACAGCTTTAACAATCCAGTTTTCGGCGACGAGGCCTGGCTGGTGAGTCCGGCGCTCGATTTTTCAAATGTTATCGGCATCAGTATGGTGTTCGACCTCGGTTTTTCTTCGCGTCAGGGACGAAGTGACGTTCTTCGTGTCTTCGTTTCCAAGGATTGCGGCAACACATACCAGGCACTCAACGCCTCGTTTGCGCCGACGAACGAATCGCCCGAATGGGTTCCTGATTCTCCATCCGATTGGCAGGAGCCTCAGGTCATTTACCTCGGCTCGCTGGCGGGCCTCCAGCAGGCACGTGTCGCGCTGGTAGTTGAGAATGCGAATGCCAATAATGTTTACATCGACAACATCGAATTCTTCACCACCTTCCCTCCTGGTCCCCTGAATGCCGAATCGCCTTTTTCTATTTACGGTTATGATCTGTCTAATCCGTCGAACACGAATCTCAAGATCACGTTCAATCTTGCGGAACGCGCTGAAGTGCTTTACTCGGTAGTCGATTTGTTGGGGCGAGTTCACGCGCAGGGAATATTGCATGATGTCTTAAACCAGACCTATCCTCTTTTCCCTGAGGTAGCACTTGCTCCGGGTGTGTACATTGTGCGCATCAAAATCGGCGATCACTACTACCACGAGCGCGTAATCGTGCCGCGGTAGAGTGTTCAGG
>CAZLWX010000142.1:0-8865 GCA_964563295.1 uncultured Roseivirgaceae bacterium | reverse complement strand
CTCACAATTTTCAGAGGCCGCAGGATACTTCCTGCAATCAGGTCGTCGTAATAGACGTTCAACTTGCGGAGCGTGTTGTCGAGTTCGAGGGAGAACGTACCCAGGTCATGTGGGGGCGCGGAGAACTCAATGAACCATTCGTGGTGAGGCAGCCCTTCCGGCGGCGTAACTTGAGGAGCAACCGTGAATTCAACGATCGCGGCTTCCGGGAACTTCTGAAGCGTTTGTCTGACGGCGTTCTCCACTTCTTCGCCGATGACGTGTTCCCCGAACGCTGAAATAAAGTGTTTGACTCGGCCCGTTACCAGAATGCGACAAGGATCTTTCGATACAAACTTGACTGTGTCGCCGATCGAATAACCCCAAAGGCCCGCATTGTTGTTGATAACAAGCGCGTAGTTTCTGTTCAATTCCACGTCGTCAATACTAAGCCGGGTCGGATTTTCATTGAAATATTCTTCGAGTGGAATGAACTCGAAAAAAATGCCGCTGTCGAGCAACATCAATAACCCCTCTTCACGCTGGGAGTCCTGGTAAGCGATGAATCCTTCCGACGCGGGATAGGTCTCGATCGAATCGACTTGCTTTCCAATGGTCTCGAATAGTCTGGCACGATACGGCTCGAAGTTGACACCCCCATAAACGAACAGCGAAAAATTCGGAAAGACGTCTTTTATTCGTTTACCGGTCCGCGTCTGGATACGATCGAAATACATTTGCACCCACGGTGGTATTCCGGAAATCAGCGTCATATCGGATGTGAGTGTTTCATCGACGATACGCTCCAGTTTTTCCTCCCAATCTTCGATGATATTCGTTTCATATTGCGGCTTCTGATTTGAACGCAGGTAGGAGGGTACGTGATGATTGACGATTCCGGATAATCGTCCGGTCTTGATCCCGTTCTTCTCCTCCAGCTCGGGGCTTCCCGACAGGAAGATCAGGCCTCCGTCCAGGAAACGGGCATTACTTGTCTCATACACATAGCTCAACAGCGCGTTTCGGGCGCTGTTGATATGATTGGGAATGGAGGCTTTCGTGATCGGGATGTACTTTGTTCCGGAAGTTGTCCCGGACGTCTTGGCCAGATACGCAGGCACGCCTTTCCAGAGTACATCGCTTTCACCTGCCACCACCCGATCGATGTAGGGCCTGAGGTCTTCGTAGTCGCGGATCGGTACCTGTTTCTTGAAGTCGTCGTATGACTGTATCGACGCGAAGCCGTGATCTCTGCCAAAGACGGTGTCGGCGCCGCCGCGAAGGAGGTTCTCAAACACCCGGCGTTGAGTGGTCTCCGGCTGTGCCGCCCATCTGCGGGTTTGTGACGCGATCAATGCTGCCAGTGGCTTGGCAAGAAACGAACGAATACCCATACCGCCGCAAGATAACAGATTCGGTAATTTGCCGACCGTTTATACCTTTGTTAAACTCTTAAAAACACATTGTCGTTATCCCTACAACACGCCTCTTATCTGAGGGATATAGTTGACCAAAAAATGAATTATGAAAAGCATAGTTAAGATCACCGTCGTCGGCTTTATCGCTGGCCTTGCAGGAACCTGGTCGGGGTATCACTACTTTATTTTGCCGTCGCTGGTGGAGCGCACGGCAATAGATCAACCCCAGCCGGTCAGCTACCAATCTCCTGTGATGACGCGGTCGACTCCACCCGTCAGATCATCCCCTGAAGCAGCCGTCGATTTTAGTGCCGCTGCCGCCAGTGCGACAAGCAGCGTCGTTTTTATCAACAGCATTTCACAGGGCGTGTCCATGTCATATTGGGATTGGTTCTTCGGCGAGGGCGGAAACTCGCAGACCCAGGTCAGCAGTGGGTCAGGAGTCATATTTACCCCTGACGGTTACATCGTCACCAACAACCACGTCGTTGCATCGGCCCAGCGTGTTGAAGTCAGCTATAACAAGCGAGTCTATCCCGCCGAAATTATTGGCACTGACCCTGGGACAGATTTGGCCGTGATAAAGATTAACGAGACCGGATTGCCGGCGATCCCACTGGGCAAGTCGAAGGATGTGCAGGTAGGTGAGTGGGTGATTGCCGTTGGTAACCCGTTCACATTGTCGTCGACGGTGACCGCCGGCATTGTGAGCGCCAAGGGAAGAAGGATCGGAATTCTCAAGGACAATTTCCCGATTGAATCGTTTATACAGACCGATGCTGCCATCAACCCCGGCAATTCCGGCGGCGCCCTGGTCAACCGTAACGGCCAACTGGTGGGGATCAATACAGCCATCCTTTCACGCACAGGCTCCTACACCGGTTACGCGTTCGCCGTTCCCATTGATATTGCGCGCAAAGTGTTTGATGATATCGTTCGGTATGGCGTGGTACAGAAAGCTTTCTTTGGCGCCAATGTCGTTGACTACGACTACGCGACCGCCTCAAAATACGATCTCGACACAAGTGTGGAAAACTATACCGGAGTGCTTCTTGAACGCCTTGAGCGGGATGGCCCAGCGATCGATGCAGGCCTTCGTCTCGGCGACGTGATCGTGCAGGTGGGGAACGTCAACGTCAACTCGCAAAGCGAATTTGAAGAAGAATTAAGCTACCATTATCCCGGCGACAAGATTACTGTGACATACATTCGCGACAAGAAGCGCCAAACGACTACAGTCACGTTAGAAAATCGTTATGGTACTTCCGAGATTATCCGTAGGAAGATTGTCAACGCACCCTCGCTGGGCGCAAGTCTGGAAGCTACCGACGACGGGGTAAAGGTTTTCAAGATCGCCGATAACAGCGTGTTGAAACGCGTTGGCCTGACCGAGAACTTCACGATCATCGAGATCAATCGCGAACGGGTCGATAGCCCGCAGGACGTAATCGATTTCTTCGAAAAATTTCACGGTCGTGCCTACATCTTCGGCGTCAACAGCAACAGACAACGGGTGCAGATTCCGTTTATTTTGCGCTAGGAGAAAAGGAGGTTGATGGAAAGGATTTGATCAGGCGACGCGCAACTTCATTTTCTTTCCGAGCTCGTCGACCGAGAGCTTGAAATTGGGATCGGTCTTCATCATGTCTTCGACCGATTCCAGGGCGTGGATCACGGTGCTGTGATCGCGTCCGCCGAAATTTTCTCCGATCAAAGCCAGGGTAAGTTGCGTGTATCGCTTGCAGAAATACATGGCAACTTGTCGCGGTATGACGATTTCCCGCTTCTTCACTTTGCCCTTCATGGCTTCCAGGTCACACTTAAAGTATTCGGCGACGGTTTTCTGGATAAAATCGACACTCACATCAGACTGAATTTCCTTGATGATGTTTTTCAATACCTCTTTCGCCAGTTCCAGGTCGATTTCTTTTTTCAGCAGCGTGGCATGGAAGATCAGCGAGTTAAGAACACCCTCCATGTCGCGGAGGTTGGTGTCAACGCTATAGGCCAGATATTCGGAAACTTCGGTGGGTATCACGATGCCATCCGCCTGCATCTTCCTGTTGATGATCGCCAGCTTCGTCTCAAAGTCTGGCTCCTGCAAATCGGCGGTCAATCCCCACTTAAAGCGAGAGAGTAATCGTTCCTGGAATCCTTTTAGATCGCGAGGAGCGCAATCGCTGGTCATGATGATCTGCTTGCCGGACTGATGCAACTGGTTAAAGATGTGGAAGAACATTTCCTGAGTCTTTTCCCGGCCGGCCAGGAACTGCACGTCGTCGAGAATGAGCAGATCGACCTGCAGGTAAAAATTCTGAAAATCCTGAAGCCGGTGATTCTGCAATGCGTTCAGAAACTGGTTGGTGAAATCGTTCTGATCAACATACAACACCACCTTATTGGGCATGTTGTTCTTAATGTCATTACCGATAGCTTGTACGAGGTGTGTTTTACCCACGCCGACGCCACCGTA
The DNA here is from genome assembly GCA_964563295.1 of uncultured Roseivirgaceae bacterium. Lineage (GTDB taxonomy): Bacteria > Bacteroidota > Bacteroidia > Cytophagales > Cyclobacteriaceae > Chryseosolibacter. The sequence continues at coordinate 4,995 of CAZLWX010000142.1, read as the reverse complement.
AAGCATCAATGGATTGAACGATGTAACGCCGGGCTTCTTGGCAACTGCCAATCCGGCAGAGCGGGCCAGCCGATTACAATCACCCTCAACAAAATTATCAAAAGTGTAGGTGGGGTTGAGCCGTGAGTTGACTGTAAGCGGGTTAAGAGCCTTGAATGTGAACGGAGTATAATCATCGGCGGCGCTTCTTCTGTTGCCGGCGCCATTTGCCGGATAATTAACAGCAACCGGCGGTGTTTGCTGATTGCCGCTATCAACTACTACTGAATATTCCAGGCGACCGCTGGGGCCCAACACGGCGTGAATTGCCTTTTTCAATACAGGCACGTAATTGTCTTCAAGCCACTCGTAAAAAAACTGCGATGGAACCTGTATGGTAAGTACGTCGCCTTCGACTCGTATCGGATCTATGGGCCTAAACCAGGTGTTGAAGTTTTCTTCATCGACAGTCTCGCGAATCACGTCGAGACAATCGTTCCATACTGTTCCACTGGTGATTTCCATGAAGCTCTGTATTCTTTGGGGGTCCAATCCCTTCAAGGAGAAAGGGAGACAAAGATGTAAAAAAAGAGGTCATCAAAACAAGGACAGGGGTGCTTGATTTTTAAGAAAAAAAAGCTACTGAAAATTTTACAGTCAAACGCAAACAGATGCAGAAATCTTGGCTAAAATTGAGGGTGAAATAAAGAGGATGCCCGAAAATTCAATCGTTTCAACGCTTATCCAATCTTTTGCGCCTGCAAAAAAAGAAGACTGGAAGCGGGCAGCATCACGTGAGACCAACAACGGCTACCCAATTGAAAATTTATCGTGGAAAAATTCCGATCAAATAAGATTTTTTCCGTATTATGATCGGGAAGACCTGAAAGCAATTCGTCAGCTGCCGCAATTTCATTTGCGGCCATCAAAGAACGCCTATTCGGGAGCGCGTAGCTGGCTATGCACACCACGAGTCACAGTCTCTGACGCAGGCGTGGCGAACAAAACTGCGCTCGATCACCTCAACAACGGCGCGGAAGCTATTCTTTTTCACGTCCAACAGCCCGCCGTTTCGTTAGATGACTTGCTCAGCGAGATTGAATGGCCATACTGTCCACTTTTTTTTACAGCCGATCACCACGCTCAAAGAATTCAGGATTATATTATCCGGAAACAACTCATAGATGCGCCGCTGGAAGGAGGGCTCTTATGGACACGACTGCCATCGCGCCCTGAGACAGAATTTCTTATCGCAAAAATGCGACATTTTCGATCGCTTGGCCTGATCATCGAACCGTCAACGCCTGTCAGGGAGATCGCCTCGGCGCTGATCCGCGGTACCGCATCTATTGATGCGATCTCCGACGGTTCAGTCAATCTTGAGCAGACTATTCGCGCAATCGGTTTTTCGCTTACTGCCGGAAAAAATTTTCTGGAAACGGTCGCCAAAATGAAAGCGCTCCGCGGCCTTTGGTTTCAGGTTGCTCACGGATATGGCGTTCAACAATTTGGCCCTGATGACTTGTATCTGCACGTGAGGACAGAGCCCTTAACTGAGCAATTTTACCAACCCCATGGCAACATGATTTATGCCACACTGTCAGCTATGGCGGCGATTGTTGGCGGTGCCGACGCGCTTACCGTGAGTCCCGAGCAGGAAGGAAACGCGCTGATGGATCGCGTAGCCAGAAATGTGTCGTCGGTACTTCGCGAGGAAGCGCACCTCAATCTCGTGGCGGATCCGCTTGCGGGCTCATATGCACTTGAAGTGATGACTCATGAGATCGCCAGACAAGCCTGGGCATTATTTCAATCGGAATGGAGCAGAAGATGATACCGGATTTTTCGAATATCACCTACGATCAGTTCGCGGCGCCGGCGACGAAGCAGGGCAACCCTGCATGGCAAACTCCGGAGACCATCGACATTCTTCACGATTACGACGACAAGATTGCCCGTGAGATGATCGATGCAGGATTCGCGTCGGGTCTTCCGCCTTTCCTTCGCGGCCCTTACGCGACGATGTACACGTCCAGGTTTTGGACCATCCGGCAATATGCGGGCTTTTCAACAGCGCGCGAATCCAATGCCTTCTACCGGAAAAACCTGGCGGAAGGACAGCGAGGGCTCTCCGTGGCATTTGATCTCGCCACGCATCGTGGATACGATTCCGATCATCCGCGGGTAACGGGTGATGTCGGTAAGGCTGGGGTGGCGATCGACTCAGTACTCGACATGAAGATGCTCTTTGACGGAATCCCGCTGGATAAGATGTCGGTGTCGATGACGATGAATGGTGCGGTACTGCCGATCATGGCATTCTACATTGTCGCGGCGGAAGAGCAAGGTGTTCGTCCTCAACAACTGAGCGGAACAATCCAGAATGACATTCTCAAGGAGTTCATGGTACGCAACACATACATCTATCCTCCTTCACCATCGATGCGTATCGTCGCTGATATTTTTTCGTATGTGTCGACGCACATGCCGAAATTCAATTCAATCAGCATTAGCGGTTATCATATGCATGAAGCTGGGGCACCAGCTCATATAGAACTTGCATACACGCTCGCCGATGGTCTTGAGTATCTCCGCATTGGCCTGAAAGCGGGCATCGCCATCGACGATCTTGCTCCCAGGCTTTCGTTCTTCTGGGGCATCGGCATGAACTTTTTTATGGAGATCGCCAAGATGCGCGCGGCCCGTATGTTGTGGTCGCACATCGTCAAGCAGTTCAACCCATCGAGCGATAAATCGATGGCGCTGCGAACGCATTGCCAGACTTCAGGTTGGAGTCTGACGGCGCAAGATCCGTACAACAACGTGACAAGAACCACTGTTGAGGCAATGGCTGCAGTGTTAGGAGGTACGCAATCCTTGCACACGAACTCCCTTGATGAAGCTATCGCTTTACCTACAGATTTCTCCGCGCGGATCGCACGAAACACACAACTCTACATTGAAAAAGAAACTGGCATTACGCGCACCGTTGATCCTTTCGGCGGGTCATGGTATGTGGAAACACTCACTGCTCAGCTTGCAGAAAAAGCCTGGGCCTTGATTGAAGAGGTTGAGCAGTTGGGAGGAATGACACGTGCTATCGAGAGCGGCATTCCTAAACTGCGTATTGAGCAGGCGGCCGCTGCCAAGCAGGCGCGAATCGATTCGGGTCGCGACGTCATTGTGGGAGTCAATAAATATAGAGTCGACGAGAACCCGGACTTTGACATTCGCGAAGTTGACAATACCGCTGTCCGCGACGAGCAGATCGCAAGAATCACCCAGCTTCGCAGTGAACGAAATGCTCAGGAGGTGACGCGTTCATTGGACGCGTTGTCGGATGCGGCGTCAGCAGGCAAGGGCAATTTGCTTGAGCTGGCCGTCGTGGCCGCGCGCAACCGCGCCACCCTGGGAGAGATTTCCCTTGCACTGGAAAAAGTCTTTGGGCGCTACACGGCATCGGTAAAATCCATTTCAGGTGTATATTCGGGAGAAATGAGCCGTGAAACTTCGTTTGAGGAAGCCAGGAAGCTGTCGGACCAGTTCGCTGATCAGGCTGGGCGGCGACCGAGGATACTGGTAGCTAAGATGGGTCAGGATGGCCATGATCGCGGCGCGAAAGTCATTGCGACTAGTTTCGCCGACCTCGGGTTCGATGTCGACATTGGGCCGTTGTTTCAGACTCCCGATGAGGTGGCGATGCAGGCGGCCGAGAACGACGTCCATATCGTTGGAGTTTCGAGCCTCGCAGGTGGTCACAAAACGCTGATACCCGAGCTAGTAGCAGCTTTGAAAAAGCTGGGACGTGGTGACATCATGGTCGTTGCCGGCGGTGTGATCCCGCCGCAGGATTACGATTTCTTGCACAATGCCGGCGCTGCCTTTATTTTTGGACCTGGAACAGTCATCACTGATGCCGCGCGAACTATTCTGGCTCAACTAATGAAACGATTAACGTAATCGCAGGCACGTCGCCGACAAATGAAAGCCAGAGTCTCTAAAATGAATAAACTCCCCAGCACTTGGATCGCGTAAAGAAGAGAATAGCACTGTTGGGCTCGACGGGTTCTGTCGGAACTCAGGCTCTCGAGGTCATTGCTGCGTATCCCGATGCGTTCACGGTTGAAGTGTTAACAGCCCAAAGCCGGGCTGAACTACTCGTACAACAAGCGAAACAGTTTCAGCCAAACGTCGTCGTTATCGGTGACGAAAGCCGATACGAATTTGTACGCGATGCGCTGCGTGATGAACCGATAAAGATCTACACGGGCGAGAATGCAATCGGAAATGTCGTGCAGATGGAGGCCGTCGATCTTGTCCTTACCGCCCTGGTCGGATATGCGGGGTTGGGGCCAACGATCAAAGCCATTGAAGCCGGCAAGAATATCGCCCTGGCGAACAAGGAGACGCTGGTGGTCGCCGGCGAGTTGGTGACTCGACTCGCGCGTGAAAAGGGCGTAAATATTTATCCTATCGATTCAGAGCACTCAGCGATCTTCCAGTGCCTGGTCGGCGAATTCCACAACCGGATTGAAAAGATCTTTCTCACGGCTTCAGGTGGTCCTTTTCGGGGTAAGAGTCGCGATCAAATCAAAATGCTCACCAAAGACCACGCGCTGAAACACCCGAACTGGAACATGGGTCCGAAAATCACAATCGATTCGGCCACTCTCATGAATAAGGGACTCGAGGTGATTGAGGCGAAGTGGCTTTTTGCGCTGAGACCCGAACAGGTCGAGGTCGTTATTCACCCGCAGTCTATCATTCATTCGATGGTCGAGTTCGAAGATGGTTCGATCAAAGCGCAACTGGGGCTCCCGGATATGCGTTTACCTATTCAGTTCGCCCTAACCTATCCCGCCAGGCTAAAATCGCCGTTCCCGCGTTTTGACTTCCGGCAGTTCCCATCACTCACCTTTGAAAAGCCCGATACGGAAACTTTTCGTAATCTTGCGTTGGCATACGAGGCCGTAAACAGGGGAGGAAACGTTCCATGTGTGCTAAATGCGGCCAATG
>CAZLWX010000141.1:0-8904 GCA_964563295.1 uncultured Roseivirgaceae bacterium | reverse complement strand
GTTATGGGGTTCAGCTTGCGTGTTCCTGATGATCGGAATATCATTCGGCAGCCTGTACGATCTCATTTGCATTATCACTCCCGGAAGTCTGGGCGAGATGATTGAACCTGGTTTGCCCAATTACTCCGCTTGCCTGCGGTACAGCCTGAGTATCCTTGGCGGGATGGACCCGGGATATCCGGATGCCGCGCCACTGATCCGAAACATAAGCGTTATTGAAGCGGTCTGGGGGAATTTATTCGTAGTTTTGATCATCGGTAAGCTGATGGGGCTGCCACGCCCGCCTAAGGCAGATCCGCTGTAATCCAGTAACCAATCACTAACTAATACTACTTTCTATGAGCAACCGCAGATTATTGCCCTTTATTATCCTGGGTGTTATCGCCCTTTTTGTGTTGATGGGAATATCGTCGAGCCTGTTCTACACGGTAGAGGCCACCCAGCGTGCTGTGATCTTCTACAAATTCGGCGAGGGCCTTGACAAAGATAATGTCATCCAGCCCGGCGTGCGCATGAAGGCGCCCTGGAATGAGGTCTATGTATACAATGTGCAGGAGATCGCGCGGGAAGAGAACATGGATGTGCTCGATAAGAATGGGTTATCCATCCACATTGACATCACCGTGCGCTTTCAGCCTATTGCCGACAAGATCGGGTACATCTACGAGAAATTTAACCTGGACTACATCAATGTGCTGGTGGCGCCCGAAGTTCGTTCAACCGTACGCCAGGTAATGGGCCGGTACACGGCGGAAGAGATCTACTCGACCAAGCGCGCTGAAGTCGAGGAAACCATTGAGAGTGAGTCTGAACAGATCCTCGCGAGAAATAATGTTCATATGGTGGCATTGCTTATCCGGTCGATCCAGTTGCCCGACCAGATCCGGATCGCCATTGAAAGCAAGCTTCAGCAACAGCAGGAGGCCCTCGCCTACCAGTTCAGACTGGAAAAGGAAAAAAGTGAAGCTGAACGCAAACGCATTGCAGCCATGGGTGAGTCTGCTGCCAACAACATCATTAACAATAGTCTTACGAACAATCTCCTGAAGATGAGGGGTATCGAAGCAACGCTTGAACTGGCGAAGTCGCCCAACGCGAAAGTTGTCATTGTCGGCTCCGGTGACGAAGGACTGCCGTTGATCCTCGGCAACAACTGATGCGCAACCACAGGACTTCACGATCGGAGGATGTGCAGCAACTATTTATTTGACTGGCCTGTTACATGAGGGGATTCCGGGCTTGTTGAGGAACGCATTCCCAATTATTTTTGGGTCGTCCTTTTTGATACAAGAACAACCATGTATATTTAAAACCTTTGCAATAAACCATTGAATCATGTCGAAAACAGCCGAATTAATCATTGACGGAAAGTCATATACATTACCGATGATCGTTGGCTCTGAAGGAGAAGTGGGCATCGATATAAGCGACCTTCTTGAGAAGGCCAAAGTCGTCACGTTGGACCTCGGTTTCAAGAATACGGGCTCCACGAAAAGTGCTATCACATTCCTCGACGGCGACAATGGTATATTGCGGTACCGGGGATACGCCATCGAAGATCTCGCCGAGAAGTCGAATTTTCTGGAGGTATCCTACCTGCTGATCTTCGGACATCTCCCCACCCGCGCCCAACTCGACCAGTTCACAAACGAGATTAAGCTTCACACCCTCGTGCATGAGGACACCAAGAAGATACTGGACGGTTTCCCGTCCACGGCTCACCCGATGGGAGTGCTCGCCTCGCTGTTCTGCTCGCAGACGGCGTTTTATCCTGAGTCACTCGACCCCAATCGCTCGGCCGAACTTGTTCACCTGAGTATCGTGCGCGCGCTGGCCAAGATGCCGACGTTCGCAGCATGGGCCTACAAGAATGCCGTCGGGCATCCCGTTAACTATCCGGACAACACGCTCGACTATTGCTCGCGGTTCCTGAAAATGATGTTCGGCTTACCGGCTGAACAATATGAAGTGGACCCGGTCATCGCTCAGGCACTGGATAAACTGCTGATCCTGCACGCTGACCATGAACAGAACTGTTCGACGTCAACGGTCCGCATTGTTGGCTCGTCAAAAGCCAGTATATACTCGGCGATCTCCGCCGGAATTAATGCGCTTTGGGGACCCTTGCACGGCGGTGCAAACCAGGAAGTGATCCTCATGCTTGAGAATATTAAGAAGGATGGCGGCGACACTGACAAATGGATTAGCAAGGCCAAGGATAAGAACAGCGGCTTCCGCCTGATGGGCTTCGGTCACCGCGTGTACAAGAATTTTGATCCACGCGCCAAAATCATCAAGAAAGCCGCCGACGATGTTCTCAACAAGTTGGGAGTGAACGATCCTGTCCTGGAGATTGCGAAAAAACTGGAAGAAGCCGCGCTGAAGGATTCCTACTTCGTTGAACGCAAACTTTATCCCAATGTCGACTTCTACTCGGGGATCATTTATCGCGCACTCGGTATACCGGTGGATATGTTCACCGTCATGTTCGCGATCGGCAGAATGCCCGGATGGATCGCGCAATGGAAAGAGATGCGCGAGAACAAAGAACCTATCGGCAGGCCGCGCCAGATTTATGTTGGCGAAAAACTCAGGCCATACACGGCGATCGACAAGCGAAAATAATCGCGTCCGGATTCAAGACCCAAAGGGATGGAATTGACGCAGGAATTCGAGCAGGCCGTTGCCAGGTCCAAGACGCTGGCTCAACGTCCGACGAACGAGGAATTGCTAAAACTCTACGCGCTCTTCAAACAGTCTACCGATGGCGATGTCCAGGGAGAACGCCCGGGAGGATTTGACTTCAAGGCGATCGCCAAATACGATGCGTGGGCCGAGTTGAAGGGCACCGCGCGCGACCAGGCTATGAGGGGCTATATCAACCTGGTCGACCAGCTTCATCAACAGTACAACAAGTGACGTTGTTCTATCAACCTTCGGCCGGCGAAGGAGTGACTTACCTGGATGAGGAGGAATCGAGGCATTGTATAAAGGTTTTGCGTCGAAAGGCCGGTGACGCCATCACCGTCACCAACGGTAAAGGAGTGTTTTTCAATGCGGCGATTACTGTGGCCTCTCCGCGTCAATGTGAATTTCAGATCACTGGACAAAGAGAGGTGCCTCCAGAACCGTTTAGCATTCACATAGCGCTTGCCCCTACCCGCAACACGGATCGAACGGATTGGTTTGTCGAAAAGTCTGTTGAAGTGGGCGTAAATGAAATCTCCTTTATTCAATGTGACCACTCCGAGCGAACGTCGGTGAAGATCCAGCGGCTGGACAAAATAGCTGCCAGCGCGATGAAGCAGTCAGTGAAAGCCTGGCTGCCCCGGGTCAATCCACTGGTAAGTTTCAAAGACTTTCTTTCGCGCGCTTCCGCGGATGAAAAATTCATTGCAGTCGTAGACCCCGGTAACCCGATCGGGCTATTGTCAGCTGCAACCCGTTCCAAGTCATACCTAGTGCTGATTGGACCCGAGGGTGACTTCTCCCCGCGCGAAGTCGAAGAGGCGTTGGGACAAGGATACCGGAAGGTCAGTTTGGGAGAGAGCCGGCTGCGGACAGAGACCGCGGGTGTGGTGGCATGTCATACACTGCAGCTGGTCAATCGAGCGGTTTAGAGATTCTGGATCAACTCGAATATGGGAATGGCCAGACTGATCCTCCGCCCCGCAGAGCCGATTCTCGGCATTGGTTTTCTTCGTTCCCTAGTGGCTTAGTGGCATGTTTCGAGCGGCGTGTTTGCTGGAGAGTCTCAAAATGCAAGGTCCCTCCTGCGCGGCCTTTCCGCACAAGCTAACCCATCGATTGGGCGGGCAGGCCCTCCTGCGTTGCCGTCACACAATCCAACGCTAAACTTCGGAGGGCATGCACGGCGGACACAGCGAACCACAGCGCAATGCTCTGGTATTATTCAGGAATAATTTAGGAACTAGGAATCTGCGAACTTCCTCTGCTCGATTCGAGATTTTCAGCCGAATAGTAGCATATTGGGGCTGATTCGAGGACATTTGCTCATTCATGGCACTGAACTACATCTGGGTTGCTTTCTTTCTAGTAGCTATCGCCGTCGCGCTTTTCAAGCTGATCTTCCTCCAGGATACTACGGTATTCCCCGCGTTGATGCAGTCGACCTTCGACATGGCTAAGACCGGATTCGAAATCTCCCTGGGACTGACCGGCATCATGACGTTGTGGCTTGGATTGATGAAGATCGGTGAGCGCGCGGGGGTGATTGCCATCCTGGCGCGGCTCACAGGCCCATTCTTCGCGCGATTATTCCCGGAAATCCCTCGCAACCACCCGGCTATTGGCTCAATCATAATGAATTTCAGCGCGAATATCCTGGGGCTGGACAACGCAGCAACACCACTCGGACTGAAGGCCATGCAGGACCTGCAGGAAATCAATCCCAACAAGGATACGGCGTCTAACGCTCAGATCATGTTCCTCGTGCTCAATGCATCCGGCTTGTCGATCATACCGTTATCGATCATCGCGGACCGCGTGACGATGGGTGCGAGCAATCCAACCAGCATCTTCATCCCTACGCTGATTGCCACTTTTTGCTCCACGATCGCGGGACTCATTTATATAGCGATTCGTCAGCGCATCAACCTGTTCGACCCCATCCTGCTGGCTTATGTCCTCGGCTTTATCGCGATTGTCGGTTCCGGAGTATTTTACTTCTCGACGCTTACCCAGGAAGAACTTCAAGTGCAGTCGCTGTTCATAACGAGTATCATTATCATGGGCATCATCGCGCTGTTCCTGGGGCTGGGGCTGTATCGGCGGATTCCGATGTTCGAGACCTTCGTGGAGGGCGCCAAAGAAGGTTTTGTAACCGCAGTCAAGATCATTCCATTCCTGGTAGGGATACTTGTGAGTATTGGCGTTTTTCGGAGTTCAGGCGCACTCGATTATCTTACCGATGGAGTGCGAGTCGCGTTGGAGCCGACCGGTGTGGATACCCGTTTTGTCGACGCGCTGCCCGTCGCATTCATGAAACCCTTGAGCGGCCAGGGCGCACGCGGGATGATGATTGAAATATCCAAATCAGATCCGGATTCCTTTGTATCGAACATGGCCAGTATTTTTCGCGGCTGCGCGGAAACCACGTTCTTCGTCCTCGCTCTTTATTTTGGTTCTGTCAATATTCGAAAAACGCGCTACGCACTGACAGGAGGCTTGATTGCGGACCTGTTTGGGGTGCTGGGGGGAATATTTGCGGGGTACCTCTTTTTTGGGTAGGGACTAATTTGTGGTTAGTGGCCATGAGGAAGAGCCACCCTCAAGCCACAGTCAACTTCGTAACAAGCACCAAATCACAAGCACCAAATTACAATTAATACTCAAATCTCAATAATCAATAACCAAACAGGTGGGTGTCTGAATCAGTTTGAGATTTCGAACTTGGTTATTGGAATTTGGTCCCCATGACTATCCGGACTGGTTATTGGTGCTTGAAGGCAGTCAGCTTCTTCCAATCCTGGAACCTCAGATCGATCCTCCCCTTCATCTTCTCGTAGTTCTCCCAGTTATCTACGACGTGATAAAGCGATGGCAGCTCCTTCACCAGGATGTGGTCGTAGTCGGTGCGGTAGAGTCCGCCTCCATAATAATAGTAGGAGAACATATTACCTTGTCGGCTGAATAGTTCGTAGCCGAGATAGCCATCCCAGAGTTCGCTCAAGATGGTGCACGAAATCTCGCGCCTTCGAAATCGAAAGATTTGGTTAGACGCTTCATCTTCGAAATATTCGGAATACAAGCCTGCGTCGATGATCCAGCCAAGGTAAATTCCTATGTGAACATAAGCTTGTTCGATCGGCAGTGAGTCAGGAAAGTTCCCAAGAAAGTGGCTCTTCGCGTTGTCGTAGATCGTTTTCTGGATCTCCATTTGGGGGTGCTATTGTGCTATTGTGCTATTGTGCTGTTGTGCTATTGTGCTATTGTGCTATTGTTGGCTTTTGGCAGTTGGTTGTTGGCCTTTCCTTTGGCTTTTAAAGTTTTACTGCGGTCTTCTGCAGTAAGTTACTCACTCGTTGAATAAAGCCTGCGTACGCGGTGCACTCCGACCTGAATAGTCACTGCGAATCAAACTCTGCCATCCACACATGGCCCAAAACCTGGCCACAAAGTCACCAAGACACCAAGCAATCATGCCGTGGGCTGTGGTCCCGATAGCTATCGGGAGTCGACTGCCCAACACGACCATGGACCATCTACCATCGACCATGGACCATGGACCATGGACTATGGACAATTCACCTCACCTTCCCGTTCTTGTCTACAATCACTTGCTGCGTGCCGCTGATGATCGTGAGATCGCCTGACTCGGGTTTAAGGACGAGATCCGTGGGCAGAAAGGGCAATTGAATGTTATTACTCCAGGCAAGGCCATCCGTTCGATAAATCTTCGCCAGTGTGGCGGGGAATTTTTCCACTTTTGCCCGGTCGGAATAAAACAACACATAGTAGAGTTGTCCTGATGGCTCGGCGTAACTTAAAGCCTTCGTTGACGCCAACCTGGCCTCGCGAAAGGAAGCTTTGTCGACCGGAAAGATCACCTTGACACCAGGTCGTCTTGTAGGCGTAATGGTGTAGAAGTACCCGTCGGCGTTGGTCGAATCGTTGAAATGCAGGCCCGACGTATAACTTTCATCGACGATAACGAGCGGCTTGTACCGGGTCACATATTTTCCGCTTAAGGGAATCGAGTCGCTGGCATCTACGATCCAGTCCAGCGCCTGCTCGCGCAACGACAGGGCTTCCATCTTCTCGTGAAGCTCGCGATCCGCAAAATCTTTCTCCGTCCGAATAAAGCTTTTCAACACGCCCGTGCTGTTGTACGTATTCGTGACAAAATGTTGATAGTCTTCACCCTTCTGGTCAATGTCTGAGGCGATAAGGATTCCCGCGAGGCTGTCCAGCTTGCTCACGGCCCTGATCTCATCACGGATCATGGAGAGCTGAAAATGAACGTCGGCAGAGTCAACGAAGGGTTTGTGCTCCAACAGGGTGGAACGGTATTCAAGGTCCGCGGTCTTGACCGAAAAAACCTGCATCGGCAGAGGCGTCGGGTCGTGCTTTTTCAATTGATCATACAGAAGCTTGTCAATCAACTTGGTCAGGTCGCTACGCACTGAGACCGAATCGTTTTCCAACTTCTCCCTGAGCTTGTTGATCTCTATGTCATATGTGACCAGGTGATCGTGCATCGGAAAAATTTCTTTTTCGATGACACCCGATGCCCGCTCTGCAAATTGTTTATAGTTCCAGATTTTCGGATGATCCTCGTAAAAATCAGCTGGCTCACTGCCATCACGCGCAAAGTCCTTTATCTCCACAGGCTCGAAAACCTGGTTGTATCCAAAGTTGTCCGACGAACTGGAGGTTTTATAGCTTTCAAATGCCTTCGCGCAGGAATCAAATCGAACCGCGAGAAGTTTCAGGTCCGCAACGGTAGCCTCGTCAGCACGAAGGTAAAGTCGTTGTTCAGTGCCGTACTTTTCCTGGAGAGCCTGATATTGAGCAAATGCCTTCTTGTACAGCGTATCGGCCAGCGAGAAATAATGCCTGGTCATCTTTACACGATCGATCCGTTCGCGCAAGCCCTCGAGTTTTTTTTCTATGTCGAACTGAATGTCGGAAAGCTTGACGCCAAATTCACCCGTGCGAAGGTCGCGGCGGTTGTAGGCCTGGTAGTATTCCTTGTTGCGCCGAAGCTCGCGATCATCGATCGTCTGGTATGCCTTGTTGTAGAAAATCATGGCGGAATCCAACAGGGATAGGGCGCGAGGCGTCTGTTTGAGGATATCTATCTTCGCGGCTTTTTCGTGGAAGATGATAGCCCGAAATAGAAAGGCGTTGGGATTGTCATCGTTTTCCAGTAGATACCGGTTCAGGAACGGCTCTGCCAACTCATATTGCTTGGTACTCAGCAGGGCAAAAATGTCCTTGTACTTGACCTTTTGTCCAAAGGCAGGTGTTGCCAAAAACAGCACGATCAGGAACTTCAACAGTGGGGTTTTTGTCCTCATATAAGGATCATTAACTTTCGAAATTAATTAAACACTTGCGCTTCATAAGCAAATAACGGGCAAAAATGAACAAACGAACTAATAATCACAAAGTTAGAGCCATTTTGACGACGCTGAAGCCATGGTTGATAACCCTGGCGGTATTCTTAGTACTTCGATACACAGGCGCTCTGGGTGGAATTACTTATGTCACACAATCAGCACTCATGAAGACGGGAATACTCAACTTCAAACCGGAGGTTATGCCTGACGCAACGGCGTTCGACTATGACTTCGAGTTGACGGACCTGAAAGGCAACAAGGTGCATTTCAGCGAGTTCAAGAACAAGGTGGTTTTCCTGAACATGTGGGCAACATGGTGCGGTCCATGCCGTGCCGAGATGCCTTCGATCCAAAAACTTTACAATAGCGTCGACAATGACGAGGTGGTGTTTGTCATGCTCTCCATCGACAAGAAGGAGAACCAGGACAAGGTGGTGAAATATGTCGCCGACAAGGAGTTTACGTTCCCGGTCTACATGCCTGCTGGTAGCGTTCCCGGACAACTCCAGGTGCCCACGATCCCGACAACCTTCGTCATCGGGAAAGACGGTAAGGTGAAAGCGAAAAAGGTCGGGACCGCGAATTACGATACGGATAAGTTCAGGGAGTTCCTGGGGGAGCTTGCGGGCGCGTAGGGGGAAAGTTTGTAGTTTGTAGTTTGTAGTTTGTAGTTTGTAGTTTCGGCCTGCGCGTGGGTCCCTTAAGGGAACAAAAAGGGCGTGCGGGGGAATGAAGGTCACCTGTTGCAGGTTTCAGGTTGCAAGCTCGGGGCTTCAAATAGTTTACGGTAGGTCGCCAGCCTGTCCCTCCGAAGTTAGCG
>CAZLWX010000140.1:0-8925 GCA_964563295.1 uncultured Roseivirgaceae bacterium | reverse complement strand
GACAAAGGCATAAATGTTCACTGCCCGGTCGATGGTTTCCCATGTTTGTTCACGGGCGTCGAGTAGTGGTTTTTCCCTGTTAGTTTCCGCATTGTCTACGAAGTCGATTTTTTCCGCCGGTCTGTACGCATAGACATCGGATAAAACTGAATTGTCGAAGTTGAAATATTCAACCACTCCATATTCCGGTGCTGTAGGATCGATAACGTCATCACTGCGGTCCGGGTCAAAAAACAGCGTTCCACTGATTCGGCCAGCCAATAATCCTGACGTTGTTGGGTAGAGACCGATCGCTGAGGTGACGTTATAAGCATTCCCGGAATGTCCGGCATTATAGTCATCGTCGGGAGCAACACGCAGGTCTGCCACAAAGCTGGCGTCCGTGTATCCAGGCACAGACACGTGAACCAGGACGATGCCTGAGCGCAGGTTCTCAAAAACAACCTGGCCGTCGGTGCCGGTCGTTGCCGTCAGGCGCTCACCCCGCACATTCATCGAGACTGTGGCATCGGCAATCCCGATGGTCTCCTGACTTCCAGCGGCGGAAACTATTCCGATCGAATAAGTGATCGGTATATTTCCCGGGGCAATCAGATCGTTTAACTCATCAATCTTGTTCTGAATTTCGATTGCATAATTGCCGGCATTAACCTGCGACTGACTCAGTTTCAGCTGCATGTCGCGCAAGGCCTGAAGTTTCTTCTCGATTTCCTCGGTATTTTCAAACGGGACAACCTGGGTTGTCTGCTCGAAGCATTGCACAAACAGGAATGCCAGCAGAATCAAAGAAAGGTTTCTATATTTTTTCATGAGTTGTGTCATTTAACATTATGGTTCATAGTAAATATCCTGGATCGTATTGGCGCCGGGAAGTATCCTCTCAACGCTGAATCCGGGATAAAGGAAGCTGATAAACCAGGTTTGGTTGATGGTGCCGTTTGCGACGGTAATTTGGGAACCGCTTATCGAGCTTCCTCCAATCGATGAGTAGTCAAAGAAATTCTGACCATCGGCGGTGAGAATGACCGGCAATGTCAACGTGTAGCTGCCGTCCGCTTCGGAAACAGTGGTTCTTTTCAGACCAGCATAAACTGCCTCGACGATCCTTCCCGGGCGGTCTGTGTTGTTCAGAATGCTTCCCGGCAAGCAATCAAGCACGAGATAAACATCCGCCGCGGTTTCATAGACCGCGGTGCCAGTCACGGGATGGAGGGGATTGTTTTGTGATCCATCGCGGTTGTCATTCAACTCATTCTGATTGTAGTAAACTTTTCCGGAAATGGTAAACATCGAATTACCTTCTGTGGGAAACACAACCACCTGGCTGGATGCGTAGCGATTGTCTGAGCTTGTTTCGTTCTCATCGTCGCCGCCGTCGCGCAGGTCGGCAATCATATAGACATCGGAGAATCCGTCTATTTCCACCGTAACGGAAACCAGTCCGGATTTCATATTAGGAAAACTCACCATGCCCGTGCCATCGGTGGTCATTTGGAATACTTCACCATGCTGGCGTACGGTAACTGTTGCATCCGGCAACGATGCTACTCTGCCGTCAGGCGTTGTGTTAAAAAAAGCGCTTGAGCCATCGACTACCTGGATACTGTAGACGATGTCGGCGAGGCTCGGGCCTGAAGCACCCGCGTTGATCCTGGCGTTCAATGAATCAACCTTGCGCTTGAGATCCGCTTCCACCTGGATGGCTACTTTCAAATCTTCTTCAACGGTCCGGATAACTGTCTCCAGGCTATCCAGCTTGGAGGTATCTTCTTGCTCAATCAGCACGATTTCTTCGCCACAACTGGCGACTGCAAGGCTAATCACGATCCCTGCACAAAGGCTCGCACCAACCCGATAGATTTTTTTTCTCATACTTGTGGGGTTTTGTTTGTGCGCAAGTATCTGAAAAATCTCTGTCAATTCAATACCCAGATATCGGTACATTCGAAAACCAGTATTCTTACTTAAAGAAACTTGAGACAATAATTAAAAAGGAATTAAAATATTATTTCGAGTTAACTAATGGTTATTGGCTTTCTTGGTTCCAGGTTCCTGGTTCCCAGTTCCTAAATTCCTAATTCCTAATTTGGACGTTGACATTTTGGAACTTTCCCTGGGATTTGGGATTTGTTTATTGGAATTTATTCCCTGCGGGTACTTGTAGCGGAAAGCCCGACCCGAGGAACGAGGGGCACGCCCGGAGTGCAAATTCCAATCCCGATAGCTATCGGGAGCAAATTTCAATCACCAAACGGATTCGTGTTTGATTGGAATTTGGACGTTGACCATTTGGAACTTTCCCTGGGATTTGGGATTTGTTTATTGGAATTTAGCTACTGCACGTAGATGGTCTTCGCGTTCACAAACTCACGTATACCGAGTTCCGACAGTTCCCGGCCATAGCCGGATTTCTTGATTCCTCCGAATGGCAATCGCTGATCGGATCGCATCAGGGAGTTGACGAACACTGAACCCGACTCGATTTCGCGGGCAACGCGTTCACCCCTGGCTGGATCCTTTGTCCAGACCGATCCGCCCAGCCCATAGCGGCTGGCGTTGGCCATTGCGATGGCCTCATCCTCGCTTTGGACCGTTATCAACGACGCCACGGGACCGAACATTTCTTCATCAAAAGCCGTCATTCCCGGTTTGACATTTTCCAGCAGCGCGGGTTGAAAATTGCACTTGTCTCGCGTGCCGCCAGTGATCAACCTGGCACCTTGCTTAATAGAATCATTCATCTGCCGTTCAAGCTGTTCCGCAAGGTCAAGACGAGCGATCGGGCCAACTGTTGTTTCCGGGTCCATGGGATTTCCCTGCTGCAATAATTCGATGTTCTTCCTGAACAACCCGGTGAACGACTCCATCACACTTTGCATCACGATAAATCGCTTAGCCGCGATACAGCTTTGTCCGGCGTTCTGCATCCGGGATTGCGTTGCAACTTTTGCCGCGAGCTCCAGGTCCGCATCGTCAAGAACAATGAAGGGATCGCTTCCCCCGAGCTCAAGCACGGTCTTCTTCAGATTTTTACCCGCGGCCGCAGCCACCTGGGTTCCGGCATATTCGCTACCTGTGAGCGTCACGGCGGCAACCTCATCGCTGGCGATCAGTCCAGCGACCTGATCCGAAGTGGTGAGCAATGTTTGAAAAACACCTTCTGGAAATCCCGATTCTGAAAAAATGCGATCAATCATAAGCGCGCATTGCGACACATTTGCGGCGTGCTTCAGCAATCCGACGTTGCCCGCCATGAGCGATGGGGCAGCGAAACGAAAAACCTGCCATAAGGGAAAATTCCACGGCATGATGGCTAGTATGGGGCCAAGTGGTTGAAAGGCAACCAGGCTTCGCGATGCCTCCGTTGGAATCAGTTGATCTTTCAGGAATTGCCCGGCGTGTTCAGCATAGTAATTGCACGCCTTTGCGCATTTCTCGACTTCGGCACGTGATTCCGCCAGCACCTTACCCATCTCCATCGAAATGGTTCGCGCGTATGAGTCGCGGTTGCGGATCAGCAGTGCGCCGGCCTGCCCCATGACGCCGGCGCGAAAATCAAGGCTTTTGCGTTTCCAATGTTGAAAGGCCATTGCCGCCTTCTTCAGCTTCTTATCGATGGTGGCGGCGCTATCGGGTTCAAACTCCGCAAGCAGCGCCTGGTTAAAAGGATTAACTGATCGCAACATGGCAGTAATTGTCTGATGTCGACAACAAGTTCATCCAATAAGAGAGAAAAATAAAATACCAGCCTGTAGACAGGCTGATATACCATTCAAGCGGATTTTTTTTGGGGTTGCAGTCAGTCCGGCAGCACCGAACTAGCTCCTGACACGCTCGCGAAGACTTGGGGGTTTCCCCTGTAATGAACCTGACTACCACCCGAAGCAACGGCATCCAACCGTTCGGCGACGTCGACATCAGCGCTGCTTGCGCCAGAGAGTGACAAGTCAGCGGACGTGACGGGAAAATTGAACGCCCGCATCCTCGAGGCACCGGATAAGTCGGCATTCAGCACAGAGCCCGTTCCAACCATGTTGATGTAGGATGCGCACGAAACAACGAGATCCAGTTTGTCTGACTGCGCGTCAAGCTCGCAGATGGACGCACCCGAGAGGTGTATCTCCAGGTCGGTCAAGTCGTGGAATCCGGTGATAGTCGATTTGCTGGCACCACCCAGGTGCGCGCCGACCAATTGGGGCATTCGTATCGTCACCAATGTGGTGTGGCGGCGGTTGTGGTTGTCTTCATACCGCATGACCAGCGTAGACCCCACCTTTGTAACAATCAGGTCGTCAATATTCCGGCGGTCGCCACGAACGACGACCTCGAAAACGTCGCTTTGCTCGATCGTGATATCAAAAGCGTCGCCCAGGCCAACACGGTCAAAATCCGTCACGTCAATAACCTCTTGCGTTTCCTGGATCGGACCCGGGTCTTCCGTATAGTAGCATGAGGTGGCCGTCAACAACACGGCGACAGCGGCCAGAACTGAAGAAGTTGCCAATTTCATAGTGCGTTTTATTTTGAGTAATGACAACGCACCCTCGCCTCCCCCCTATTTACAGAAGCTCTTTTTCTCGAAAAACATTAAAAAAGGGGCTTCTGGCCCCTATTCTATTATAAATGAATGGTCTTATCGGCTAGCCAATAGCCACGCGGCGGAATTCCGCGACAGTAAGTCCCTTGGAAACGCTGTCGAGGTATTGAGCTACCGTCTTCGAGTTATCCTTGACAAAGGCCTGATGAAGCAATGTGCTTTCCTTGAAGAATTTCTGCAGCTTGCCCTGAGCAATTTTTTCAATCATATTTTCAGGTTTGCCCTCTGCCTGGACCTGCGCCTTGGCGATCTCGAGTTCTTTCTGGATCGTGGACTGGTCAACCGATTTTTCGTCAACGGCTAGGGGATTCATCGCTGCGATTTGCATGCCGACGTCTTTTCCAGCATCAGCGACATCCTTGCCGTTGACACCCTTTAGCGAAACCAGAACGCCGAGTTTGGCGCCAGCGTGAATGTAGGGCACCACGGTTTCGCCCTTCATGTGGACGTATTCACTTACTTCAACTTTCTCACCGATCTTGCCGACCAGCTCGATGATCTTTTCATTGATCGTCAAATCGCCTGCCTTCAACTCAAGAAGAGCTTCTTTTGTTGCGGGACGCACAGCAAAGGCCTTTTCAGCGATCAGCTTCCCAAGGTTCTGGAATTCTTCATTCTTGGCGACAAAGTCTGTCTCGCAGTTAAGCGCGATCAGGACGGCTTCCTTGCGGTCATCGCTGACCTTGACAAACACCGAGCCTTCTTTGGCTTCCCTGTCGGAACGAGACGCCGAAACCTTTTGTCCTTTTTTCCTCAATATTTCGATGGCTTTATCGAAGTCACCGTTAGCCTCGGTGAGCGCTTTCTTGCAATCCATCATTCCCGCGCCGGTCATTTGGCGCAGCTTGTTAACATCTTGTGCTGAAATGGCTGACATAGTTATTCAATTACAGTAATTCACTTAATCGGGCGAAAAGACAAACATCGGCTTTCGACCGATGTTTGATTGTTTCATGCTTGACCGAGTCCCTCGGGCATCGGTACCCGTCCGGGCTCAGGAGTTGGTCTGTTCAACAGGCTCGTCGACTTTTCTTTTTTCTTCCTCCTCTTTCTTGAGCGCCGCGTCCTCCTTATCCTTCTTGCGTTCCATCAACGCTTCTTCAATCACCTTGCCGATGTATTGAGTAAGGAGTGCGATGGACTTGAATGCATCGTCGTTGGCCGGAATGGGGAAGTCAACACCGGAAGGATCCGAGTTGGTATCAACCAGGGCAAAAACGGGGATATTGAGTTTCTGAGCTTCGGTTACCGCGATGTGTTCGCGTTTCACGTCGATGACAAAGAGCGCTGCGGGCAGCCTGTTCAGGTCGGCAATTCCGCCGAGTAGTTTTTCAAGTTTTGCTTTCTCGCGTGTCACCATGAGGCGTTCGCGCTTCGCCAGGTTTTCAAAAGCTTCATCTTTCATAAGCTTTTCGATCTGCGACAGCTTCTTGAGCGATTTGCGGATAGTTGCGAAGTTGGTCAGCATACCGCCGAGCCACCGCTCAGTAACATAAGGCATGTTGAGGCGCTTTGCCTCTTCGTTAACAATGTCCTTCGCCTGTTTCTTGGTGGCGACGAACATGATCTTGCGGCCCGACCGGACAATATTTTTCAAAGCGAAAGTCGCTTCCTCGAGTCGTGCCAGGGTTTTGTTGAGATCGATGATGTGGATCCCGTTATTTTCCATGAAGATGTATTCCGCCATCTTCGGATTCCACTTGCGGGTGAGGTGGCCAAAGTGAACACCTGCTTCCAGCAATTCCTGATATTTCAATTTCTCGGCCATTCTGTGCTGTATTAACGCTTGCTAAACTGGAATCTCCTCCTCGCCTTTCTGCGGCCCGGCTTCTTGCGCTCGACCATTCGCGAGTCGCGGGTCAGTAGTCTTTCTTTCTTCAACGCAGGCTTGTGTTCCGGGTTGATTTCGACCAGTGCGCGCGCGATGCCCAACCGAACTGCTTCGGCCTGGCCCTTGACGCCACCGCCTTCCACGTTCACGGTAACATCATATTGATTTTCCGCCTTCACTGCGGCAAATGCCTGCTTGACGGTGGTTTGATGGATTTCGGACAGGAAGTATTCTTTCAAATCGCGGTCGTTGACCCGGATGTCGCCTTTTCCAGGCTTAACGTAGACCCGCGCAATAGAGGTCTTTCTTCTACCTATTGTATTGATGATCTGCATTTATCAGAACTTTATTTCCTTAGGTTGTTGAGCTTCATGAGGATGCTCGGCACCGGCGTATACATGGAGACTGCGGAACAGCTCTCGACCCAACCTGTTCTTGGGAAGCATTCCACGCACAGCATGCTCAATCAGACGCTCGGGATGTTTAGAACGGATTAGTGTCGGGGTGTGCTCGCGCTGACCCCCGGGGTATCCCGAATGGGTGAAAATCACACGGTCGGTCCATTTCTTACCCGTCATTCTCACTTTCTCCGCATTGATCACGACTACATGGTCACCGCAATCAACATGTGGCGTATAGCTGGGCTTGTGCTTGCCGCGAATGATTTTGGCGATCTGACTCGCCACGCGCCCCAACACTTGGGAATTGGCATCCACGAGCACCCAGCGCTTTTCCACGGTAGCCTTGTTGGCGTTGATGGTCTTGTAACTATTATGATCCATTTTCGAAAAAAATCAAATAAAGGCCTTCTTGGTTCCAAAAAGGGACACAAAGGTAAATTTCTGATGCCGTAAATGCAAGGGGGCTAAAGAAAATGACCAAATAAGCCCTTCCTCCAAACCATCTCCTAGCTATTCAATTCGAGCTGCCTGATCAAAGCCTGAAAATCCCTTGGATAGGGGGCTTCAACCCGCTGCCGCCTCCCCGCCATATCAGTGAATTCCAGCGCGAAAGCATGGAGGGCCATCCGCTTCATAAAACTCGACTCCTCGGTACCCTTCTTTAGGTTATATCCTCTCTTTATAGAGGATAACAGGAAGGGCTTACCGCCATAGACACCGTCCCCTGTGATTGAAGCCTGCAAAGAGGCCAGGTGAATGCGAATTTGGTGCATTCTCCCCGTAACCGGACGGCATTCCACCAGCGTGTGCGCCCTGTACACTTTCAGAGTCTGAAAAGCGGTCTGTGCGGGCTTGCCATCGCGCTTGCTGATTTTTACAACACCGTCATCGAGTTTGAGTATTGGCAAATCGACCATCTCACCGCGGAAGTGATGAATGCCATCGACAACGGCGTGATACACTTTTTCGACCTGGCGGTGCTGAAACTGCATGCTCATGTGGCGGTAGGCATCCGGGTGCCGCGCGATCGCAAGAACGCCCGAGGTATCCTTATCCAGGCGGTGACAAACCTGTGCCGCGGGTTCATATTCGCGGGCCAGGGCCAGGATATTTTCTTTTGTGTTCCGGTCTTCAAGGGTTGAAATAAATGCCGGCTTGTTGATGACAATAAAGTCATTGTCTTCAAACAGAACAGCGTCCTGGATGCTGAATAAGGAGCTCCTTGTCGATTTAACCCTGGTCATGCCTGGCTGCTTTTGACCTCGAAAGTTTGAACTTGAATCTTGACCCTCCGCCCGGACTCGATTCAACGGTCGCCCGGGTATGGTGACTGTCGAGAATGTGCTTAACAATGGCGAGCCCCAATCCAGTTCCACCTTTCTCACGACTCCGGCTTTTATCAACCGTGTAAAAGCGTTCAAATATGCGAGGCAGGTGCTCGGCTGGAATGCCATCGCCGTTATCCTCCACAATGGTTGTTACCCGTTTTTTTCCGACATCAAAACGCACGGTGACCACCGCCCCCTCGGGTGAATGTTGAATGGCATTGGAGATCAGGTTGGTCATGACCTGGCTAATCCGGTCGGGATCCGCGTGAACCAACACCTCAGACTCATCGCTATCGATCCTTAACCGCAGTCCTTTCTTTTCGGATTTATTCTCCAGTTGTTCAAATACCTCTTGTGTTATCGCGTACAGATCCGTGTCGCGGAAATGCATTTTGATTTCGCCCGTTTCAATCTGCGACAGCGTCAGCAGGTTCTGGACAAGCGAGTCGAGCCGGTCAATACTTTTGACTGCTTTGCGCAGAAATTTGTCTCGCACTTTTTCATCGCTCATCGCCCCGTCGAGCAAGGTGTGAAGGAATCCCTGGGCCGCAAAAATCGGGGTCTTCAACTCATGTGAGACGTCAGCGATAAATTCCTTCCGGAACGCTTCCGATTTCTTCAATTGTTCGATCTCGAGCTGCTTGGAGTCGACAAAGGTGTAGATCTCCTTGTTGATCTCCCGTAGCGGATTGAGTGTGATTTGCTTCGGCTTGCCAAGTCCTTGTATCCCCCGCCGTTTGATCTTCTGCATGAGGTTGTTGAGCTTGC
>CAZLWX010000139.1:0-8968 GCA_964563295.1 uncultured Roseivirgaceae bacterium | reverse complement strand
GTAGATGTAGTACTCGTCGTTCTTGACTGGCGCAGGGTTGCCTTTCGCTACTGTTCTGAATGCCGCATTGAGTTTGAACCAATCCTCCACTTTTTCACACCACTCCGACGTGAATTCGCATAGTAGATTGAGCCGTAGCCTTCCATCCTCACCGCGCTTGGTGTCGTGTGTCGAAGTGGCATTGAGTGATAGGCGACTGGTTTCCATCCGCTGAATCATGCGCTGGTGAAAATTCTGGATACTCATTCCGAGCTGGCCCGGCGCGTCGCCAACCTCATCATGGGAGATCAACGCATTGTAGAGATAAAAAGTAGTGTCTTCCACACCCTTTGCGGTCAGCGGACCCGTCAACTGCATAATCTTTTGAAGTAAAGAAAGCACACCGTCGCGCTCGATCCCGGCGGTAGGATTGGTTAGTATCTCGTGCAGGTGACGCAATATTGGCTCGCTGTTCCCTGAATTTCGCATTGCTGATGATGTGGCCCGGTTAATTAACGCGAGCGTTTCCCCCTCGAGGGGAACCGATGATGGATATGCCCGGTAAACAGGCAATGAAATCATCAGCTCGCCGAGGGCTTCTTTTCCCTGGTCCAACGAAAACCCGTTCAATAGATTAGCATTCTCCATTCGTCGGGTGACGTTGTCCCACTCTCCTTGCATATACTCCTGAAGAATAAGCTTTTTCTTTTCGCGGACGAGCTCATTATACGCCGGCATCTCCGGAACCAACGTCCGGTAAAAGTCAACCATCTCCCTTGCTCCTTCCCGGTTCGTAATAAGTTGATTTAAGAATGAAAGAAACTCATATCCGCTGGTTCCCTGAATAGGCCAATCGCGGGGAATAGTTTCATTCCGCTCCAGAATCTTTTCAGCGACGATATAACATTCGTCACCAAACAACTTCCTCAGCCGCTGCGTGTAATGTGCGGGGTCCTGCAACCCGTCGATGTGATCAATTCGCAATCCCTGGATCAACCCATTTTTGTATAGCTCGTGGATGAATTGGTGGTAATCGTCAAAGACGGTGTCATCCTCCATTCGAAGGCCGATCAGTTCGTTGACGGTGAAGAATCTTCTGTAATTGATCTGGCGTTCCGTGTCTTTCCACCAGCACAAGCGATAATACAGCTGATCCAATATGTTCAACAGGCGATGCCGGTTATTATTGATGTCATTCAATGTTGCCTGAATGATATTCCGGGACGACTCGCTGTTCAGCACGGCAGCCAGGTAGCTTTCCTTATCGTTCTTCCAATCTTGATAATCCGCTGATCGTTCAGCCATTCCAACGAAATCGCGCCAGGCGAACACGCCGGCATCGTCAGTGTCGAACACGAACGGGTAGGCTGTCAGCGATAGGGGGTATTGTGTATCTTCATAGTCGACTGTAAATCCGCGATCGCCGAACGACAGCCTGATCTCCGAGCGCTCGATACACTCGCGCAATGGACTTCCAAGAAAGGGCACTTGCAATTTCCCGTTCAGGTGAGGCGCCGGATGATTCCAATCAATATCGAAGTGGTTGAAAAATGGCGATGCCTTGTGACGCTCCAGCACATCCATCAGCCTGTGGTTTTCCACATTGAATGCCATGTGATTAGGCACGATGTCCTGGATCCAGGTCATTTTTCTATCCTTCAGCTTTCCTGTAATGCGCTGCAAGTCTGCAAGG
Source organism: uncultured Roseivirgaceae bacterium (assembly GCA_964563295.1). Classification (GTDB taxonomy): domain Bacteria; phylum Bacteroidota; class Bacteroidia; order Cytophagales; family Cyclobacteriaceae; genus Chryseosolibacter. The sequence continues at coordinate 7,296 of CAZLWX010000139.1, read as the reverse complement.
GTTCCGACTTCAGGGTTTATGCTTTGATAATCAGTAACATCGTAGCCGTGAACGCTGCCCGGCGTAGCCTTCATCAATGGTGCCGCATAGATCGTGGTGATGCCCAATTGGCTGAGGTAGTCGATGATGTCGGACAAGTCGTTAAGTGTAAACGATTTATTCAACTGAACACGGTATGTTGAACACGGTGTATGCATGCTATTGAAGCTCAAATACAACCGCGGCTTGCGGTCGTATGACTAATTCCTCAAAGTCGCCGGGCCCGTTCCACTCCACAGAAGAAGAGTCAAAAAGTTTTCGCAATCGTGCGTTGGAAGGAGAAGCGATCGAGCGATTTTGATCACTGAAATTCAGTGCGATGAAAAGACGTTCATTGTCGGCAACACGATCATAACAGATGAGCTTATCATCGTCGTCGCCGTAAAGCGTCAGGGTTCTTCTCTCCGGGGCTCGCAAGGCAGCCCGCGATTTGCGGAGATTGATCAAACTTTTATAGTATGAAAGCAATGTGGCAGCTCGTGGATCCTGCGCTGCACTCCATGACAAGCGACTTTGCTCAAATGTTGTGGACGCTTGAGGATCCGGCACATCCTCTGTCCAATCGAAATAGGAAAATTCTGATCTCCTCCCCTCTCGTATGTTCTTCACCAGCTCCGGATCGCTATGACTGGTAAAGTATTGAAACGGATTCAACTCGCCATACTCCTCGCCCATAAACAGCATCGGAATATGTGGTGAAAGCACGCACGTCGCCGCTACCAGTTTCAGTGCCTCGAATGAAAGAGACGCAGCAAGCCGGTCGCCAAAGGGCCTGTTGCCCACCTGGTCATGATTCTGCGAAAAAACCACGAACTGGCTATACGGATTCTCGGAAGGGCTCGCGCCAAATGATCGTTTCCGATGCCTCGAGTACTCCCCGGTGTAAACGTATGAGTCGCGCAGGGACTTGCGAAGATGACGCACGCCGCCAAAATCTTCGTAATACCCTTGTCGTTCGCCGGTTACCAAGCCGTGCAACGCATGATGAAATTCGTCGGTCCATTGTCCGTCGAGCCCATAGCCGCCTCGTTCAAAGGAACTGATATATCGGGGATTGTTAAGGTCGAATTCCGCGATCAACACTTTGTGTTTTCCGGTTCGCGCCTGAATTTCTTTGACTCTTTCTGCCAATCCCTCGATAAAATGACGGGCGCTGCTATCCCAAATGGCATGCACCGCATCCAGACGGAGACCATCGACGTGAAATTCTTCCAACCACATCTGCGCATTCTGCCAATAAAAATGCCGTACAGCATCGCAGTAGGCGTCATCAAAGTTGATGGCGCGACCCCAAAAAGTTGAATACCTGCCTGTAAAGTATGGCCCAAATTCTTCCAGGTAGTTGCCTTCCGGCCCCAGGTGGTTGTAAACTACATCAAGAATGACAGCGATTCCGCTTTGGTGGGCTAAGTTGACGAGCCGTTTCAATCCAGCCGCACCGCCATAGGAGTTTTGAACCGCAAAGGGAAATACGCCATCATAGCCCCAGTTACGGTCGCCCGGAAACTGGGCTACCGGCATAAGCTCCATGGCATTGATTCCCATGTCACTGAAGTGATCAAGACGTGACGCGACGCCTTCGAACGTTCCCTCTGAAGTGAATGTGCCCACATGCAATTCGTAAATGACCATATCCGCCAGGGCCATACCACGCCAGTTGTCATCCGACCACTCAAAATTCGTCTCAAGAACCGCTGATGGGCCGTGCACCCCGTGGGGTTGTGAACGAGACGCGGGGTCGGGTCTAGGTTGGCGGCCGTTAATTCGATAGCGGTAATTCGTCGCCGGACCGGCAGATCCAACCGATGCTCTCCAGTATCCGCGCTCGTCCTTTTCCAAAGGAACTCGCTTGGCGCCGACTTCCACCTCCATCGTCTTGCATTCTGGAGACCAGACTGTAAAAGATGTGAAGTTGTCATTGCCGTTAATGAAAGCCCCAACGGCCGGATAACAATAACTCATGTTTTGAATGGCAGATACTTCATCGCCAGCCATGGCGAATAGTCTGGCGGTTTAAAAAAATGTGCCCCTATTTACATCGAGGAATTCCCTAACCGAAGGCCGACTGTTGGCAGGGTGGCCGGTATGAGATTATTAGAGAAGAACGGTTGACCACCGAGGGCCAAATCAAGACCTATGAACGAGATACACGATCAACCGGGCAAACGCCAACTCGTCCTATGCTTTCATGTTCATCAACCCCGACGCCTCAACCAGGGAGTCGTTGCCGATAACGCACCGCCGGAATCATACCTGGACCCAGATCGCGACCGGGAGATTATGGAACGAATATCAAGGCAGTGCTACATCCCGACGAATAGCCTACTTCTCAAGCTCATTGAGCAGTACCCTCAGTTGAAAGTATCCTTTGCAATATCGGGTACGGCATTGGAGCAGATGGAAGCATACAGTCCGGAGGCCCTGCACAGTTTTCAAGCATTGGCGGAAACAGGCGCTGTCGATTTCCTGTCGGTGCCCTACTATCATTCCCTGGCCTTCCTCATGGAAGGCGAAGAGTTCGAGATACAGATTCTCGAGCACGCCGAAAAAATACTCGAGCATTTTGGTATGCGGCCGGAGGTGTTTCGCAACACGCACCTGATTTACAACGACGAAATAGGGCGGCGGATCAGCATGATGGGATTCCGTGGGGTGCTTACCGAACTCAAGGATTCAAAGAATCTCTCCCCTCACCTGGTATATGAACACCGCGACAGGAACGGGCTGAAAGTGCTCTTGCGAAACCACCGTTTAAGTGAAGACATCGCATCCTATGCACCCAATCTCACACCGGAATTGTTTGTTTCCTGGCTTGAGGGGATCCCCGAGAGTGAAAAAGTTGTAACCGTCGCCGTTGATTACGAGGCATTCGGTGAGCACCACCATCCCACGTCCGGCATAATGGGATTTCTTGAAAACACGTTACTGATGCTTGTCATGCAAGGCGACTATGAGTTTGCAACCGCTGCGGAAACGGTTCAAAATATTCCTGCGATCAGGGCGATAACCGTTCCGGAATATACCATGGCGACAGGGTGCGAACTCGGTAATTGGTTCGGTGATGACCGGCAACGTGAGGCATTCAGTGCCCTGGCCGATCTTGAACCAGGAATCAAGAGATTAAACGATCCTGGTATGCTGAAACAATGGCGCGTACTACAGGCAAGCGATCATTTCTACTACATGTCACGCGACAGCGGGCTCTCCCCCTATCGTTCGACGCAGGAAGCATTTCATTATTTCATGAGGTTAATCCATTCGCTGGAACAAGCAGTAAAAGCTTCCGATTCCACGTCAGAACCTGAAAAACCCAATGAGGTTATCGAGGCAGAGCGTCGAAATGTCAGCGCGCCGGTTTGGGCTTTGACGATTGATCCAAACAATGGCCATCATGGCTGACGACTTACAATCTGTACAACATTGAAAATCAAAATACTGCCCGGCCGCGCTTATCCCCTTGGTGCCACCCTGAATGATGAAGGGGTGAACTTCGCCTTGTACGCTGAGAACGCGACCGGTGTTGACCTCTGCCTATTCGAGTCCTCCGATGATCAAAATGGTACAACAGTCACCATCACCGAGCGCTCCTATCACATTTGGCATGTTTTCGTTCCGGGACTAAAGGCTGGTCACCTGTATGGATACCGGGTGCACGGCCCATACGCACCCAGGGAAGGACATCGTTATAACGCTAATAAGTTGCTGATTGATCCGTACGCGAAAGCAATCGCCGGCACAATCCAGTGGAACGACTCACTATTCGGATATGCGCCAGGCGATCAAGCTGAGGATATGAGCTTCAGCAAATCTGACAGCGCTCCCTTTCTTCCCAAGAGTGTGGTTATCGATGATCGATTCGACTGGGAGAATATTCAGCTTCCGAAAATTCCCTACCACCGTTCCATTATCTACGAAGCGCACGTGAAAGGTTTCACCAGGCTTAACCCGGAGATTCCTGAAGAAATCCGCGGAAAATATGCTGCCATTGGTCACCCCTCCAGCATCCGTTACTTGAAAGGCCTTGGAGTAACCGCCATTGAACTGATGCCGGTTCATCATTTCATTTCTGATCGCCACCTCCGTGATAAGGGACTGACAAATTATTGGGGATACAATACGATAGCGTTTTTTGCACCCGATGCCGGCTATTCCTACAATGCGAATCCTGGCGGTCAGGTCACAGAGTTCAAGAACATGGTGAAAGAGCTTCATCGGGCTGGGATCGAAGTAATTCTTGATGTTGTCTATAATCATACAGCAGAAGGCAACCATCTTGGCCCGACGCTTTCCTTCCGGGGAATAGACAACGCCTCATACTACAGGCTCACTGACGACAAAAGATTTTATTACGATTTTACCGGTACTGGAAACACGTTGAATGCAAATCTTCCAAATGTGCTCCGGCTGATGATGGACAGTCTTCGATATTGGATACAGGAAATGCAAGTTGATGGTTTTCGATTCGATCTCGCGGCAGCCTTAGCCAGGGAGCTTCACGAGGTCGACCGACTCAGTGCGTTCTTTGATATCATTCACCAGGATCCCGTGATCTCGCAGGTCAAATTGATCGCCGAACCATGGGATGTGGGCGAAGGCGGCTACCAGGTAGGCAAATTTCCACCGGGTTGGGCGGAATGGAACGGCAAGTACCGCGACTGCATACGCGATTTCTGGCGCGGAGCGGACAGCATGCTTGGTGAGTTTGCTCTTCGAATCACTGGCAGCCCGGATCTTTACCAGGAAGATTACCGCAGACCTACCGCGAGCATCAATTTTATCACAGCACACGATGGCTTTACCCTTCATGACCTCGTCTCTTACGATGAAAAGCACAACGAGGCGAACGGCGAAGATAACCAGGACGGGGAAACGCACAACCGCTCGTGGAACTGCGGAGTTGAAGGCGAAACCGACGATGCTGGAATAAATTCACTTCGACAACAACAAAAAAGAAATTTCCTTACAACCCTTCTCCTTTCCCAGGGCGTTCCGATGCTCGTGGCAGGTGACGAATTCGGTCGCACTCAACAGGGCAACAACAACGCCTACTGCCAGGACAACGAAATCTCCTGGCTGCACTGGGCAGAAAAAGATGAGGATCTTCTCGTATTTGCACGCAAGCTGATTGGCCTTCGGATGTCGCACGCGGTTTTTTGCCGTCGGCGTTGGTTCCAGGGGCAACGCATCAAAGGAACCGGAGTCGACGATATTGCCTGGTTTCTACCCGACGCCAGCGAAATGACGGAAGAGCACTGGAACACCGGATTTGCCAAGTCACTCGCCGTTTTTCTCAACGGCCGGGGATTGCATTACCTCGGCCCAGATGGTGAGCCTGTTTTAGACGATAACTTTTACGTCATCTTTAATGCTTATCATCAACCGCTGGAATATAGACTTCCGCCCGGAAAGTATGGGCAGACGTGGACCATGACCCTGGACACTGCAACTGGGCACATTGGCAATGGTGATACTTACGAACCTTGCAGCACGGTAATGGCTGCGGGCAGGTCAATTGCCCTCCTCCGCAGTCCTGTAGCCAAATCAGAGGTCTAGAATATGCAGGAGCGCAGTGCGGGTATCCTGCTATCGATCACATCATTGCCGTCTTCGTTCGGCATTGGAGATCTGGGCCCGGAAGCATTTGCTTTTGTTGACTTTCTTGCCAACTGCAATCAACGTTACTGGCAATTGCTGCCGCTGAACCCCGTCGAAGCATCACAGGGATTTTCTCCCTATAGTTCAATTTCCAGCCATGCCGGCAACCCGTTGCTCATCAGTCCAGAGGCGATGGTGTCTGACGGTTTTCTCCCGGCAGGGTCACTCCGTCTCCTTCGCTCTCCGAATCGCGGGCGTGTTGACTACAGGAAAGTAGCCACTGAAAAAACACGGATGATCGAAAGGTCCTTTTCCGATGCAAAACAGTCGGGCGAGTTCACGACTTTTTGTTCGCAGCAAGCCAGTTGGTTGGATGACTTTGCATTGTACTCTACCATTAAACAGGTCTACGGCGGAAAGCCATGGTACTCGTGGCCATTGGATCTCAGAAACCGCAGCCCAAATGCCCTTGAGCGTTTTTCGGCGAGCAACACCGAAAGGATCGAGAAGATTAAATGGTCACAGTTCATTTTCTTCCGCCAGTGGGCCCAGTTAAAAAAATATTGCGAGCGCCAGGGCATCCGCTTGTTGGGAGACCTGCCTTTCTACGTTAGTCACGATTCAGTTGATACCTGGGCAAACCGCAGCATCTTTAAGTTGAAAGCCAATGGGATGATGGCCGAGATTGCGGGCGTTCCTCCAGACTATTTCAACGCCGAGGGTCAGCTTTGGGGTATGCCGGTGTTTCGATGGAGTGCACTCGCGCAGACTGGATACAAATGGTGGATTGAGCGCATCAGGAGAAACCTGGAGGTTTTTGATGACCTAAGACTCGACCACTTCCGCGCATTCAGCACATTTTGGGAAGTTCCGCCAGGCCAGACCACCGCCATCAACGGCAGGTGGCGTAACGGCCCGGGCGACGCTTTGTTTGATGCGCTGAAAAGGACCATCGGACTGCCGTTCATTGCTGAAGACCTCGGCGACATTGGCCCAGAGGTTCATCGGCTCCGCGACAAATATGCGCTGCCTGGAATGAAAGTTCTTCAGTTCGCCTTTGGTAAAAAGGGACCAAATGCAGACCATGTCCCCTATTGCTATGAGCGAAACTTCGTCGTGTACACCGGCACCCACGACAACAACACAACCCGCGGATGGTGGATGCAGGACGCTGACAGAGAGATCAGGCAATTGTGGCAGGAATATGCCGGTCAGGCGATCACGCAACGGAATGTTCATCTCGTCCTGGCGCGGACGGCCTACGCGTCGGTGGCTAACCTTGTAATCATTCCAATGCAGGACATGCTAGGGCTTGACGCCAGCGCTCGAATGAACATACCAGCGACTTCAAACGGAAACTGGAGCTGGCGGATGAAGCAGCGCATTCCACCCCGGATTGAACGTATACTCCGGTCGTGGACAGAAATCTATGGGCGTCGGAATACCGGATAGCTATTTTAAACCAACCGTGTGGCGATAAATAAAGAAGCCCTTTCTTGCGAAAGGGCTTCTCATGGTTTGAAAGTTGATGATCTATTAGTTCGCCAACCTTACGTTGACGGCATTTAAACCTTTCTTTCCTTCTTTCAGTTCAAAGGTGACCTCATCCTTTTCGCGGATGGTGTCAACCAGAAGACCTGATACGTGGACAAAATACTCTTG
>CAZLWX010000138.1:0-9011 GCA_964563295.1 uncultured Roseivirgaceae bacterium | reverse complement strand
GATTTGTCAGAGACGCGTCGCAGATCGAGTTTGCCTGTTCAACGGTAAGCGTCACTACGGGTACGACACTCTTGTCAGGCAACGACACCACGTCAGTATTTTTACAACCCGTGAGCAGGTTTGTAACTTCAACGGTGTAGTCGAAGCCACCCTGAATTTGCGTTATCGAACTTGTTGTAATGCCATCGACATCCGTCGACGAACCATTATCCGTCCAGAGGAAAGCGTGGTTCGCGGTAGGCGCGGCACCGTCTACCAATGCGACGCTGGCTTGTCCGTTAGAAATCGGACTTCCGTTATACACGGCCACACAGTTAGTCGATGGAATGCTGTCGGTTTTGATCACCGGTAGCACAGTCGTATTCAGCACCTCTTCTGAGACGGGCACCGCCGCACAATGGAGGTCGGTGCGCTCGACAGAAACGGTGTAGTAACCGTGCTCGAGATTAGTTTGAGCGGGCGCCTTGTCGTCTGCTACTGCGATTAGCGGGTCGGATGCCAACGGACCATCATGCCATGTAAACGTATAGTTCGGGTCGGGGAGTGCCACGGCGACTCCGTCGAACGTGACGGTTGCTGTCACCGAACCATTGAACTGAGTGGTGGCGATCGTGGGATCACAGATGGAGTTCGGTGTCGATGTCAGCGTAATGATCGGAAGGTTGAGGTCTTCCGTGATGATAATCTTCTCGGTGTCCGAACAGTTATTTGCGGTCGTGACTTTGACGGTATAGAAAATTCCTCCTCCCACAACGGCGTTGATCGTTTCGCCCTTTGTTCCACTTGTGAACGAAGGCGATGACGCGTTCGGGATCTTGTTTTCCGGTAATGTGTTGTCGCCGACAAACCATTCAAAGGTGAAGTCGTTGGGGCTGACGAGTGTGCCGCCCACCGCGCTCGCCGTCAATATCCCATTCGGTTGCGCGGGATCACATGATGTTTGCGGGGCTACTTCTGTGATGGAGGCTACCGGAAGCACCGTTTGTGAAGTGACTTCCACAAATGGCGTCTGCAGCGACTCGCACTTCGTGTTGTTGTCGGTGATAATTACCTGGTAGCCGCCGACGGGGAGACCCGTCCTGGTAGGACCGGTTCCATGCATGGCCGGCAGTATCGTCCCTTTCGTGTTGGTGGCAATGTCGTACTCGTACCACTCAAACGTGTAGTTGGCTGGATCCTGAGCAACACCGCCGAGCACCGCATCAGCGGTGACTTGTCCACTGCTCGGGTTAATACAATCGATCACATGTTGAAGCACCGAGGCCTGGGCGTCAGGCACTTGGGGGTCGAGAATTGTTGGAGCTGCCACGTTTTTCTCGCAACCGTCCTTTGAGACAATGAGCACGTAGTTACCCGCCTTCAGGTTGTTGGCGGTCGATCCGACAATCCCCAAAGGGGTGAGCGCTACGTCAAACCATTCAAAGTTAAAGCCTACGTTGCCGCCGTCTACCTCCGCCACGAGAGCGCCATCGGGAGGGTCGCATTTGGTTTGGTCGGAGATCTTAGTAATAGTCACCGTAGGGTCGACCCCTGTTCGCACAATGGTGGTGTCGACAAGATCGCCCTGGCAACCTTTCTCAATGTTAGTGACTTGTACGGTGTAGTCCCCTTCCGCCAGGCCGGTGATGTTGTAAGCGTTCGCGCCGGCAATGGGTGTATGGCTTGCCGAGTCGCCGGCGAACCATTGGAATGCGTATTCGTTGTAGGGTTGTTCGACGCCGTTCTTAAGGATCTTGACCTGTAAGGCTCCGTTATCGGGTGCCGAATCTTCGCATTTAAAGTTATCCTGTAGTTTCTCGATTACCGTCGTGAACGGATCGGGTGTAACGGTAAGACTGTAGATGTTATTGGCGATACTACATTCGAAGTCGGATGAGGCGGTGGTATCGATCGGAAGGATCGTGCCATCATTATCCAGGACGATGTACAGAGTAAATGTTCCACCCGTTCCATCAAAGGACTCGAAGGCAGTGGTCAATGTCGCATCCACATCCAGGTTAACGATGTTGATCGTTGTGGAATACAACAGATCCGACAGCTGGACGTCTTGTGCCGTAGGATCGTGCTTGAAGAAGCTGACCGGGATGGTAGCGTTGATGGGCAGATCACCGTCATTAATAATATGGAATCGCGTCTGGAACGTCAGGTCGCCGCAGATCGGGGGTATCACTTCCACCGCAGGAGTATAGACACCGTCCCCATTCACATCCACACCTGGATTATCGGGGTCGTCGCCGTGATAGGCGAGGTCAGGAGCGGGGAAGACCGGGCATCCGTTGGCGTTAATGTTAGGAACCTGGTTGAGGAATACGTTCAGTGGTGTTTGAGGACCTGGGACGCCGTTTGGACAGTCGCTTGTTCCAAACACCAGGGTTTGGTCAAACTGAGGGAAGGGGAGCGTGAGGTCGTCATTGATGTTGACCACAAAATATCCGGGCTGGTTCCACACTTTCCGCGTGGGGAGCCATTCGTTTCCGGATGAATACCAGAGCCTGAATTCTCCGAGGTTCTGACCGTTGATCTTGTCATCGATCTTGAAATTACCTGGTCCACGGAAGCACGATGCACAAATATCCGTGGCGCCATCGCCGTTCACGTCGGCGACGACAGGTCCCTCGGTGTACGTGTGTGACTTACATTCTCTGACGAGCAAGTTGGCTACGCCGGTCTCTCCATCGGTGACCGTCATTTTATAGGAATCGCGATAGACTAGTTCGGGATGGCCGTCGTTGTTAAAGTCGTAGATGGTACAGGTGATCACACCAGACCGCGAGTCCTCGATCGCTCTGTAACCCAATGGACTGACTGGCGATCCTGCCACCGCCACAGAGTTTTGTGTCCAGAGGGTTTCCATGCCGGTACCGGTTGCATCCACCTTAAGGCAGAACAATTGGTTTCCCGCGATGAAGGCGATGTCCATATTACCATCGCCATCGGCATCGCCGAGGTTCGGACGCCCTGTGCCCCACAACCACCCTGACAGGTAGCTGTCATGGTATTGATTGCCATTGCCGTAACCCATGTCGGCACTGCTTGGCGTCAGCACGTAGCTCACCGTGCTCTTGGCGACGTTCCAGTAAAACACGGCAGTTCTTCCCGACACAGAATTCAATGCACCAGAGATGACGACATCGACATTGCCATCGCGGTCCATATCGGCCACGCTGCACATGCTGTGCGTGTCAACGCCGTATTCGTCAGGGTCATTGGCCAGTTTGACAAAGCATTTGTTCGCCGCTGCGGCAGGCAGGGTATTCATGTCGTGCAACAGTGTCAGCGTTTGAGGGCTGGCAGGGTTCCTGTTGCTCAGGTTCGGTATACCGTAGATCTTCGTTCCGCAAACCAGCTCCATCGTGCTGGTGCCGGAGATATTCACTGCAACCGGCCCGGAGGTGATGTCAGAATCCCATCCTGCACTGGTACTGTTTCCGGTTGAGGTTGCGAGGAGTTTTCCGGTCTCGGCAGCGTAGATCCTGTCGCGCATGTAGATCTCGGCAAGTCCATCGCCATCCATATCAGCAATACCGAAAACACCAGGGCGGTCTGTTCCGACGTTCACAGCCTGGTACAGCGGCGTAAGCACGCCGGCCGTGTATTTGAATGCCATGAAGTAGAAGCAGGTCGGCGGCGATGTCGGATTTCCGCCGCGGTTACTGACTACTCCGAAGAGCTCGGCTTTACCATCGCCATCGATGTCGGCGATCAGGTTCTCGTGTTCGAACAGAAGCCTGTTGGGCTTGCACGCGCCATTGTTGGGTTGGTTGTCGAACCAGGTTCCCTTGTTGGCGCTGAGGTCGAAGATTGACTTCTCGGAACCATTTAGCGTATTGACCACCTTGATAAAACCACCCCACTTGGATGTCACCACCGCATCAGGAGTACCGTCTCCGTCAACATCCCCAACTGAAACTTTTGATTGCGTATCGGCGGTATTCTGACCGCTGACTACCGGGTCGTCGACCAGGTCAAAGGGGGTATCGATGCCGGGAGGAAGGAGGGAGCAATCGGAACCTTCGCCTATGAAGGTGAGGCCGTAGTAGGTGGCACAGCCGAAGTCGGCCTTGTCGATGTCACCATCGCCGTCGTTGTCGATTCCATCGAAACAGTTACAGCCTTTTTCAATATTGGCAGCATAGTTGCAATAGGGATCACTGCAGTTGGCTGAATTACTACAGTCTACAGTTTGCGAAAAAGCGGTCTGTGACCAGACGACCAGCGCAAGACATGCTACAAAAAAGCCAAGACGGTTTTTTAAGAAACCATGTTTCATATCGCTACACTTCAGGTATATGTCTAGATTCTAAAAAGTGGCTAGAAGTAACTGGGTGGTCAGATACTACCTGATCACCAACACATTGCCAGTTGCGGGTTTTTCGTTGGGACAGCCGAAAACATAGTAATAAGTCCCTTCTGGCACGGCATTTCCATTGTAATTGCCGTCCCAGTTCTGGCCCTTGCCCTCAAAAACCCTGCGTCCGCGAGCGTCAAAAATGCTCAAAACACAGTCAGGCTTGTCCTGGGCGCGGATGTTCCATTCGTCGTTATTACCATCCCCGTTCGGCGAGAAAAACACCGGGAAGCCGAGAACTCCCGCAACGGTTACCACGACCTGTGCCTGACTCGTACAATTTACACTATTTGAGGCTGTCACCGTGAACTCCGTGGTCTGACCCAGGGTGGCTACAGGGTTGGCAATAAACCTATCATCGGGGGAAGCAAAGACGTTGTCGGGATCGGGTACGGGTTGATAACTCCATGACCAGCTCGTGACCTCCTCGCCGTTGGCCGATTCCGCCAGGAGTTGGGTTTCGTCAAAGGCCGGGATCTCCATCGGGTCTGCCGATGCGGTAATCTCAGGCACCGGATGCGCCGCGATAGTGAACTCATCTTGCCCCGCGCAACCGTTGTTATCCGTAGTGGTAACGGTAAAAGTACCGGGGCCAGTTACTGTAATCGTGCCTGTAGTTTCAGATGTACTCCACAGGATCGTGTCAAACGGTCCGGTGATGGAGAGGTTGGCGGCGCCGTCGGGACACAGGTTCGTAGCGGTACTGACTATAGAAGGTACTGCTGCCTGGCTTACGGTGATCTGCGCGCTGGCATTATCGGTACACCCGGATGCTACCTCCTCATAGCGCACTGTCAAACTTGTATTGAAGATTTGGGCTGTAGCATAGGTCCGCGTTGGATTATCGGCTACCTCCGTTCCGTTTCCGAAGTTCCAGGTATAAATAGGAGTAGCCCTGTTATCGACGGTGGATTGATTCGTGAATTCAACTTCTTCGCCCGTGCAGGCAGTAGCCTGAACATCGTAGTCGGCGACGGGTGGTTCCAATACGGTAACGGTCACGGGTCCGACTTCCGTGGTGCAACTGAGTTCATTGTTTGTGATTTCTACAGAATAGTCACCTTCGACAGATACGGTTATGTTGGCATTAGTGCCGCCGGTTGATATATCCGCGCCGTCCAGTTTCCATTGATAGTCGTGGTTCGCAAGGTTATTCACCGAAAGGTTGACGCTCTGACCATCGCATAATGTGTTGGTCGCGCTGCTGGAGTTGATAGCGAAGTCGGCGAGGTCCGCCACATCGACCCTGACTGAGGCAACATTGCTTTTGCAGACACCTACCGTCACCTGGAGTTCATAGAATCCAGCCTGATCGGTTGTCATGCCTGTCACCACCGGGTCTTCTACACTGGACGTAAATCCATTGGGTCCAGTCCAGGAATAGGTCGCTCCCGCAACGGGGTCTGTCGTGAGTTGGAGATTAGCGCCGGTGCATAGAGGAGTATTGGCGTTGATTGTCGGGTTTGCCGGGGCCAGCCCTGAATCTTCTGTTACCGTCACCTGCGGTGAAGTTACCTGGCATGCGCCTCCTTCAGCGGTGGCGGTCACGGTGTAGTTCGCCGTCGGAGCCGTTATCAACAGGAACGGTTCGTCGTTGCCGACAACAACGTTGTTTCGTTTCCACGTGAATGTCACGCCTTCCGCCGACGTGGTCGTCAACGCCAGGGTCTGATCACTGCAGATCAATATAGGCTCCGGGTTCTCAATAATCGGTTGATGGCAATTGGTGTTTCGCAGTATGGCGAGCGAGCTGGTGTTGGGCACGATGACCGAATTGAACATCGTGAGGGCGATGTCGGGTTTGCCGTCACCATCAAAGTCAGCCACCTTCACGTTGCGGCCAGGATTTGGAATGGTAATATCCGACTTCGAATACGCCGGCGAAGCAAAATTTCCATTATGCGTAAATATGTTGATCACGCCCTGGTTCCGGTTGACGCTAATCAGGTCCGGATCGCCATCGCCATCAATGTCGCTGGCATCTACGCCCCATACGCCCGTACCGGTCGTCAGTGCGATAGGAGGAATCGCAAAATTGATCGTCGACCCGGAAGTCTGATTCATGAATAGGAGCAACTGGTTGTTCAGCGTGCTGGTTGCAATGAGGTCGAGCTTACCGTCGTTGTTGACATCCACGGAGGTAAGACGATTGAGCTTTTCCGTAGTCGGAATGGTGACTTTGGGAGCAAAGCTGATAGCACCCGCGCTGGTATTAGTGAATACGTGCAGGGAGTCTTCCTGGAATTCGTTTACTACCAGGTCGGGGAGTCCGTCATCGTTAAAATCCTGCACTTCCACCTCGTAGTTGGTGCTCGAGGGATCGCTGGCAAACACGCGCACCGACAACTTAATAGGAGTGGGGTTGAACGAGAGTGTTCCGCCTGAACTTTGATTGACAAAGATGTAGAACACCTGGTTGAAGGTATTGCTGACAATGAGTTCCGGCTTGCCGTCCTTGTTCAGGTCGCGGATACGGATACGGGTGGCGACATGACCGGCATCGAGGGCCAGCGGTGTGGTTGAAACGAAGTTGATCGCGCCACCGGGAGTGCTGGTGTTTCTCAGGATGTGAATGGTATTGCGCGTCGACCCTCCACGGCTGACAATAATCTCGGGTAAGCCGTCGCCCTGGAGATCACCGGTTACGACATTGTCGGTCGGGAACGTCATGTTGAGTACGGCGAGATTCGTTTTGTCAAGTTTGTCGAAGTTGAGGTTGCCGGGCGTGCTGACATTCTGGAGCACAGTCAGGTCGGTGCTGGCTCCGAAGAATGCGCCGGGGCTCTGGAACTTTGTTGCCACGATATCCGGCTTGCCGTCGAGGTTGAGGTCGCTCGCGCTGAGGTCCCACAACTCTTCGGGAGCGGCAAAGCTGTTTTCGCCTTCCACGAGCGCGGTGTTGAACTTAGCCGCGCTAAAAGGTATCTGCCCCTGGAATACGGGCATGAACTTCAACGGTGATTTCGCCGATGCCTTCGACGTCTTGTTCAGTACTTCTACGTTGTTCAGACTGGCTTGCGCCGGAACGACAACTTCAATGGCGAACTCGGATGATTCGACGACCGTGCCTTTGACCTGGTCGAACCATACGTCGAGGTCAGTCGGGATATCGCTGAATCCACTTCCTGTTATTAATATCGTGTCATTGGGGTTGGCCTGAAGCGGATCCACCCTTTGAATTACTGGCACCTGGGCGAACGTCCCGAATGTTCCCAGCGCCAAAAACAGCATCAATCTCATTCGACTGCTCATACCTTTATTGCTGGACAGTGAGTAACCATGCGTCTTTCAGGAGCCTCGTCTTGCTCACGCGATCCCGCTCGGCTCTTGCCTCGTTGATATCGGTGGTGTGGATGAGGTAAACGTACCAGAGGTTCTTTGCTGACAAATAGCCGAATTCGGCTTTGAAGCCCAGCTTAACCAGTCCTTCCGCAAAGTGCTGGGCATTGGCATCCGACTTGAAGACACCACCGATCACGTAGTCGCCGACCTCGAGTTCCTGGGGGTGTGTGCCCCTCTTGATGAACTCGTGGCGCTCGGCGTTTCCTGCGTCCGCAGGTTCATCATTTTGTTCCGTTGGATTGGCTGCGTGCTCTTCCAACTTTTGTAATGTGGCCTGCTCATCTTCCTGTGTGATCTCTGAGGTGTCGCGCTGCACCGGTCGTTCAATCCTAAACACATCATGCGTCATCCGCGGATTGTGATGGGAGACCGAATCGCGGCGCTTCTGCGCTTCCTCGGCGGCCTTTCGGTCAGCTTCAGCTTTGGCGATCGCCTCCTGTTGGCGTTTCGCCTCCTCCTGAGCAGCAAGTTGTTTCTGACGCTCTTCCTCTTCTTTTTTCTTCTTCGCTGCAAGCGCCGCTGCTGCCGCCCGGCTGGGCTTTCTTTCTTTTTCCTTTACTGTATTGACGAAAGAATAGACATGGGTGCCTTTCTTATGTTCGCCAAAAAGAAGATTGACATTTATTTCGAATGACGGGCTGTTCAATTCATTGATGCCCGTGTTCTTGAGGCTGTATGCGGCGCCGATGGCAAGTTTGTGCTGGACTTTTAGACCCAGCATCGCCGAGATGCCAAAATCCTGCTTATACGATCCTCCGACCCACAACACGTGGTTGAGATGAAGGATACCGGCGGCCTCGTACTGAGAGGGGAGCCCGGTATTCATCCGATACACGACATACGGTTCGAATACATTGTTGTCATTATTAAAATAGAATCGATTGCTGGCGTGAAAGATCAACGCCTGAAAAGGCTTGACCTCCGTGATGGTGAAGGCGTCGGGGCTCACGTACGAAGGAGAGAAAATCGATGGTATGGAAGCCCCGATGTGAAACGTCTTGTGATGAAATGATATACCTGCATTGCCTGCGAGGGAGGCACTCTGGTCGAGTTGATTGATGAACGCCGGATCGTTGGTGAGATAGTCGTTGTCTATTCGACTGAAGTCTATGGTGTTCCACGAACCTCCCGCCGACACCCCAAAGCGAAGATAAGTCTGCTTGGCAAGCGCGACGTTCAGACCCAGGGATACCAGCGCCGACGTGTTGCTGAGAATACCCTTTTGATCGTTGGTGACACTCATTCCCAGGTTAACCTTGTTGTTCACCGGGGTATGGAGGCTGACGTTGGCAATCGATGGGCCGCCATCAATATTCATCCA
>CAZLWX010000137.1:3112-9064 GCA_964563295.1 uncultured Roseivirgaceae bacterium | reverse complement strand
TTGAAACCAACAAGGTCATCGAATACAGCATGGACGACGGGAGGCAAGTGAAAGTTGTATTTACTCCCGAAGGTGGCAAAACCAAGGTGACGGAAACCTTTGACGCGGAGGACCAAAATCCGGTGGAGATGCAGCGCGGGGGATGGCAATCCATCCTGAACAACTTTAAGCGATACGCGGAGCAAAACTAATGGAGTAAGCGTGCATTGAAGAGGTGGTGCTCCTCAGGTAGAGCACCGCCACACTTGCATCAGTTTTCAGCAAAGTCGAGGAAGACCTTCTTGATGTCTCTATCGTCTATTCGCTCCGTGTTTTTGGAGTAGGCATCGAGTTCCAGCAGCACGATGCGCTGGTCGTTCAGAACAGCGCGCAACTTTTCGATGTCTTTATCGAAGTCGGCGCTGCGACGTGAAAGTTTCAACGCATATTTTCGGGCGAACTCGTCGCCGGCTGCCTGGGCGCGGTTGCGGATGTCGATCCCATTCTTGATCTTATCCATAATGCTTTCCTTCGACCTGCCGATTACTTCGGTCGCTTCCAGCGTTCCAAGCGTCAACACAGTCGTACCGCCAATACCGGATACAATTTTGGACTCGTCCGGCGAATGGATGACAACAGGTGTGATACCGGTAACCGCGCCGAGTGATGCACTTACGATTGATCTGTTCTTTTTTCCCTTGCGCGCTTTCTTGTATTCCTGGTTTAACTTTTTTTGATTGGCATCCAGTTGGTTGATGAGCTTCACCGCTTCAACGAGGTTACTCCGGTACTTCTGAAACAGGTGCTGATCTTTCTTGATTAGATTCTCCGTCTCATCCACCTTAATGTAGATCCGGCGTTGCGTCCGATTATTGGATTTGTCCAAGACAAAAAATGTGAGGTCTACGGTCAGTGACTTTTGTGCGTCATCCACGAACTCGTAGCCCGGCATCCAGGTGAATTCATATTGCAGTTGGGTATTGCTTTTCAGTGCGTTCGTAGGAATGCGCTGGTCATTGGAGACGAATCCGGCACTGATAACGTTGTCATCGCCGTTTGGATCGGAAATATAGATTTTCAGGTTCAGGGTTTCGTCTTCTTTGATGGAGAACAGTGAATCGCCGGGAACGATGAGTATCTCGGATGGCAGATCCTGTTGCGTCGGCGCAATTTTCAGCTTGCCGATTGTTTCCGCTTTTTCTGGCTGATCCTGAACAATGAACTCCAGGAAGAGCGGATTATTTCTAAGAGACGCAAACTGGCCTCGCGATGGCGTCCACGCGAGCTGGCCCAGCGACGAGAGGCTCGAAGCTTCGGGCATTTGGTGAGGGATCGCCTTGAACACCAAAGGGTCGCCGTCCGGATCGTAAACATATTCGGTGGAAATCTGGTAAGTATTGATCGTTGACTGCCGTACGTAGAACACGGGCAGATCCTCAACGACCGGGGGCCTGTTGACGTGCATCACCGTGAAGGTGACCGGCTGACGAGCCCGAGCGCCGCCGGGCCACCGCGCCTCAAAGATGACTGTTATCTCCTTGCTTTTTTCAACCCGGTCGACCAGATCAAAGGAAGGTGTCCAGCGGAAATTGCCTAGCGAGTCAAATTCTATGTGATAACCTTCAATGCCCTCTATCGAAAAAATGGCTGAATCCGGGTGAGATGTTCTCAAGGTAAAGCTTAGTTCCTCATTCTCCTTCAGGATGTCCCATCCATCGTCGGTAGGAAAGATCAATGTGTACCCGCTCTGTGCAGATGCACACCAGTTCAACAACAGCAAGATAACGACCAAAATGGTTTGCTTCACGATACAGGTCAAAGTAGTTTTGCTAACGAGCCTCAAATTTAATAAGAACATCACAGACGGGCATGCAGCGTATCAAAAAGAACGTTTCTTCATCGAATTTCTTCGACGATGTCTATGACGTTGTCAGGCTTGTTCCTAAAGGACGTGTGACCAGTTACGGAGCCATCGGCCGTTACCTGGGAATGAGATCCAGCGCACGAATGGTTGGATGGGCGATGCATGGGTGCCCCCGAGGCGTTCCAGCGCACCGCGTCGTAAACAGTGCAGGTCTGCTTACCGGGAGACATCATTTCAAGACGCCGCAAACGATGGAAAACCTCCTGAGGAAGGAAGGCGTGGTTGTTCAAAACAATAAGGTGAAGAACTTCGCGGAGATCTTTTGGGATCCTTTCCTGGAGTTGCCATAACAGTTTCACTCCGGGAAAAGTCTATTCCCATTAAGAAATTCAAATGCGGACAAATTCGCTGATTTCGTCAAAAACAGCGATTTACTTACATCGGCACAATCTTCGCACTGCAATTGGTGTTTATTGCAATAGTTATGAGGCTGATGGGCAAGATACTGGTTGTGGCGGCATTGACAGTCACCTATTCCTTCGCGATGGCTTCCGGTGGCGACGATGTCGTGGTCATTCAGAGTAAGCACAAAAACTTTTTTATGATCAAGGCCGGACGGAAACTGGTTGGTGCCAGGGTGGACGTGCTGTTTTCCAATGGCGAAGTCGTGACACGGCAGACACTTGTTCGGCGCAAAATGATCATTGACTTCTCCGACGTTAAGCCGGGTTCCTACACCATCCGCGTTCAGAAGAACGACAACGTCAGGGAATTCGAGTATGAAAAGCAGAATAAATGAACGTATAGTATTGTTGGCTTGAGGGGTTGACTGTTCTAGTCCGAAGGGCTGTTGTGTTACAACGGCCTTTCTTATTTTTATAGAGCATCGACGCGCTCTCCTTTCTTCGACAGGAGCAGCAATCCCACGTAAGTGATCAGACCGTTTACAAACATGATCTCGATGCTGAAAACGTAACCGTTGAACCATGCCTCCGAGTTGAGCGCGACGATGTACGACAGTAACGGTGACAATACGCAAACAACGGGCACCAGCTTGTCTTTGACTTGAAGTCGGGTGGTCAATCCGAAGGTGAACAGACCTAGCAGCGGGCCATACGTATAGCCGGCGATATTTAACACGGCGTCGATAACACTTTTTTCGTTTATCTCCCGGAATACGACAATGATGATGAGGAATAGCAGCGAAAATCCAAGATGAACAAGAAACTTTTGTCTCCGCTTTGTGCTTTCGGCTTTGTCTCTGAAGTTCAGGAAATCGATACAAAATGACGTAGTCAGTCCAGCGAGTGCGGAGTCGGCACTGGCATACGACGACGCCGTGATTCCAAGAAGAAAGAAGATGCCTACAACCAGGCTGAACTTATTCAGCGCGAGCGATGGGAAAAGTTCATCGGTGGATGCCGGAATCGGAAAATTATTTTGTTCGCTGTACAGGTACAAGAGAACTCCCAATGTCAGGAATAGCAAATTGACAATCACCAGGATAATACTGAACCAGAACATGTTTTTTTGCGCATCGCCCAGCGTCTTGCAGGTGAGATTCTTCTGCATTATTTCCTGATCCATACCCGTCATGGTAATCGTGATTAACGCTCCACCGATAAACTGCTTGAAGAAGAACATCGGCGAATTCGGGTCATCGAAGTAAAACATTCGCGCGTACTTGCTATCGCTAACGGCTGATACCATGTCGGTGAACGAAAAATTCAAGGTGTCGGCAATTTGCCACACCGCTATAACAACGGCTGATACCAGAAATATCGTTTGGAAGGTGTCGGTATAGACAATCGTTTTAATTCCGCCTTTGAACGTGTATACCCAGATCAGCGCCAGCGTTGTGGCGACAGTTATGAAGAAGGGCACACCCCACGCATCAAAGAGAAATAGTTGCAACACGGTGGCTGCAAGGTATAGACGCAAGGCCGAACCGATCGTCCTCGACAGCAGGAAAAAGAAAGCACCAGTTTTATATGACCAGAAATTGAACCGCTTCTCGAGGTAGGTGTAAATAGAAACCAGGTTCAGCCGGTAGTACAAAGGCATCAGCACGCCGATGATGACCCAATACCCGACCAGGTAGCCAAGCACGACCTGGAAATAGCCGAGTCCGATCTTGCCAACGTTGCCCGGCACTGAAATGAACGTCACCCCCGAAAGCGAGGAACCGATCATTCCAAAAGCAACCAGAAACCAGGGCGATTGCCGGTTGGCTGTAAAGAACGTAGTGGTGTCAGCGCCTTTTGAAGTGACGTACGAAATCAGGATGAGAACGCCGAAATAGATAACAATAATGGTCAGGACGAGGGCAGGCGTCATTAGCGAGAAATTTCGGCAAACAAGAACGAAAACCTTAGAAATGCAAACGTGCCAGCGGTTGGCGGTTGGCCTTTAGCCTTTGGCCTTTTGGCTTTGGCCTTCATAAAGAGCTTAAATTCATTATTTTTGTGTTGGAAATCATAAGAGTTATGAAGACAGCTTATGAGCAGGAAGTAATGACCGATGTCGTCGAGGCGGTAGAGACGACCGACCTGATGGACCTGGTGGTCTTCAATGACGATGTGAACACCTTTGATCACGTAATCGATACTCTTGTCCGCGTTTGCAAACACACGCTGGAGCAAGCGGAACAGTGTACGCTGCTGATCCACTACACCGGCAGGTGCGCTGTGAAATCGGGCACATTGGAGTTCCTCAAGCCAATGCGACAGGCGATTTGCGACGCCGGGATCGACGCCCGTATACTATGATCTATTTATAATAATGTCACTTGTCGCTGGTGGAGTATCCTTCGAAACTGATAGAAGAGGCGGTCAATCAAATCTCGCGGCTCCCCGGGATCGGGAAGAAGACTGCATTGCGCCTGGTCCTTCACCTGATCAGAACGCCTGAAGCACAGACCTTATCGTTGACCGAGTCGCTGAATAACCTCCGCGCAAACATCCGTTTTTGCAAGCATTGCAATAATATTTCGGATGCCGATGTATGCGCGATTTGTGCCAGTCACCGTCGCGACCGGACTATGGTGTGCGTGGTTGAAGACACCCGCGACGTGATGGCCATCGAGAACACGGCTCAATATACCGGTCTGTACCACGTCCTGGGCGGTGTGATCTCACCAGTGCATGGTATTGGACCTGCAGATTTGAAGATCGAGCAGCTTGTGCACCGGGTTAACCACAAACAGGTTGAAATCAAGGAAGTCATCCTGGCGCTAAGTCCAACCATGGAAGGTGATACCACGGCCTTTTATATCCATAAGAGACTTCGCGAACTGCCGTTGACCATCAGCACCATTGCACGCGGTGTTCCGGTTGGTGGCGACCTTGAATATGCCGACGAGATCACCCTCGGCCGCAGCATCGCCGGGCGGACACCCTTCAACTGACAGCGAAATCGTTGCCGATATCCGGCTCTAAAAACTTTCGGAGGGAAACTTGAAACTTGAAACCTGAATCCCTTTCTTTGATTTGCATTCACCCCTTATGAACAAACTCTCCAATCGAATCGAAGCCATTGAGGAATCGGCTACATTGGCCATGGCCGCAAAAGCACGCGAATTCAAAAGCAAAGGCATCGATGTTATCAGCCTCAGTCTGGGCGAGCCTGACTTTGGAACACCGCTTCACATTTGTGAGGCAGCCAAGAAGGCGATTGATGACCGGAAATATTTTGCTTATCCGCCAGTAGCAGGCTACCAGGATCTTCGCGAGGCGATCGCGACAAAATATCAGAAGGAGAATAAAGTACCTTATAAAGCGGAAAACATCGTTGTATCCAACGGCGCAAAACAATCGATCGCGAACGCTATGCTGGCGTTGCTCAACCCCGGTGATGAAGTGATCGTTTTCGCACCGTACTGGGTCAGCTACGATGCCCTGGTCCGATTGACCGAAGCGGTTCCGGTGATAGTCAAGGGCAGCATAGAGAACGACTTTAAAGTGACAGGTGCCCAGTTGCAAGAAGCGATAACTCCCCGGACTCGTGCAATAATCTTTTCTTCTCCGTGTAACCCGACCGGGACTGTGTTTTCGAAGGCTGAACTCGAAGCCATCGCTGCGGTTGTTGTGAAAAATGACCTGATCGCCATC
>CAZLWX010000137.1:0-3102 GCA_964563295.1 uncultured Roseivirgaceae bacterium | reverse complement strand
GACGAGATCTACGAGCACATCAATTTTACCGGTGAACAGGTGAGTATCGCTTCTTTCCCTGGAATGATCGAACGTACCATTACGGTGAACGGTTTTGCCAAAGGGTTCGCGATGACGGGCTGGCGCGTGGGATATATTGCCGCGCCGAAATGGATAGCCGATGGTTGCAGCAAGGTGCAGGGACAGATCACCTCCGCGAATTGTTCAATTGCACAGCGTGCCGCGCTCGCGGCGATAACTGGCGACCTCAGCCCAACCGAAAAAATGGTCGCGGAATACAGACAGCGACGTGAAATCGTTTTTGACCTCTTGAAAAACATTCCGGGGATTAAGTGCAATTATCCCCAGGGGGCGTTTTATTTCTTCCCTGACGTCAGTTCTTTTTTTGGAAAAAGGGATGGCAGTACGACGATTCGCAATTCCGATGATTTTGCAATGTTCATGCTGGAGAAAGGGCACGTTTCAATCGTGCCGGGAGGCGCTTTCGGCGATGAGAACTGCGTGCGGTTATCGTATGCAGCGTCGGAAAAAGATCTCCGCGAAGCGTTGGCACGGATGCGCAAGGTGCTCGCCACGCTGAAGTAATTTTCACTGACAGATCTAGTATTCCTCGAATTGTTTTTGCAGCGGGCCGAGTTTCTCCAGGTCGGCGAGGATTTGCGCGTCGAGCGGAGTTTCCTTGATCACATTGTAATTATCCCAAAACTCCTTGTTGTAAGGCTGGTCCTGGTATTGCAGGCCATAGTTGCGCATGCGCTCGGTGGAGCCAATGCGGCCCGTCCAGTTGGGATACACTTTGTTAATAAGCAGTTGTTGAAACAACTCGGTTTCGAATTTCAGTTCATCCGTATCTTCATCGTACCAATTTATACGGGATGTAAGATTCATGAAACTGAGATACATCTTTCCCGCATAGCGCCGGAAATCGATCGATTTTTTTAGTCCAACAAACTTGCTGATAAGATCTTTCTTTCGACCAATTTCTTCGGCGGGCTGATTCGTTTCCCACTCGAGGTGGATGATAGAAAAATCTTCTTTGTCAACATACGCCTTTAGATGATAATACTCGTCGTAGTACACGACATAGATTTCGTGGTTGTCATAGAAAGAATTCGGTGCGCGTTTCATCCTTGCGAACAGGCCGTCATCTTCCTCGATCTGGCGATAGCGAATGTCATTGTGAAGCAGGAGATCTTCAAGGAGATTGACCTGGTCAAAATACTTGGTGAATTTGCTTTCGTACCCAAGGCTTTTCCGAACCTCAACCAGGCGCACGCGTTCGCGCAGGCGGTATTTGTTGCGAGGAGCTTCATAGTTCTCATCATATATTTTGACAGCCGCCTCCAATAATGAAATGTACGTTCCTCCAACTTTCTTGATGTCGCGGTAAAAGCCGTCCATGAGAAAGGGAGTCATTGGATAGTTTTGTTCGATCCGGGACAACGCTATCCTCAAAATGTCGCCGCCCGTGAGCGTGTCGGATACGACTATTTCCTGGAGTTGGATAGCGGACCGTTGCAGCGAAATCACAAGGGATGTTGAATTGAGTAACGTCCAGACAGGTGCCTCGAAGTTCTTATAACCGAGCATGCTGACAACGAGTATGTCGTTGCGATGCTCCTGCGGAAAGTGGAAATCGAATTCGCCGTTATTATTAGAGATCGTACCGATGGCGGCGCCTTTAATACCTACAGAGGCATATCCCAGCGGCTCCCCCGTTTCGTTATCCTGAACCCGTGCGGAAATTGTGAGATTCTGCGCCCATCCGGCGAGGGGAAATGCAATCAATGATATAAAAAGCAGTTGTTTCACCGTAAAACACGTTTGAATATCATTAATAACGGCAACTCGGCAAAAGTAATGTAGGATTATCACGCTAAATTGAGGATTTGTCGCTGATTAACCCGCGTTAATCGCTTTTCCTTTCCATTGCGTAATTTTATTCTGAATTTCACGGGTTTGAAATTTATTGATGACATACCGAAGATCTGGAAACGGGCGTACTTGCTGCTTTGCTTTTGGTACGCATGGAACTATGCCATAGGTGCTATCCTGGAATATCAACTGGAGAGTCCGTTCGACTTTGTCTACTGGAATGCGCTCTACCTTTTTGAGGCGCTGTGCGTGTTGATTGTGTTGATTTTCTTCTACTGCAACTTCCTTTTTCGGCACAACATCTATGTTCAAATTGCCGGTCATGCGGCGGGTGTGATTGTCTATTTTCTTATTGCCGGTACGCTGTCGTGGTACCTATATGACTATGTGGAAGGGTGGGTTCATTTCGATAACTGGAAGGATCACCTGGTAGGCTTGTTAAAATGGAAGGGACTCCACTTTCACGACCAATACATCGTTATCATTGGGGTGTACTACGTGATTCGCTATTTCCAGGGGTTGCAGCGCGGAGAGCATGAGAAAAGCGAACTCAACTTGAAAAACCGCGAGATGCAAATCTCCCTGCTGAAGTCTCAGATCAACCCGCATTTTCTTTTCAACACACTCAACTCGATCAATACGTTGATCGGGTCCAGTAAGGATCAGGCCCGCCGGGTGATAACCCAGCTGTCGGATATTTTTCGCTATGCCCTTGACTCGCACGGCGACCAAATGGTAAGGCTTATTCACGAGCTTGACTTTATCGACAACTACATCCGCATTCAGCAAGTGCGATTTGGCGACCGGCTGAAATTTGTAAAGCAGGTCGACTTCTCCTGCCTGGCTGTGATGATCCCGCCAATGATCCTCCAGCCCCTCGTGGAGAATTCCGTTAAGTATGGCATCGCGCCCAAAGACGAAGGCGGAACAATCATTCTTACCATCAAACGTTTTAACAATATGATCTTTTTCGAGGTCAAGGATGATGGCCTGGGAACAAAAGCAAAGAAAGTGATGGACAGTGGAAGTGGGGTAGGACTGAAGAATACCGATCAGCGTCTAAAAAGTATATTTGGACCAGGTTCCGGTCTAAGGATCAGGTCCAATGAATGGGGCTACTCTGTCAGCTTCTTTATTCCGGTGTCCGAACAAAAGCGATCAGAAGAAGTGACCGAAAGCCAGAGACTCGACAAGGCCGTCTGATCCATTCCATGAATCAAACAAACC
>CAZLWX010000136.1:0-9121 GCA_964563295.1 uncultured Roseivirgaceae bacterium | reverse complement strand
GAATTAGGAATTAGTTCACGCACACTTCAGCTCCACAATGGTAAGCTCCGGCGGCATGCCGATTCGACCGGGATAGCCGAGGTAGCCGAAGCCTCGATTGACATAGAGGTATTGCGAACCCTCCTGGTAAAGACCAGCCCACTGCTTATAAACATACTGCGACGGGCTCCACTTGAAATTTCCGATCTCGACGCCGAACTGAAAACCGTGCGTGTGGCCGGCGAATTGCATGTCGATGTCAGGGAATTTAGAACGAACTTCAGCATCCCAATGGCTCGGGTCATGTGATAACAACAACTTGATCGCAGCATCCTCGCTTCCACGATAGGCCTCGTCAAGCTTGCCGTATTTTGAAAATCGTCCCGCACCCCAATTCTGATTTCCGATCACAGCGATTTTCTCTCCGCCTTCCGTGATCAAATGATTCTCATCTATCAGCAGCCGGAAGCCCATTATTCGGTGCGCTTCCATCAGGTCACGGAAATTTTTCCGTTTTGCTTCAGGGCTTTCGAAGCGATGATAGTCCCCATAGTCATGATTGCCAGTAACCGAATACACTCCCAACGGTGCGCGGAATTTGTCAAACACATTGATATAATCGCGTACCTCTTTGCTCTCATTGTTGACCAGGTCGCCGGTGAAGAAAATCACATCGGGCTTTTGCTTCATGAGCATCTCAACGCCTCCCTTAACTGCCGTCTTATTGAAGAAACTTCCGGAATGAATGTCAGAGACGTGACCAATGGTTAGACCGTCGAACGACTTGGGCAGGTTCGGCAGCTTTACGGTCACTTTGCGAAGCCGGTAATCGTGAGCGCCGGACAAGATACCGTATGCCATCGTGCCAAATGGAACGGATGCCGCGATCAGCGCTGTTTTCGCCAGGAACTCCGACCGCGGAATCGCTTTGCCCGGAAGCGCAGTTTGTTCACCTCCCGAAAAATAAGATGCTATCCACCGCACTCCCCGCTGAAGGTCATCGACGAACAACACCACGACGCCGAATACTTTTGAAAAATAGGTTGCGACCAAGGCGGTAATCAGCCAATTGCGAAGGCCCGCGCTAACCTTGTAGGGATCGCCAAAAGTCCACCATACCAGGGCAGCGATTGAAAGGATGGTGGGAATCCAAAAAGTAACTCTGATAGTCATCTTCCATGCTGGGGTCCAGTTCTTGCTCACGGTCAAGACTGCCTGGAACAGGTAGTAGTCGACCAGCAGGAAAAGCAGTGTGAAAAAGATCAGGGTCATTATCCGGGGTTTCATAAGCAAATTGGGAAGCCGTCAAGGGTAATGACGACTTCCCAACGATTTTAGTTCATCAGCGGACTGCGACGGCCTCAGGACTTTCAGCTGCCGACTCATCGCGGTAGCCAAAAACACGTTCCTTAAGCTTGGCCGCCAGCAGATACATGACTGGTACCAGCACCAGCGTGAGGAAGGTTCCAAAGAAGAGACCAAAGATCATAGTCCACGAAAGTGGCGACCAGAATGCCGCGTTATCTCCTCCGAAATAAATCTTCGGGTCAAACTCGGTAAACATCGTCACGAAGTCGATGTTAAAGCCCACCGCCAACGGAATCAAACCCATGCTCGCCGCAAGCGTTGTAAGCAACACAGGCGTCATACGGGTCTTCGCCGCCTCGATGATCGCCTCGTACAGGCCCACGCCCTGCGAGCGCAGCAAGTCGGTGAACTCGACAAGCAAGATTCCATTCCTGACCACCAGACCCGCAAGCGCCATAATTCCAACTCCCGTCATGACAATCGAGATCTCCAACTTGAACAAGGAGAAACCGATCAGCACACCGATAATACTGAACAAGATCTCTGACAGGATGATCAGCGGCTTGCTGACCGAGTTGAACTGGATCACGAGGATCATGAAAATCAACGCGAAGGCCAGTCCGAATGCTTTGGCAAGGAACTGTCCCGTTTCAGCCTGCTCCTGTTGTGCCCCGGTCATGTCGATGGTAACACCATCTGGCACAGAAAACGACTCGAGCCTGCTCTTGATATCGGCAACGACCTCATTTTCATTATGCGTCGTCAACACGTTTGACGACAGCGTGATCACCCGTTTCTGATCGATACGCTTGATGCCGGCATAGCTGTTGGTGTATCGAACGTTGGCAATCGCTGACAACGGCACCTGGCGAACAACGCCACCCATGCCCATGTCGCGATACGTTATCGGAATGTTCATCAGGGTGTTGACGTCATTGCGCTGACTTTCTTTGATGCGCAGTTGAATAGGATAGTCGTCGTTCTCGTCGCGGAACCTCGACACTTCTGCGCCATATACCGCTGTGGCGAGGATGCCTCCGATTTGTGCCGTCGAAATCCCTTCACGGTTCGCCCGTTCGCGATCGATCTCAATGATGATCTCAGGTTTATCGCTTTGGAAGTCTGACTTCAGCTCCTCTACTCCAGGCACCTGCTGGTTCACGAGGTAACGTTCCAGTTCATTCGCGGTCTTCACCAGCACATCAAAATCGTCTGCCGCGATCTCTATGTTGATCGGCTTTCCGGTTGGCGGACCGCCTTGCTCCTTCTCCACCGTTACCTCTGCACCTTTGATGCCCTTTACAGCTTCACGGATATCGTCGAGATACACGTTCGTAGACTGGCCGTTGCGCTCGGCGAACTTGACGAATGCAATCGACACCTTGCCGAGGTGGGGACTCGCCTGGTTGCCCGCATCGAACGGATTATCACTCGCGCCGATGGCTACGTTCGAGATCACAGACTCGACAATAGGATTGTCCTTACCCATCACCTCGATAATCCGGTCTTCGACCACGTTGGTAACCGAATCAGTAACACGTTGATCGGTTCCTATCGGCATCCTTATAAACGCATAGATGAAATTGGGGTCGCTCGAAGGGAAGAATACCACCGGCGGCTTGCGTATTGCTGTAAACACAAGTGCAAAAATGAACAGGAAGACCACGCCCACCACGACCCATATCGGGCGGTAGCGATACAGAAACCACGTTAATATTGACTTATAACCGCGCTGTACGCTCGGCCAAACACGCGTCTGGAAAGCCTTGATAACATCTTGCAGGAAGAAATGATGTATGGCATACAGGATGTAGATCAACACGACGAAGTTGCCGAGACCGACATTAAACAGGTACATCACCAACGCGATGGCGCCGAAAATGATACTGTTAACCTTGAATGCTCTTGACCACCGCGATTGCTCCTTCTGCTCATGCTCGTGCGGCTTCATGAAGTCGGCAGCGAACACCGGATTCATGATGTATGCTACAAACAGCGACGCCAACAATGCAATGATAAGTGTAATAGGAAGGTACATCATGAATTTCCCGATCACTCCGGGCCAGAATGCCAGTGGAATAAACGGTGCCAGCACAACCAACGTACCGGTAAGCACAGGGAGAAATACTTCACCCGCCGCGATCTTGGCGGCCTTCCGGATCGGAACCTTGCCGTTTCCAAACACGCGGTGGGTATTTTCGATCACCACGATAGCATCGTCGACCACAATCCCCAAAGCCAACAAGAATGAGAACAAC
Source organism: uncultured Roseivirgaceae bacterium (assembly GCA_964563295.1). Lineage (GTDB taxonomy): Bacteria > Bacteroidota > Bacteroidia > Cytophagales > Cyclobacteriaceae > Chryseosolibacter. The sequence continues at coordinate 5,576 of CAZLWX010000136.1, read as the reverse complement.
GTCATCATGTTCAGGGCGAATCCGATCATCGGAAAGACCATGAACGCTATGAAGGTTGAAATCGGAACAGATAACCCCACGAAGATGGCGTTGGTGACGCCCATGAAGAACATCAGGATCACCGTCACCAGGATAAAGCCGATGATGATCGTGTTAATCAGGTCGTGAAGCGTGACACGCGTGTACTCCGACTGGTCGGCAGTAACGGTGATATCGAGTCCATTGGGAAGTACCCCGTTCTCGTATTCTCCGATGATCTCGTTGATATTGTCCGCGGCATTGATCAGGTTCTGGCCGCTGCGCTTGATGATGTTTAACGTCACCACGTTGCGCTCGTTCAAGCGCGCAAAGCTTTCCTGCTCGGCATGAGTGTCTTTAACCTCGGCAATGTCCTTCAAATAAACTTTTCCTCCGCGGATCGTCCCGATCACCGTGTTGGCAATCTCCGTAGCGCTCCTGTACTCACCCGATACACTGATCGAGCGTTTCATTCCGTCGACGGACAGCTGGCCTCCGGGCATCAGCACGTTCTCATTGCGAATGGCCATGAAGACGTCGTTGAGCTCGACGCCAGCCAGCGCAACTTTATACATGTCGAGGTTGATCTGGATCTCCCTGTTCAGGGCGCCGACGATGTCAGCTCTGCGGATCTCAGGCAGCGCTTCGAATCGCTCCTGCAGCATCTCGGCATAGCGCTTCAGCGTTTTCAGGTCGTAGTCTCCGGAGAGGTTCACAAACATGATTGGAACCTCGGAGATGTCGATATCCATCACTACTGGATCATCAGGAAGATTTTGTGGAAGATCGGGCTTGGCACGGTCAACGGCGTCGCTGACCTCGCGTTTCGCCACCTCCACGTCGACATCCGTCTCAAACTCGACGATGACGTTCGAGAAGTTCTGGATCGAGTTACTCGTAATCTTCTTTACACCCGAGATCGACTTGACCTGTTTTTCAATGTGCTTGGTAATCAGGTTCTCGATGTCGCTCGGACCAGCACCAGGATACGGTGTCGCCACATAGATCTGCGGAAACACCACTTCAGGAAAATTCTCCTTCGGCAACGTGATGTAGGAAATAATGCCGACCGCACAGATCAGCACCGTGGCCACGTAGATGCTAACTTTGTTATCGATAGCCCAACTGGTGGGCTTAAAGTTTTTTTCGATGTCTTGCATAAAAGTTCGTATTAGGGTCGGCTCACCTTAGATCTTTACGAAATCGCCGTCATTCAATCCCTGGAATCCGACAGTAATAAGTTTGTCTCCCGATTCCAAACCTTTCACCTCGGCCTGTGACCCATATACCCCGGCGACAGAAATCACCTTCCGGGTAGCCACCAACTGATTTCCTTTCGGCTCCGCGATGTAGACGATCTTCTCGTCGTTGATCTCCTGGATCACATTGACCGGCACAACGATACTATTAGGTTCGGTATGGAAGATGATCTTCACGCTCGCCGACATGTTGGTGCGGAGGTCCGGGTTCGACGGCAGTGTCGCCTCGGCGCTGAACGTACGCGACAGCGGATCGATGGTCTTTCCGACAAACGTCAAACGTGCGGTGATCTCGTTGTCCTGGCCAGGCACCTGGAGCACCACCTTGTCGTTCTTCTGAACTTTGGAGATGTACGCCTCTGAAATGCGGACGGTGAGTTTCAGTTCCGAATTGTTGACAACGCGGACTGCCGGCATTCCAGGCATTGTGTTCTCACCAGCCTTCACCCACAATTGGTCGACGGTACCGTTGATCGGCGACTTGATGCGCGTCATATCATTTTGCTCTTCGACGGACGCCAGTTGTTTTTCAAGACTTTCCTTGTTTGTCTTCGCCTGGAGGTACTGCACTTCCGTGCCGATCTTCTGTTCCCACAGATTCTTCTGACGCTCGTACACCGACGTGGCCAGGTTCAACTGAGCTTTCATGGACTCGATGCTGCGCAAGATTACCGAGTTGTCGATCTGGGCGAGCACCTGGCCTTTGGTGACCTGGTCGCCTTCTTTTACATACACACTCGTGACAACACCCATCGCGCGAGAGCTTACCGTAGTATTGTTCTCCGATTCGATGGCGCCTTGCGTCTGAATGTAGTGATCGAAGCTGCGTGCAACGAGTTCGGTCACGCCGACGTCCTTCGCCTTCACATCCGCGACAGAAGCAGGGTTTTCCTTTGCGATCTCTGCTTCGAGCTTTTGGATTTCTTTAGTCAAGTCGGCCTGCTGGGCTTTCAGCGCCTCCAGGCGTTCTTCTTTGTCATCAGGTGTTGCTGCACTGCAAGCTGCAAGCAAGGCCGCCGCACCGACAACGGCCAGATAATTTAAGAATTTCGATTTCATGTATTCAGGTCTTAAAGCGGTCATATGATTAGTTGTTTTCATGGGTTTGAGGATCGAGTTTGCCGTACGCCCGTTCGAGGTCTACCTGTGCCACAAGCGCCGAATACAAAGCATCATAGTAATTGATCTGTGCTTCCTTCAGACTGCTTTCAGCGTCGATAACTTCAATGTTCGAGCCTACACCTTGTTCATATTTAATCTTGGTTACCCGGGCGACGTTCTCCGCCAGCTTGCGGTTGGCCTCCTGTGCCTCCAGGCTGTTGATGGCGTTCTGATACGTGATAGCGGCGGTCCTGATCTCGAGATCAATCGCCGATCGGAGCATATCAAAGTCGTTGTCCACCTGGTTGAGCGCCAGTTTAGCCTGTTGCACCTGGTAGGTACGCTGAAGTCCGCTGAAAATCGGGATGTTCAGACTCACGCCAAACGACGAGAACGGATACCATTTGTCAGGTCCGACGGTGCCGAGATCTTCAACCTGCGACTCGGTTTTGAATAGGCCGCTAATACCCGGCGACTGGGTCGAATACCCCAGGTTGGCAAATGCCACCAGGCTCGGCATCGATGTCGCATATTTATTCTTGAGATTCAGCTCCTGCAATCTTTTGTTCGATTCCAGAAGGCGGTAGTCCGAACGTTGCGTATAATCCCAGTCTGCCGCATACTGAGCCAGAAGCTCTTCATCGATCTGAAGGTTAGAGATATCGCCGACCACCTCGATGGGCTGGTTCATGGGATAATTCATCTGGAATTTCAACAGCTGCAATCCCAGTTGCTGAAGGTTTACAAAGTTGTCGCGCTGTGTTTTCAGGTTGTTCAACGTTACCTGGATGCGGTCGACATCGATAGCTTCCGCAAAACCATTGCGGTTCAAGGCCTGCGTAGTCTTCAACAACGAATCGACCCGCCCGATGTTGACATCAAACAGGTGAATCCGGTCTTTGTTAATAAGGACGTTGTAGTACGCCTTGGTGACATTCTCCGTAACATCCTCGCGAGTGACCACCGAGTTTTTCACCGATAGGTCGCGGTAGGCGCTGGCGGCCTGGAGTCCTACGAGGTAGGAGCCGTTGAAGAGCAGCTGGCTGACACTCAATGATGCATTGCCGGCGCTCTTGAGCTGGAAGAAGTTCTGCAGCGACACCACGTCGCCAGGCTGAATTCCAGGTACGCCGCTGAGATCGAAGAACCCCTGGTCGTCGGGGTTATATTGCATGAAGAAGCGCGGCAGCTTTTGGTTGTGCTGCAGGGCAACCGATCCGTCGATCTGCGGTAGACCGATTCCGCGGGTTTCTTTCACGCGCGCATCGGCGATCTGTTCGCCGATCGCGGCATTTTTTACCGTAGGAGAATTTTCAAGCGCATATTGAATGCACTGTTCCAAAGTGAACTTGTTGCCATTGTCCTGCGCTCCCGCTGCGAGTGCACCGAACATGAATATCAACGAGAAAAGATGGCTGGATTTCATGCTAATTTATGGTTGACAGTTGTTGCTGATTGACTTCCTTATATTTCTGGTAAAGCTTTTTCCCTTTGTCCGTTACCAGGCCGTAGACAAAGTGATCGAATATCTGCATCTGAACTTCCGCCAGGCGGAATTTTTCACGCGGAAAAACTTCTTCGTTGAACGCCAGCTGCAACAGCTCGAGTCGCACAGAAGCCGCCACCTCCGGGTCGATGTCCGGCCGGAAGTACCCTTCCTCGATCCCCTGCCGGATATTGCTCGACACCGAGTTGCGCACGTGATTGTTCTTATGGTCGATCCACTCACCCCATGCCCTGGGATGATATTTCTGAAGATCGAACAGCAACGAGGGATTCATATCCTGCATCATCTGCTTGAGGCAGACCGAAATCTTGGCCAACTCATCGATCGCATTCTTGGCTGTACGCTTGATCGATTCAAACTCGCTCGCGTGGCGGCCAAGGTGACCTTTACAAGCCTGAAGGACGATGTCTTCCTTGTCGGCAAAGTGCTGGTACAATGTCTTCTTCGAGACGGCCAGGTGACGGGCTATGTCGTCCATAGAAATACTCCGGATGCCGTACTTGGTGAATAGTTCCTCGGCTGCCCGGAGTATTTTCTCTCGTATTCCGTTCTCTTCCATGGGGCGCAAATGTAGGAAACTTTGGGGATAAAAAAAGTTTCCAACGTTTCCTTTAACGCTTTTTTTCGCGCTTGGTTGACCTTTTTTGAAGAAATAAATGGGGATTTTTACCGAATCGTCACCTCAAACGTTTGAAGTGCCTTGTTCCGGGGAGGACTCGGATTCGCGGTAGCACCACTTATCCTTCATCTTTTCGCGGAAGCGCTCCCGCTCCTCCGGGGTCATCGCCGCCAGCCTGTCGCGGAGGTGGTATTTCCAGTGCCGGCCTCGCCGGTGGCCACCGCCTTTTCCGCCAAATCCGAAAATGATCTTGCTCAGGACCAGCAAGCCCAACGCCTGCCAGAAAGTGATCACAGGACCACTAAACAATGCCGGGACAAGCCAGTTCCACAAACTCATCGTCACCCAGACAATAAGGACCAGGGCCAGTGCCCCCAGCACAATAAACATCAGAATCTTCGCACCTTTTTTCATACAATTTTTTTTTATCGTTACGGATAACTATAACTCGTCATAGAGCTTTTGCAACCGCTTTCGCAATGCCAGGATCGCATAACGCTTACGCGACAAGAGCGTGTTGATCGAGACACCCGTCTCCTCAGCGATTTCGCGGAAGCTCCTCTCCTCGATCTCGTTCAGAATAAATATTTCACGTTGTTCCGCAGGGAGCTCGTCGAGAGCATCCATTACGGCGTCCCATATCACTTCGCGGAAATACCGGTCCTCCGGCGTGTTGCCCAGGTCGGGAAGGATTTCCTGCAGGGTGATGGGTGCGTCTTCTTCCGCTGCCGCCTTGACGCCGAGGTCCGTGCGTTTGGGCCGGGCCGCATCGCGACGGTAGCGGTCGATGATCTTGTTGCGCGCAACCGAAAACAACCATGAGGTCACGCGGTCGAGCGATTCGATGGTCTCGTAGCCCGATACAAACTGAAAGAACACATCCTGCAGTATGTCTTCGGCTTCCTCCGCGGTCGATACCCGGTTGCGAATGAAGCTCAGTAACCGGTCTTTTTCGCGAAGGAATGTCTGTTCCTTGATTTGCATGGCCAGGTCCATATACCCGCTCTCTTTGGCTCAAAGACGGGTCACGGCTCCGATTATTTTAGGAAAATGTAATTTTCTGCAAAGTTGG
>CAZLWX010000135.1:0-9177 GCA_964563295.1 uncultured Roseivirgaceae bacterium | reverse complement strand
CCCTTTTCCATGACCAACGCGGAGATACCGGCAACCCTGCCGGATTCGACGAACCGGCTAAGGGTCGCGTCAATCCGCACCCTTGCGTCATCGTTGACGACACGTGATTCGTTGGAAACTTCCTTTTTCGGAGTCGGAGAACAAGCGAGCAGAATCACCGCCAGAGTAATAGGCCTGATCGATTTACGCCTGATTGGAGTATACATAGCGATTAGGAATTTCCCGTAAGGTAAAAAATATTCTGTCGATAGGTTCAGTTATCTTTACCTCATGAGACTGGCTTTTCTTCTCTTCCTGGTGGCGGCGAGCACTTCGGCGACAGCCCAGGAAAAACTTCGTCCACGCGAACTCGGTATTGTTATCGGCGTCTTGCCTGTCGGACCTTTGAATGCGATCACGGATGTCGATGGTGTGCTGGTGGGACACACCACGATCAGGTCTCCGGATGTGAACACCGGTGTCACCGCGATACTTCCGCATAGAGCGAACATCTTTCAAAGCAAAGTGCCAGCGGCAATTTTTGTCGGCAATGGGTTTGGGAAACTGGCCGGGTCAACGCAAGTTGACGAGCTTGGCAACATCGAAACGCCGATTGTGCTGACAAATACCCTTAGCCTCCCCGTTGCAATGGACGCGGTGACCGATTACACATTGCAGTTTCAAGGCAATGAAGAAGTCAGGTCGGTGAATGCTGTTGTGGGCGAGACTAACGATGGCTACCTCAACGATATTCGGGGCAAGCATATCACAAAGCAACACGTTATTGATGCGATTCAAACCGCCCAGGGAGGCAAGGTCACGGAAGGTAGTGTCGGCGCGGGGACAGGCACTATTTGTTTCGGATTCAAGGGAGGTATTGGCACATCATCGCGAAAGCTTCCGGGATCAATCGGAGGGTTTACGGTGGGCGTGCTGGTGCAGACCAATTTTGGTGGAGTGCTTACAATTGATGGAGTGCCCGTCGGTGAAGAGCTAAATCAATTTTTTATGAGCGACGTATTGCATGCTGGCGATGGATCTTGCATGATCGTCGTGGCGACGGATGCGCCGCTGGACTCCCGCAACCTTGGGAGGCTGGCAAAACGAGCTTTTATGGGACTGGCGCGGACGGGTGGCATCGCATCAAACGGCAGTGGGGACTACGTGATAGCGTTTTCAACTGCCGAGTCAGTCCGCGTGCGGCACGACAATGACGGCACGCTTACAACAACAGTGTTATCGAACGAAAAAATGTCGTCGCTATTTATGGCTGCCATCGAGGCGACGGAGGAGGCTATTATCAATTCTCTTTTTATGGCAGAGCCGGTGGGAGAAAAAATCAAGACGCTGCCAGTGGATGAGGTGATGGAAATATTGAGGAGACACGGTGCCGTGAAGGCAAGGTAGGGAAGCGAATTAATTGGTCCCGATAGTTATCGGGATTGGTTATTGGTTATTCCTTTTCGGGATTAACTACAGATAACTGAGCCACCAGTAAGTATGGCTACTCTTATACCGGTTGTACCAGCGGCAAATAGGATAGAGGAATAGAACGATAGAGATCCATACAACATACACCCATGGTAACGAATAGCCTCCAGCTGGAGTAATGCCGCCAAACCCTTTGCTGAAATGAAAATCCAGTTCCGAAAACGAGGTGCCAGTCTTGTGCATAAAGAAGATCAACGACACGACGTGGATCAGGTAGAAATGCAGGATAAAGTAGAATAGGGGCACGCGCCCAAAGACCGTAAGCGGTTTGAGAACACGCGGCTCGCGCGACTCCAGCCACGCGAGTAATATCAGTACCGGTCCAAGGGTCATCAGCGCAAAAGAAAGGGAGACCGGATATTTTGTGGCATTCACGAAGCTCATTATCGTAAACAAGGCATTTTTCTGTTCCGACCAGGGAGCAGGATCGCCATAAATATTGAACAGCCGAAGAGCTACAAAAAGCATGATGGCGCCTGTGCCAAGCTGAAGAAGCCTCTTCTTACGCAGTAACGGGTCAGCTCCTTTTGCGAACAGCCGACCGATACAATATCCAAGGACCATGATTCCCAGCCAGGGGATTACAGGATAAAATGCGAGCACGGCGATCTGGGGTGACACCTGTATGAAGCCGGTCTGCCGTAGGAGTGCCCACAAGGCATAACCGCTGTCGTTGGGCTGTAGTTGAATCCCATCGGTCAGGTTATGACCGAAGACGATGATTAGTCCAATGCTCAGGATGATGGCGTACCGCAAGCGGATGAGGGCTGCCATGCAGATCATAGCCAGCCCGATAGCCCAGATCACTTGCAGGATGGTGAAGTCGTAATAGAAGTTGAAAAAGAATGCGAAGCGAACAACGACCACCTCGAGAAACACCAACCATAAGCCGCGGCTGAGCAGGAACATGGATAGCTCTTTCTTCGTTTTGCGCCGCGTGCTGAGAAAGATCGATGTACCGGCAAGGAAGACGAAGGTCGGCGCACAGAAATGCGTAATCCAACGGGTGAAAAAAAGTGCCGGTGTAGTGGTGTTCATATCCGTCGGGTTGTAGGTGAACGCACCCTCATGGAAAAAGTCGCGGATATGGTCGAGGGCCATGATGACCATAACAAGCCCGCGTACAGTGTCAATAGAAGTAATCCTTGCCCGCTCGACCAGGACGCCCGTTGGAGTGTTCAACACAGCCGTTGCACTTGTCATATCAATAAATGTAAGTGATCTTTGTACGCGATCCTCTTATGATTAACATTGAACAATTTAAGTCGCGGGCGGCCAATAAGGAACAGGAGAACCGGAAATTTCTTTCAGCGCTGAAGAGAAAGGATTCCCGTGCCGTCGACGCTGCTTTTCATACCCTCCATAAGGAGGTATTTGAGGAGATTAACTGTCTGGAGTGCGCAAACTGTTGCAAGACTACCAGCCCGATCTTTTATCAAAACGATATTGAACGTGCGGCGCGGGCGCTGAGAATGCGACCTGGGAACTTTGCCGAGAAGTACCTTAGGGTCGATGAAGATAATGATTTTGTGCTGAAATCTGCCCCATGTCCTTTCCTTTCTCCCGACAACTCTTGCGCTATCTACGCAAACCGCCCAAAGGCGTGCCGTGAATACCCCCACACCGATCGCAAGAAAATGGTCCAGATCACTGAGCTCACGTTGCGCAATACGAGAGTGTGCCCCGCAGTGCTTGAAATCGTTGAGCGATTGAAAAAGGTGATGTGACCTTTCGTTTGCGTTGATCCCCTTTTTTTGGTTAATTCCATATTCAACCAAAGCCTAAAACCGGCATTGTGTTTTTTTGTTAACTTTGGCCCCTTAAAAACTGACGTTATATGAAAAGCTTGTTTTTAGTTCTTGTCGTGGGTGTCTTTATCGTAGCAGGCTGCCAGCCGAACGGGAACACTGCCGTAATCAACGACGATTCTGGGACTGGGAAAAATAATGCAGCCATTTGCATTCGGTCATCTTACCTGAAGGAAGAAGCATCCACCGCGGCAAAAAATTCGAGCTCCGTTTTTATGGGTGAGATTCTGGAGCATTCAGGAGACACGGTCCAGGAAGCATTAGCGGAAGATCGAAAAACGACTTGGGGAAAAGTGACCCTATCGGATGGAAAGGAGGGTTGGATCCCGGAGTCTCAAATTATACGCGCTGCAACGCCCGGCGCTGTTATGGCAGATGTAGCGCTATGTTCTCGCCCTACCATCGGGACCCGTACCAACCGAACACTCTCAAAACTTGATTTTGTCGCTATCACTATTCAGCGTGAAGATGGGTGGGCAGAGGTTGTGGGTAAACGAGTAGGGGCTGGCGCGCTGGTATCGGGCTGGGTTTCGACAGAATTCATTTCAACGAAACCGAGTGATGTCGCGGTAGCCGTACTGTATTCGAGAGCGATGGACATTCGCGACGAGGACAGGCAGAAAGAAGCAATGGACAAATTGAAAGAGGCGCAGGAACTTGCGATCTCACCGCTCTTTCAGCTGGCAACAAAAAAATAAGCCTTATTTCAAAGGGCACAGAAAAAGCGTTCTGCAAGAACGCTTTTTTTATGTCGATACCGTACTACCTAAAAAAGGGATTAGGCTACCTGGGCTTCCAGCTTTTGGGCAAGCACTGACTTGGGTACCGCGCCAACTTGTTTATCGACGATTTGTCCGCCCTTGAAAACAAGCAGCGTAGGAATACTACGGATCCCGAAGCGCGCCGTCACCGAAGGATTTTCGTCCACGTTCAGCTTGCCGATGACCGCTTTTCCTTCGTAGTCCCCGGCCAATTCCTCGACGACTGGCCCGATCATCTTGCAGGGACCGCACCACTCGGCCCAGAAGTCCACCAGCACTGGCTTATCTGAATTGATGGCAGTGTCGAAATTATCATCATTAAGTACAATTACCTTACCCATTATTTTCTGGAGTTTTAATGTTCACTTAGACAACGCAAAGGTAACTTCATTAGTTCAAAGTCTAAAAGGCGGGTTTAAACTTTTTGCCGGCCTATTAGATGACCTGGTTGCCGCCTGGCACCCGGAACTTTTACATCACAATTTCCACTTCGGCGACTTTTCGCATCTGCCTGACCATGTCGTTAACCGGATTTATCCGGAACTTCCTCGACATCAGCTCAAGGGTAAGATTCTCATGATCATCGCGTACCTTCAGAAATAAAGGGGTTTCGCCCGAAAATTCGCGGCAAACGCCTTCGAGTTTGAGGATCAGCTCAGGGGTAATTTCGCTGGCATTGACCCGCACCTGAACGCCTTTGCTGCGCTTAACCCCAATCTCGTTCAGCAATTCGATATGGCGTATTTTGAATTCCACTTGTTGTTGCCCCCAGGTGTTCTTCAGAACAACTCCCTCAATAAAGAGGAACCAGCCGATGTTCATAAAGGTCTTGAACTTCACATAGTCTTCGCCAAAGAGCGTAAAGATTGTATTGCCCGTGTAGTCCTCAAGGGAGAATTTGCCGAAAGGTTTCCCCGTTCGCGTTGTGCGGTGTTCGACAGTAGTTACAATGCCACCCACTTTAAGTTCCCTTCCCAGCAGATTGTCGAGCTCAACCAACTGGTTACATGAAGCGGTGCAGAATGTTTCCATTTCAAATCGAAAATGATCGAGCGGGTGACCGGAGATGTAGATACCGACAACCTCTTTCTCCAGGTTGAGCTTTTCGATTTCACTAAAGGGCTCGACGGGTTCAATTCGCGGTCTCGGCATGGCGGCACCCGCACTGCCGCCGAAGAGGCTTGCCTGGGCGCTCAACTCTTCCTGCTGCGATCTCGCCGCATACTTGATGGCTTTTTCGATCAAGGTAATGTCGCCTTCGCGCGCATATACATATTGTCGGCGGTGCAGATCGGCGAAGCAATCGAAAGCACCAGATAAGGCCAGGCATTCGAAGGTTTTTTTGTTGACAGAGCGCTGGCTGAGCCTTTTCGCAAAATCGAAAATATCCGGGTAAGGTCCGCGGGCATCGCGCTCCTGGATGATAGCTTCCACGGCTGCATCTCCAGCGCCTTTAATCGCCCCAAGGCCAAAGCGTATTTCGCCGTTTCGGTTGACTTCGAAATAGACTCCAGACTCGTTGACATGTGGGCCAAGGACTTTGATGCCCATGTTCCGGCATTCTTCGATGAAGAACGTCACATTCTCCAGGTTGCTCTGCGAATGCGTCAATACCGCTGCCATATATTCGGCGGGATAATTCGCCTTCAGGTACGCCGTGTGGTAGGCGATCAACGAGTAGCAAGTCGAGTGCGATTTATTGAAGGCATATTGCGCAAAGGCTTCCCAGTCGGTCCAAATTTTTTCGCATATGCTTTGGTCGTGACCCTTGCTTCGACATCCTTCGATGAACTTATCCTTCATTTTGTCGAGCACGGATTTCTGTTTCTTGCCCATCGCCTTCCGAAGAACGTCGGCGTCACCCTTGCTGAACCCCGCGAGCTTTTGAGAGAGCAACATAACCTGCTCCTGGTAGACCGTGATCCCATATGTCTCGGCCAGGAATTCTTCCATATCCTGAAGGTCGTACTGGATTGGCTCGCGCCCATGTTTTCGATTGATGAAGGCGGGGATGTATTCCATAGGCCCGGGACGGTACAATGCGTTCATCGCGATCAGATCTTCAAACTTGTCCGGCTTTAGTTGGCGCAGGTATTTTTGCATACCCGGACTTTCAAACTGAAACGTTCCGGAAGTTTCACCCCGTTGGAAAAGCTGGTAGGTAGCATTGTCGTCGAGAGGAATCGCATCGATGTTGATGTCGATGCCGCGGCTTTTGCGGATATTTTTCAGGGCCGTCTTGATAATGCTCAGGGTCGTAAGTCCCAGAAAATCCATCTTAAGCATCCCGGCGCTTTCCACCACGCTGTTGTCAAATTGGGTGACGAGCATGTCGGAATCTTTCGCTGTGGCGATGGGAACAAAATTCGTAAGGTCATCGGGTGTAATGATTACGCCACAGGCGTGCACGCCTGTGTTGCGAACCGATCCTTCCAATACCATCGCCTGCTGAATGACCTGACCCCTGAGGTCGTTGCTCTTCCGGATGTCAGCGAGTTCGCGCACTTCTTCAAACGCAAGATCAAGAGTGGTACCGGGACGTTCCGGGACGAGCTTGGCCAGAAGGTTGGCTTCCGCGAGCGGCAGTTCCATGACACGCGCGCAGTCGCGGATAGAAGACTTGGCTGCCATCGTGCCGTACGTGATGATTTGCGCGACCTGACTTTTGCCGTATTTGTCAATCACGTAGCGAAGCACGCGATCACGACCTTCATCATCGAAATCAATATCAATATCCGGGAGTGATACACGATCTGGATTCAGGAAACGCTCAAACAGAAGGTCATATTTGATCGGGTCGACATTGGTGATCCCGATGCAATAGGCGACTGCCGATCCGGCCGCCGATCCGCGACCGGGGCCCACGCTTACACCCATGTCACGCGCCTTTGAGGTGAAATCCTGAACGATCAGAAAGTATCCCGGATAACCTGTCTTTTCAATGGTGGCAAGCTCAAAATCCAACCGCTCCCGGAGGGCGTCCGAGATTTCCCCGTATCTCTTTCTCGCTCCTTCGAATGTGAGGTGGCGCAGGTACTCATCCTCCGACGTAAACGCTGTCGGAATCTCAAACCGAGGCAGCAGGACCGGTCGCTCCAGGGTAAAGGGCTCGACCTTGTCTACGATTTCCGATATCGTATCGATCGCCTCAGGTATGTCGCGGAATATCGATTGCATCTCCTCCTGCGACTTGAAATAAAATTGATCATTGGGAAGTCCGTATCGGTGCCCCCGGCCGTGACCGATAGGAGTCGACTTGAATTCTCCCTCCTTAATGCAAAGCAGGACGTCATGGGCATTCGCTTCTTCCTTCTCGAGATAAAATGCCTCGTTGGCGGCGAAATATTTTACGCCATACTTGCCTGCAAGACGAAGCAGCGTCTCATTGACGTGATCCTCTTCGGGAATACCGTGACGGTTCAGTTCGATGTAAAAGTTTTCACCGAACTCATTAAGCCACCACTTGAACGCTTCCTCCGCCTGTTTTTCGCCGACATGAAGGATCAGGTAGGGGACTTCGCCGGAAAGATTACCGGTTGTCGCAATGAGATTCTCTTTATACTGTCGGATGAGTTCCTTATCAATCCGCGGATATATCCCATAGAGTCCCTCCGTGAATCCGATGGAGCTTAGTTTGGCGAGATTGTGGTAGCCCTGCTTATTGCGTGCGAGCAACACCTGCTGGTATCGTTTGTCGGGGTTGTCTTTGGTAAACTTTAGTTTTGTTCGCTCCTCTGCCACGAAGAATTCACAGCCGACGATCGCCTTGATTCCCTGGTTCGCCGCCTCGCGAACAAACTTGAACGCGCCATACATGTTGCCCATGTCAGTTAGGGCGATGGCGGGCATCTTCAGCTGCACAGCTTTTGTCACCATCGCTTTAATGTCCGGAGTGGCCTGCAGCACCGAGTATTGCGAATGCGTGTGCAGGTGGACGAAGGGCCGTCCGGACAAGATGGTCTCTTCGACGGTAAGCGAGTAGCCCGCCTCCTTGCGCCTTTCCCGTTTGGTCGAGTTGCCGGCTTCGAGGTTGGGCTCCTGGTATTGGATCGCTTCCGGCGGCGTGGCATCGAACGGGGAGATTACACGCTCGCGGATGAGACCAAAAAAACACCGCGCCGTCGCCGCTACGTCATACGATGCATCGTGGGCATCGTCGAAAGGAGTTCCGAACAGTTTTTCATGGAGCTCGACAAGTCTCGGCATCTTCAACTTGCCGCCAATACCACCCGACAGCTTGCAGTAGTCGGTGGAGACCAGGCCGGTATCGACCTTGACCAGGCTGAGAAGTCTTTCCGTGCTGAACTGAAGTCGCAAAAACTCCGCGCCGAGGATGCTGATATCGAATTCAATGTTGTGACCGATGAGGAGGCTCGTACGATCGAGGTCAGCGTCAAACCGTTCGAGCACGGTCGTTATATCATGGCCCTCTTCGGTGGCGCGCTTTGTTGAGATGCCATGCACCTGCTCGGCCTTGAATGGGATGTCGAAACCATCCGGCTTGATCAGGTAGCTGTGTTGCGTAAGCAATCCGCCCTGGGAATCGTGCAACTGCCACGCGAGTTGTACAAGTCGCGGCCAGTTTTCGAGATCCGAGATGGGTGCAGTCTTATTATGAGGAATACCCGTGGTCTCCGTGTCGAAGATCAGATACATCGGCAGTAATAGTGGTAGTGGTTGAAAAACTCAAAGTTAGAATTGCAGCTTCAGTGGGCAAGGACCGCCACTTCCTATTTTCCTGAAAATGAATCATCCTCGTTAAGGTGATTCCCAAAAAGGGAATTTTTGAGCAGGAATGAGCACATTTTGACCGATCACTAGACCTAATATTCAAATAAATGATTGATTATCAATCAGTTAATAAGAAAGGTCTGATTATTGACTTACTCTAGTCAACCTAATCGACAAATCATGAAAAAGTTTTTTAATCAGCTCACGGGTTTTATTCAGCGGGAGTGGTTTCTGATCGTGATGCTTGCCACTATTTGCCTGATCTTCCTGTTGTTTGAATTCATATAAAGATGATGTCGACGATTAGTTCGACTAAGCATGGCGACCAGAGGCATCACAAACGAAAATAATTTCAACCCGAAAGGAATAAGCGTGCGAAGGGTCTATTTAGACCCTTTTAAAATTGT
>CAZLWX010000134.1:0-9291 GCA_964563295.1 uncultured Roseivirgaceae bacterium | reverse complement strand
TTACACGCTGATGGGACCAGGGGTTTCACCTATGTTAGTCCGAACTGCGAGCATCTCCTTGGCATTTCATCCAGGGACCTGACACAAGATGCCTCCCTGCTCGAGTCCGTTATCCATGAGCAGGACTTGACCGATTTCCAGGAAAGCATGATGGAAAGCCTGGCAGGCAAGGATGAGTGGTATTGGCAAGGACGCATTGTAGTCAGGGGATCCGTCCGATGGGCGGAATTCAGATCCAATCATTCGTGTTGTGACGGTGGCAGCATGACCAGCTCGGGGGTCATCCAGGACATCACTGCCAGAAGGGAGACCTCCCGCGAAAGCGAGTTGCGTTATCGCGCCCTGGTAGAAAAGTTGCCGATCGGCATAGTCATACACAAGGATGGAAAGTTGTTGTTTGCCAATGCCCAGGCTCACCTGATCCTGGGCGCAAAGCGATCGCGAGAGCTGATCGGGATCAATGTGCTGGACTTTGTACACGAAAGGTATAAGGAGGCGATTCAACGCCGAATGGCGGAAGTGGCAGCAGGGGTCCCGGCACCACTCATGGAACAGCAATTCATCCGGATGGACGGCAAACCGGTAGATGTGGAAACACTCGCGTTCCCCTATTCATTCAACGGTGAGCCGTGCATACAGGTGATCTTCCGTGATATCACAGAGAAGAAACAGACGGAAGCCCGGATCAGGAAGAATGAAACACTATTCTCACAGTTGTTTCAAAACGTTCCCCTTGCAGTAGTCATGCTTGATGAATCCGGCAAGGTGTTCCAGGTGAACCGGGGGTTCGAGCAAATGTTCGGGTATGATCGCAGTGAACTAAAAGGGCACAACCTCAACGACTTCATCGTGCCGGAATCCTTGCGGAACGAGGGAATCGATCTGAACAATCTCATCGCGTCAAACCGTGTGGTCAGCATAGAAACCATTCGCCGTCACCGCAACGGAAAGAATGTAAACGTCATCCTGTGTGGCGTTCCCGTAATGATGGGGAACCAGACCATCGGTATTTACGGCGTTTATGTCGATATCACAGATCGCAAGAACGTCGAAGAGGAACTTAAAGTGCGAAATGCGGAACTCGACAACTTTGTCTATAAGGTGTCTCACGATCTGCGCGCTCCCCTGTCGTCCATACTCGGGCTGGTCAATCTCGCGCGCCTTCCAGGCAATACCGACAATCCGATGGACTATATTGATATCATCGGTGAAAAGGTAACGGCCCTGGATCATTTCATCGGCGATGTACTCAGTCACTCGAAGAATCTCAAGATGGAAGTTGCGATCAGCAAAGTCGAACTCGGGACTATCATCGACCAGACGTTTAAAGAGCTCGGTTATCTTGAAGGAGCGTTTGAAGTAAAAAAGACGGTGAAGTTGGAGGGAATAGATTTCTACAGCGACCAATGGAGAGTTTCCGAAATATTCAGAAACCTGATCTCGAATGCGATCAAGTACCGCCAGCTTTCGACTGACCAGTCGGAGATCAATATAAAAATTCATGTCGACCACCTGCGGGCCGACATTAGTTTTTCCGACAACGGCATCGGAATTGATGAACACTGTTTGCCCCGGATTTTTGAGATGTTCTACCGGGCGACAGAACAATCCGATGGCTCGGGCATTGGACTTTATATCGTCAGGAATGCCGTGGAAAAGCTGGGAGGGCAGATTTCGGTGGCCAGCAAGCCTGGACAAGGAACACGGTTTAATATCATTTTGCCAAACCGGCTCAACTCCGTGCTCAAAAGCCCCTATCTTGTCGCCTGAAAGCGATGAATCTCGTAGAAGTTACCACCCCAGCACACGTACGCGAATTTTTACTCCTGCCCGTTCGGTTGTACCGAAACGAACCGCATTGGATCCGGCCCCTCGACAAAGACATCGAGAGCGTTTTTGACTCTGAAAAGAACAAGACTTTCAGGCACGGAGAGTGCATTCGTTGGATCTTGTTGAATGATGGCGGTGAGGTCATTGGGCGAGTTGCAGCCTTCATCAACCGAAAGACGGTAATGAAAGGCAATGAGCAGCCAACCGGGGGGATGGGTCTCTTTGAGTGCATCAACGATCGGACGGCGGCGTTCACACTATTCGATGCATGCAAGGAGTGGCTGCAAAAGCGCGGAATGGAAGCTATGGATGGGCCGATAAATTTCGGCAGCCGCGACCGGTGGTGGGGCTTGCTTATTGAAGGCTTCGATCGTGACCCGAATTATCAATGCAACTATAACTTTCCATATTACCAGGAACTATTTGAAGCCTATGGTTTCCAGGTCTACTTCTATCAGTTCACGTACTGGCGTACCATTGAGGGTCCACTATCGCCAAGACTTCATCAAAAAGCTGAAATGATGTCGCAGGACCCGGACTACGAATTCCGGCATATCACTAAAGCGGAGATTCCCAGGCTTCCTGAATACATCCACAAAGTATACAATGAAGCATGGGCAAAACGCGGCGACAATCCGGAGATGACGCTTGCGCAGGCCAAAATGGTCGTAAAACAGATGAAGCCCATTATGGATATTCACCTGTTGTATTTTGGTTTCTATAAAGGCGAACCAATTTCATTTTTCCTTTCGCTTCCCGAGATCAACCAGATACTTAAATATGTAAACGGCAAGCTCAACCTGATCGGCAAGCTGAAGTTCCTTTGGCACACGTTAATGAAGACGAACCGAAAGGCCTTTGGCGTGCTCTTCGGCGTTGTTCCTGCTCACCAGGGCAAAGGATGTGACGGCGCCATGGTGCTGGCATCACGCAAGGTTCTCCAGGAGGAATACAAGCGTTATGACGAGTATGAGATGAACTGGATAGGCGATTTCAATCCCAGGATGATCAACGTCGTTGAGCAGGTGGAAGTGAAGTTGTGCAAGAAACACGCGACCTACCGGAAACTTTTTGATGAAACCAAACCGTTCAAGCGGGCCCGCATCCTGCACTAGCTTTTGACGCTCATGACAGGACGTACCGGAGTGTTATTGATCAATCTGGGGACGCCGGACAGTCCGTCGGTGCGTGATGTGCGTTCCTACCTTTCACAATTCCTCAACGATCCGCGTGTTATCGACATCGGCTGGCTTGCGCGAAAAATCCTCGTCAACCTGATAATCGTTCCCTTTCGCGCACCGCGCTCGGCGAAAGTGTATCGAAAACTTTGGACCAACGAAGGTTCTCCTCTGCTTTACCATAGCGCCAGGGCTGCTCAACTCCTTCAGGGTGAGTTGGGTGATGCCTTTGGCGTTCACCTGGCGATGCGGTACAAGAACCCGTCGATTGAATCGGTCCTGGAACAGATGAGGGTTAATCAATACAGCCGGATTATCGTGCTGCCGATGTTCCCGCAATATGCATCGTCATCGACTGGCTCGGCGTTGGATGAGGTCATGCGCGTGATACGACAGTGGTGGGTGGTTCCTGAAATGAGATTTATCTCGCAGTATTACGACCATCCCAACTACATCAACGCAATCGCGGACCGCGCCGCTAAATACACGCTTTCGGAGTTTGATCATATATTGTTTTCGTACCATGGGTTACCCGAGCGGCAGGTAGAGAAGGTACATCCGCAGGGGAGCTGCGCCATCATGGGTTGCGATAGCGGTATCAATACGCAAAACGAATACTGTTATCGGGCAACCTGTTACGCGACAACGAGGATGTTGGCTGAAAAGCTCGGTATCCGCGAAGGCCAGTACAGTGTGGCATTCCAATCCAGACTGGATAAAAAATGGCTGAAACCTTTTTCCGACGAAGTGGTTGCAGATTGTGCGCGAAAGGGTATGAAGAGAATTTTGGTCTTTTCCCCGGCGTTCACGGCCGATTGTCTGGAAACAATAGTTGAAATCGGCGACGAATACCATGAAATTTTTCGTCGCAATGGCGGGGAGAAAGTCCAACTGGTTGAGAGTTTGAACGATCATCCCGGTTGGATCGCCTGTATGAAAGATCTGGTCCTCAAGGCGACGCCGTGCGTTGCGCGATGATGCCGCCCCTAAGAAGCGGCTACCTTATTGAGTGCTTCGACGAAACGATCGAGGTCGCGGGTGGTGGTGTAGACGTGCGGCGTAACACGCACGCCGCTGACATTCTCCCATTTGATCGCAACGGTATGGATCTGGTGCTCGGACATCAGTCGCGCGCTCACTGTTTCCGGCTCCATTCCCTCTATCGAAAAATTTCCCAGCGCGCATGAGTACGCCGGCTTCAGTGAGATGTTGAGTCGGATCCTTGGGTTCTGCGTCACGCGTTCACACCAATAATTTTTCAGGAATCGCAACCGCTCTTCTTTTCTCTTGCTCCCGATGGCGAGGTGGAAGTCAATAGCCTGAGCAATGGCTTGTTCGGGAGCAAAAGAGCGTGTTCCGAGCGTTTCGAACTTCCGGATATCATCAGCCTGCGGTTTGTCGTTGGGAAACAATGGCCATAGCCCCGCGACGTTTTCCTTGCGGACGTAAAGCATTCCTGTTCCGAAGGGAGCGCATAGCCATTTGTGGAGACTTGTTCCGTAGTAGTCGGGTTGAAAGTCAGTAAGCTTGAAGTCCATATGCGCAAAGGTGTGCGCGCCGTCGACGATGGAAATGATTCCGCGCTTACGAGCCTCTTCGCAGAGCCTTTTCACGGGAAGGATCTGACCCGTCCAGTTGATCATATGAGTAATGTGCCATGCCCGCGTCTTGGAGGTGGTGGCGTCGGCGAAGGCTTTTACGACATGTTCATCATCCTCTATGGGCAAGATAAAGCTTAGCCATTTAATCTTGATACCGTCGCGCATTTCCTTTTGTTTCCAAGCCTGGATCATGTTCGGGTAATCCTGCCTGGTCATCACAATTTCGTCGCCCTTGTTGAATGTCAATCCCCATGTGACGGTAGCGAGTGCTTCAGTGGCGTTTCTGTTCACCGCGATTTCTTCGTTTGAAACACCGGCGAGTTCAGCAAGCTTTCTTCGCAGCGGCTCTCTTCCTTTGTCCAGTATTTGCCACATGTAATACGTCGGTGCTTCATTGCTAAGGTGGTAGTAGCGGTCGACAGCATCCTGGACGACTTTGGGCTGTGGACTGACACCTCCGTTGTTAAGGTTGAGTATGTTGGGTGTGACCGTGTACGCTTGCGCCATTCGCGCCCAAAGATCATCATCGTTGACGGCAGCTTCGGGAGCGAGTTTGTTGAGGGAACTGAGGGCATCGGAGATGTCCTCGGCGATCGCCTGCGATTGAATGGATGAAAGGGAAAGGGTACCGGCGGCGGCAAGCGATTTTCCAAGAAATGATCTGCGGGAATTCATGGTGGACTGGATTAGTAAGTGAAGGTAACCATTTCCTTTCACGTTCTCCAGCGGGAACCATGGATAGATAGGCTACGCTGGTGACGTGGGGTCCACGCGACCAAGAAGGTGTTCAACCGCTTTTATTGCTGCCTTTCGCCTCTCGGTTTTCTCGCCCCTGATTTCAACGAATGGGACCGATTGTCCTTTCATTTCCTTAAGGTAAAGATCATACAGCTGTTGACGCTTGTCGGGGTGCTCGCGCTGTGAATCATCTTCCCAGGGAATGTCGATGTAGGTTAGCAGATAAAGATCGTAATGGCGGGATGCGATCATCGATAGAATTTCCGGGTTAACAGAGCCGAACTTGAATTCACTCCAGATCTTAATGACGTAAAGGTTGGTGTCACAAATCAGTACGTGATCGGCTTCGGGCAGCCATGCATTCTCCAACCGTATCTGGCCATGGGCAATGGAGAGCAAATCATGCGGTTCGTAGGGCCTGACAAGATTTTCAAGGTAACCCCTCGCATATTCGGGCACCCATGCGGTCTTGAAATGGGCGGCGAGGAATTCCGACAGAGCAGACTTGCCTGTACATTCGGGTCCGATGATCGCTACTTTCTTAACTGAATTTTCCAAGGGGTAACGCAAGTTAATGACAATTCGCCGGTCATTAAAGGGATTGGACTGCGCATTTTTTACGTTTCCTGGTTCATAGCTATATTTATCAAATTTATTTTGATGTGAAGAGGAGACGTTGGCTTAGAACGTTTGGTGCAGGCCTTACTTCGGGACTCGTTTTACCACTCCTGCCGCCCTGGCTTAGCGGATGCAAACCCGAAGAGCCTGGACCGGAGATCAATTACAACGGTATCGTTGGTATCGTCGGCGCCGGCGCATCGGGTCTCTACGTGGCGGACATGTTGCACAGCAAAGGTATTGCCGTAAGAATCTTCGAGGCATCCGATCGCGTTGGTGGCCGGATCAGATCCATAAGACATTTTGAAGATTCGCCCGTAGAGACCGACTTCCCCATTGAGCTAGGAGCAGACCGAATCTTCGGGAGCGATTCGCTCTGGGCCGATATGATTGGAAAACTTCAGATTCCCACAGTGGAGGTTCTTCCGGCAGGGAAGGAATGTTACATCCTGGATGGCGTATTTGGTTCTGGTGCAGACTTTCAACAGGATGCGGATTTTGACGCGGCCCAAAAATTCGTCGCCGCGATCGGCAATTATTCGGGTCCCAATGTGTCCGTTGCTCAGGCCATCGCGAATGCCGGTATAAGCCAACGGGTCAATGACATTCTCAACGCCGAAATCGCAAACAAATTTGGAACATCAAATGATCGCCTTGGAATTGTGGGGCTGCGCGAGATTCTAACTAATCGTGAGCATGACGAAGCTGAGTTGACGTTGCGAAGCAATCCCATGCATGATGTTGTGGCTTCGAGGTTCAGTTCAGTGGTGCCTTTCGTAGAATTGAACACGGTGGTGAACGAGATTGACTACTCCGGACCCCGTGTTGCAATCAGTGCTTCCGGGAGTGATGGTAATGTTTCGATCGAGGTCGACAAGTTGATCGTCACGGTGCCCGTGTCAATCCTGAAGCAAAACACCATCAAGTTTACTCCTGCATTTCCGAAGGCAAAGAATGACTCGATGAGTTTGATTGGGATGGATGCGGCTGTACGAGTGGTGTTGGATTTCAAACAGAATTTTTGGGCAGGCGACTGCAGCTATATTTATGGGTTGTCTGGCGGCTCTGGACTGTTTGCTTCCGGGATCGGCAGGAGCGAGTACAACAAGACCCTTAGCCTGACCGCCTTCGGGGCTGCAGCAGAAGAACTGTCGACCGCTGGACCCGAGGCAATCGGCTCGATCCTTGACCAGCTCGACGGAGCGTTTGATGGCAAAGCTACGTCAAACATTCGCCGTAATCCCGACGGCGCAGTGATCTATGAATGGAAGGACTGGGGAGAATCGCCCTTTATTCGTGGAGGAGTTTCATATCTGAAGCCCGGCGGAGCGATCAGCGATCGTGAGGAACTCGGACGAAGGCTTTCGGACAAGATGTTTTTCGCGGGCGAAGCCACGGACGTTTCGGGCAACGCCGGAACAATCAATGGAGCTCTCGCATCGGCCGAACGTTGTGCCGATGAAGTCATCGCCAGCATCGTCGGGTCAACAGGCTAGAGGAGTATCTCTCTGACGAGTATCCAAATCCCCATGAACAGAATCAGCCAACCAAACACCGTTCGCAGCAGACCAGAAGAAATTCTTTTCTGAAAGGTGTTGCCAATAAGGATACCGACTATGGCAAGACCGCTTATTGATAGAAGGAAAGGCCAATCCATAGGGTAGTTTAACACGTCGCCGAGGAAGCCGAGCAATGAATTTATCGCGATAATAAAAAGCGACGTGCCGACCGCGTACTTGAATGGTAGATTCGTCAGCAACACAAGCGCAGGAATAATAAGAAATCCGCCGCCGGCGCCGACCAATCCCGTAAGAAAGCCGATGACGAGTCCCTCGACGACCAGGAGCACTATTCTCATTGATTGGGTGTCGTGGCCTAACGTTTTTCGATGTTTGATCATCGAAAACGAGGCGAGTATCATGAGCAAGGCGAAAATGCTCAGGATCAGGATCCGTTTTGTTAGGATAAATGAACCTGAATGGAAAACCATGTCCGGGATCGCTGGAACAATCCACTTTCGGGTGACAAAGATGGCGGCGATCGAAGGGATGCCAAACAAGATTCCGGTTTTGATGTTCACAAGGTGATCCTTGTACTTTGGTATTGCGCCCACCAGGCTGGTCACGCCTACGATGAACAGGGAGTACGCCGATGCCGTGACCGCATCCAGATGGAAAAGATAGACCAGTATAGGTATGGAGAGAATCGATCCGCCGCCTCCCAGGAGACCGAGGATCAAACCAATGGCGACAGCGGCCGCGTACCCCGCAACTTCCATCAGCGGAGTTTGTAGTTTTGCGGGTCGTTCATGGGACTACAATTTGTCATAGGCAACAATAAAGGCATCAGGAAATTTCTTTCGCACCGTGTCGCGGAAATTCTCCGCTTTCGGCCGAGTTGAAAACTGACCCAGGATAATGCCGTAGTACTTGATGCCGTTAATGATTTTTACCTGGACGGTGACTTTCTTTTTGTAGGAGGCCTTCAGGTTGTCTGACAGGCGCATGAGGTTCACGAGTTCCTGAAAAGTGCCGATTTGGACTCCGAAGCCTTTTGGTTTGAGGCGTGCGATCTCGAAGTCATAGTATTCTTTTTCCTCCACGGTGACGTTATCGATCGTGCGGGCGGGATCGCTTGTCTTTCCGTCACCCGGATCAATCACCTCAATGCGCACGTCAGCGAGGCCCTTGTTGATGAAGTCGAGTCGTTCGGCCGCCGCTCGTGAAAGGTCGATGACCCTGTTATCGACATAAGGACCGCGATCGTTGATGATAACTTCGACCGATTTGTCGTTTCCGAGATTGGTGACTTTTACCCGGGTGCCGAAAGGCAATGTTTTGTGAGCGGCCGTGAGTTTGTTGTGCCGATATTTCTCTCCACTGGCCGTTGGACTTCCTTCAAATTTATCGGCGTAGAACGACGCCTTCCCGGTCTGAACCTGTGCCGACGCGAAGACAGTAAACCCTAAACAGAAGATGAGCATGAATGGTTTCATAGCATGGGATTTACGTAAAAATAAAAGTCGCTGATAATATAAGTTAAAAAGAACGTCTTGATGGCGAAAAACACAGGGGGGATATTTTCATTTGTGCATCTCAATGGATCCATTAGTTAATTATCAAATTTAAGTATACCTTTGCCCGGCAAATAATGGATCGTAAATTATTTGCTATGCCCATCGACCGAAACAAGTTCCTATATGAAGCACTGACTTATGACGATGTGCTTCTCGTCCCCGCCTACTCTGAGATACTCCCCCGCGAAGCCGACACCAGCACCCAGCTCACACCAAACATCCGCATGAACATACCCATCGTCTCCGCCGC
>CAZLWX010000133.1:0-9340 GCA_964563295.1 uncultured Roseivirgaceae bacterium | reverse complement strand
AACAGGAACCTGGTTCTCATTATGGTTTCAGCGCTGATCCTGGCGATCTCTATCGTGACCGCGGGATTCTTCGTGTACGATCAGTGGTGAACTTCGGCGGCGCGGTTGACCGGGCTTGCTGATATCCACTCTTCGCCATCTTCGAAAACTTCTTTCTTCCAGATGGGAGCCTTATCTTTTATTCTGTCAATGATAAACTGACAGGCTTCAAATGAATCCTTCCGATGCGGTGTGGAGACCGCAACAACAACTGAAACTTCACCGGGCTTGAGAGTGCCAATGCGATGGCTGATGGCGGAACCCAACATGGGCCACCGGTGCGACGCTTCGTCGGTGATACTTTTTATTTCGGCTACAGCCATTGCCTCGTATGCCTCGTACTCCAACCAAAGCACATTCTTGCCATGAGCAGTACTGCGAACCGTACCTATAAAAACACTTACTGCCCCAGCGGCTAAGCTTGAGGCAGTATCGATGACCTTCTGTACGTCGATAGATTTTTCAGTTATTTTGATCATAAGCGGTAGGTTGAATGTGAATAATATGCGGCAAACCAATGTATGAATTACGGGACCAATTATCAAGGAATTAATCAATAAATGGCGGCTTTCTCCGTATTCGCCTCTCATGCCGCATTTTCATAAAAAAACCGAACCCATCACCCGCCGGCAACAGGCGGAATCAGCGCAATTTCATCCGTTTCCTCAAGGGCAGTCGCGTCCTCGGCGTATTCGTGATTGACGGCCACAAAAAGGGAACGCAGGCTCCCCAACTCCGGATAACGGGCCATCAAAAACTGCCGCAAATCACCTACTGTATTGCCCGAAAATTCCAACACATTATCCCTGCCTCCGAGAATCTCACGGGTGATTCCAAATGCCTTTACCTTGTAGCGCGCCATTCTAACAGTCAATTTCTGGGACGCCCGGGCGTGCCGGGCACAAATAAAAGTATGATTTCCTATCTTTAAGTCAAACAAGCGGTCGTTACCAGGCCGCTTGAAGGGAATGAGCAGCGAGAATACCTTGTATGACAACCATGGCCGACCGATCACCTACCTCCGCCTTGCTGTGACGGACAGGTGTAATCTGCGTTGTCTTTACTGCATGCCGCAGGGAATTACCTACCTCCCGCGCAAGGAATTGCTCAGCTTCGAAGAGATTGAACGCCTCGTCGCCCTCACCACCTCCATGGGAATTACCAAAGTCAGGCTTACGGGAGGCGAACCATTTCTACGCACCGACCTGATGAAGCTGATACGCCGTCTGGTCGCTCTTCCCGGACTGCGCGATCTGCACATTACCACCAATGGTGTCCTGACTTACGAACATATCCCCGAACTCAAAGAACTTGGAATCGCCTCCGTCAACCTGAGCCTCGACACGCTCGACCGTGAAAAATTCAGAAAGATCACTCTTCGCGATGAGTTCCAGAATGTACTCAGGACGCTGGAGCGTCTTCTCGAATACAAACTCCGGGTGAAGATCAATGTCGTTGTCATGGACGGCAAAAATACGGATGACATTATTCCCATGGTCGAATACACCCGTGAACATCCGGTATCCGTTCGCTTCATAGAAGAGATGCCCTTTAATGGCGAGGGAAGTCATTATGCTAAATTGAACTGGACGTATCGTCGCATCATGCAACACATCAGCGACCATTATCCCACGCTGAAAAAGCTTCCGGAAGAAGCGAACGGCACCGCGGCGCTGTATCGTGTGCCGGGATTTGCGGGCGATATCGGTATCATCGCCGCCTTCAGCCGCACATTCTGCGGAACCTGCAACCGAATTCGCGTGACTGCACAAGGTGTGCTGAAAACCTGTCTCTATGACGACGGTGTATTGAACATTAAGAACCTGATACGGTCCGGAATGAACGACGACTCAATCAGGAAAGCGCTGGCAACGGCCTTTCAGCACCGTGCAACAAATGGTTTCGAAGCCGAGGCGATGCGTAAATCACATCAACCACTCGAGTCGATGTCAACGATTGGCGGCTGATGGACCACCCGTTGTTGATACTCATCACAAGTTTCTTTCTGATCGCCCTGATCTACGCATCGGTAGGATTTGGCGGCGGCTCAAGCTACCTCGCGCTGCTTGCAATACTCCAGGTCGACTACCTTACCACGCGTTCAACGGCGCTACTATGCAACATCATCGTAGTTACCGGCGGAACATACATCTTCTTTAAAGAGCGCAAACTCGACTTGAGGCGCGCCTGGCCATTTATGGTCGCGAGTGTGCCCATGGCTTTTGCGGGCGGGTATTGGCGAATCAATGAGTCTACATTTTTTGTGACGCTAGGGATTACGTTGATCGTCGCATCGTGTTTCCTGTGGATCCAACCCCCGGGAGTTGACCGTCCGCAGTCTGGAAATGCGAATGTCAACACCTTTCTCGGAGGCGGTGTCGGGTTCCTTTCAGGTCTCGTTGGCATTGGCGGCGGCATCTTTCTTTCCCCTATTCTTCACCTCACACGCTGGGACGAAGCCAAGAAGATTTCGGCGGTCGCCAGTCTCTTTATCCTGGTCAATTCCATCAGTGGTCTTATCGGGCAATTCTCGCGTGGAAGCCGGATCGATCTGGCATTCATCACACCCTTGCTAATCGCTGTGCTGATTGGCGGCCAGATCGGCTCGAGAATCGGCGCGCGAAAATTCAATGCGCTCTATATTAAACGCATCACGGCGATACTCATCCTCGCCGCCGGAATCAACGTCCTTAAGGAGCACCTATAAGTCCTTGAGCCGCCGCATAGGTCGAAATCCGAATTATTACAATTGCGAATCAATTAATCCCTATTTTGCACCCCAAATTGCCGGTCATGAAAAAAATCCGTTTTGCAACCGATGTTTTTCCCCACTTGGTTGCGGTCGTGGTATTCCTGGTGGTTACCGTGTTCTTCTTTAACCCCATCTTCTTCGAAAACAAGACGCTGGAACAATATGACATTCAACAATACCTGGGAACCTCCAAGGCGATCTCCGATTTCAGGGAACGAACCGGCGAGGAGCCGCTCTGGACCAACTCCGTGTTCAGTGGCATGCCGGCATACCTGATTAGTGTTCAATGGGGAAATCAGGCGGTCGTGTTCATGAAGATGATCCTGGGAATGGGACTTCCGCACCCTGTTGTCAATATTTTTATCGGTTTTGTTTGCTACTATATTTTGTTACTCGCATTTGGCGTGCGACCGTGGCTTGCAATCGGCGGAGCACTAGCCTTCGGACTCTCGACCTACCTGATCGTCGGGTTAAGCGCGGGTCACAATTCCAGGATTGGCGCCATTGCCTTTCTGCCACTCGTGATGGCCGGTATCCACCTGACTTTTTCGCGTCGGCGAATACTGGGCTTCGGTGTGGTGGCGTCAGGCCTTGCTCTTCATCTGAGGGAGAACCACCTTCAGATGACTTATTACCTTCTGCTCATTGTAGGTGCATACGGGATTGTCCGTCTGATCGAGTTCATTCGCGAAAAACGGGCAAAAGAATTTTTCATCAACGTCGGGCTGCTTATCCCGGCCTCCGTGATCGCCGCAGGAACTTTCTTCGGACAATTCTGGGCGATTACCGAATACACGAAGTATTCCATTCGCGGGAAGTTGGAACTGACGCAGCCTGGTCGGAGCAATGAGACCGGCTTAACGCGTGACTACGCTTTCCAATACAAGTACGGTATCCTGGAACCGATGACCCTGCTCATCCCGGAGTTCTACGGTGGCGGGAGTGGAAAATTTTTTGTTCAGGACAGGGACAGCGAATCGTACAAGGCCCTCGTTAATTCCGGCGATCAACAAACGGCCAATCAGTTGGCCCAGTACACGTCGGCCTACTGGGGCCCACAAACGGCGACGGCAGCTCCCTATTATGCCGGAGCTATTACCGTGTTCTTGTTTGTGCTGGGTATTCTTTTCGCCGACAAGAAATTCGTTTGGTGGCTTGTCCCGGTTAGCGTCTTGAGCATCATGCTGAGCTGGGGCGATAGCTTTCCGTCCTTTAACTACTTCATGTTCGATTATTTTCCGGGCTACAACAAGTTCCGATCGGTGAACTTTGCGTTGATCATCATCCTGTTCTCAATGCCTTTGCTGGGCTTCCTTGGTATTGAACAATTATGGAGAAACGGTTTGGACAAAAAGGCGAAGAAAAAACTCCTGGTGGCCCTTGGCTGCACGGCCGGGTTGTGCCTGTTCTTCATACTGTTCGCGGGGATATTCAACTACACCCGCGACATTGAAGAGGGTCTTCCCGGATGGTTCCTCAGCGCACTCGCAGATGACCGCCAGAGCTTGCTTCGGGCCGACGCTTTTCGATCGATCGTGTTTATCGCTGCAGTATTTATTTTGCTCTACTTTGATGTCCGGCGTCGTATTGCGCCAGCTGCGGTTTACGGATTGCTTGCGCTATTGATTACCATCGACCTCGCCGTCGTCAACAAACGATACTTCACGGAGGCGAATTTTAAGAGAAAGCGCGAAAACCCGTTTGCCGCCTTAACGGAAGCCGACAAGGAAATACTCCGCGACAAAAGTTATTATCGCGTTTACAACCTCCAGGGTGCCTTCGTGGAAGCCCGCACTTCTTATCATCATCATTCCATCGGTGGCTATCATGGAGCCAAGATGAGGCGATACCAGGATTTGTACGACTCTTGCATTATTGCCGAGACACGACAACTTTATGCCGATGCCCAGCAGCAATTCAAATTTGGAGACTATGGAACGATCAATATGCTTAACGTCAAGTATATCGTCTTTGGGCCCGGACGCGAAAACATTATTGTCAACGATCACGCTAATGGTCCAGCCTGGTTTGTAAGGGAGATCACCCGCGTAAATACCCCTGACGAAGAACTCGCCAGCACGTGCGACGACAACACAAAGACAACGGCGGTGGTAAACGCCACCGAATTCGACGTATCGGATCTTCACGCCGATAGTGCCGCTAGTATTTCACTCGTCGAAAACACGCTCAACTACCTGAAGTATCAAAGTTCTTCAGCCGCTGACGGCCTGGCCGTTTTCTCGGAGATCTACTACCCGGAAGGATGGATAGCGACCATCGATGGTGAGGAAGCGACGATATTGAGGGCCAACTACGTCTTGCGCGCACTGGAGATTCCAGCCGGCGACCACGTCATCGAATTCCGATTCATGCCCCGGGCCTACACCGTTGGCAATAAAGTTTCTTCGGCATCGTCGTGGCTCGTGCTCATCGTCTTGCTGGGAACGCTGGGGTGGAGCGTCCGAAATTCAAAGGCCAAAGGATAAAGGCCAAAGATCAAAGGCCAAAGGTCAAAGGCCAAAGGCTAAAGGCCAAAGGCCAAGGGCCAAAGGCCAACGGCCAAAGGTCAAGAGCCAAAGTCAGGGGGAGCGCTGGCCAGTGGTGGAAGTCCACGCTGACCTCGTGGTTGAAAATCCAGATCGTAAATCTAATCTCGCTGTGAACGCCGTGTGCCGCCGTGCGCGCTGTGACCTTGGATTTAAAGACTCGTCAATTTAACCAATGCCTAACGGGATCGACTGCTCCGGTTCTTGACCACCCCTGCCTAAAGGCCAAAGGCCAAGGGCCAAAGGTCAAAGGCCAACGGCCAACGCCCAACAGCCAACGCGGGCTAGCGCGGCGATAACTCTGAAATGGCTGCGAGCCTTTTCAACAATGGCGGGTGCGAGTAGTGAAAGAACACATACACCGGATGCGGGTAGAGATTACTCAACGTATCCACCGACAGTCGTTTCAACGCCTCCGCCAGGGCTGGCCCATTATAGGCTGCGCTCGCGTAGGCATCCGCCTGAAATTCGTTCCGGCGGCTGTAGATCGCCATCAATAGTCCTGTAATCCCCGAGATAGGCGAAAACAAAATCGTAAATGCAATCAGGTTCACATGGATCGAAAGCTGGCTCCCGCCAAGCGCGATAGAAAGATTCTCGTTGTAGACCATCAGCGAGAGAATGAACAGGGTAAAAAACACCTGAACGATTGATATAACGTACGACCAGATAATATGCTTCTTTTTGAAATGCCCGACCTCATGGGCCAGCACGGCAACGAGCTCCTCGGTAGTATGACGATTGATCAGCGTATCGTATAGCACAATTTTCTTCTTCTTCCCTATTCCGGAAAAGAAGGCGTTGGCTTTACTTGACCTTCGCGAACCATCAATGACATAGATGTTATCCAATGGAAATTCCACCTGTCTGGCAAAGGCCTCGATCGCTGTCTTGAGTTCGCCCTCCTGCAGTGGACTTAGCTTGTTGAACAAGGGCAAAATCAAGGAGGTATAGAACATGTTGACAAAAAGAATAAAGATCGAGGCGGCGACGGCAAACCATAACCAGAACGAAGGCCCGATTTCCAGGACCAGAAAAATCAGCAGGGCAAGCAGTGGTGCGCCGATTATGGCCGCGAGCATATAACCCTTCAACTTGTCGAGAACAAATGTCTTCGGCGACATTTTGTTAAAACCATATCGCTCTTCAATGACAAAAACCGAATAGAGCTGGAAAGGGAGGGTAAGAATATCCGAAGCCAGCGCCAGGACCGCGAAAAAGGCGAGCGCCAGAATGATCTCATTCGAGAAAAATTCCCGGAGCACCGTATCCAGCCATCCGAAGCCACCGGACAGCAGCATGAAAAGCGATAAGATAAAGCCGAACGCCGACGTCAGAAACGAAAAGCGGGTCAGGTCGCGGTGGTACTGCAATGACCTAAGATACTTCTCCCGATCATAGAAGCTGGCAACTTCATCCGGAATGTCGGGGCGTTGGGCTTTGAGGTTTATATAGTCGAGCAGCTGGTCAAAAACATAACTGGCGGTAGCAATGATGACGATGATATATAGGATGGTCTGTGGTTCCATGTCGTATTTCTGCAAATAAAAACAATTTGTGTCGAATTAGTGTTCGGAGTGTTCAAGTGTTGAAGTGTTGACGGTGTGCTATTGTGCTTATTCGCAACTCCAGGTTTGGTCATTGGGGTTTAATTGGAATGTCGGATTTTGGTCATTTGGAGTTTTGACACCTTTCACCTTTTAAAAAGTTTATTCCCCACAATCTGCCGCACCACCTCGTCGCGGAGGCTGCGGCTGATAGGGATACGGGACTCGCCGATGATCAATTCATTCCCCTCGATGGCCTTGATCTGCTGAATGGAGACGATAAACGACTTATGCACTTTCAGAAACTGCTCCGCTGGCAACTGTTGCTCCAGGCTGGTCATTGTCAAATATGTGATCAGTTTGCGGCTCGCCATGTGAATAACCGCGTAGTTCTGCATGGCTTCGATGTACCGGACCTCCGGGTAGTGTACCTTTTCGAACTTGCTGTCGGCCTTTACAAAGAAATAGTCTGCTTCCGCTTGCGGCAATTGCCCCGCGCGCTTCTTCAGGGAGAAGATCTCGAATGCTTTTTGCGAAGCTTTCAGAAACCTGTCGAACGTCACGGGCTTCATGAGGTAGTCGACAATGTCGAGTGAATATCCCTCAAGGGCATACTCGGAATAGGCCGTCGTCAATATGACCAGCGGTGGATTTTTCAGGGTTTTGATGAATTCAATTCCCGTCATCCTCGGCATTTGAATGTCAAGAAAAATCAGATCGACAGGATGCTGACTTAATAGTGCCGATGCCTTCAAGGGACTCTCACATTGTCCAACCAGGTTCAGGAATTCAACTTCCGTGACGTACTCGCATATCCCCTTGCGCGCAACGGGCTCATCATCTACAACAATGCAGTTTATTTTCATTTTTGACCAACTATCAGTTGAAGGCTTACTTCAAAACCAGCGGAAGAGTCGTCGACCTGGAGGTTATGACGGCCGTTGTAGAGCAATTCGAGGCGACGTTTTACATTCTTGAGCCCAATTCCCTGCCGTGTCTCGCTTTTGAGCATGGCCGTATCCGTGGTGTTGAAGACGACCATTCGAAATACACCATCCGCGTTATCGAGTTTGATCCGGATTTCATTACCCGACGGAAAGTGCGACACATGCTTAAACGCATTCTCAATAAACGGGATCAGCAACATCGGCGCAATCCTAAAACCGACCATTCCGGACTCGGAGAAATCAATACGATAATTTTCGTCTTTTCTCATGCGCTGAAGATCAACATAGTGTTTCAGATAGGCGACCTCCTTTTCAATCGCAACCTCCTGCTCATTGCACTCATACAACTGGTAGCGCAACATTTCCGAGAAGGCCGACAGGGTCTCCCGCGCGCGCGTGTTGTGCTTGTCAATCTGAAAATAAATGGTGTTGATTGAATTGAAGAGAAAATGAGGATTGATCTGCGCCTTCAGATATTCAAGCTCGGTGTTGATCTTTTCAAACTCGATCTTGCGAATAACTTCCCGCTGAGCGTACCATTCGCGACTGAGTTGCAACGCGACACTGAAGCTCACGTAGAACAGGGCAATCGAAAGATTATAGAACGAGTGGCTGAAGAAAGGGCGCGCCCCCTCCTGGTTCAAAACATAGCCGTAGAGGTAGACATCGTGAGCATTCTTGGCTGCCACGTAGACCGCAAAACCTGCCGCCAGCATCAGCGAATAAGCCACGATCTTCCCACGCCTGGCGAACATCGGAATGAGCAAATACCAGTTCGCGTAAATAAGGGCCGCCAGCAACACGTTGCGGACGATAATCTCTAAACTGAACTGCAAAAATCCCGCACTTTCGAGAAGCGGAATTCGCGTGAACATGTGGAACCCTACCGTCGTCAGCCAGAAGATCACATGGTCCAGCTTGTATTTCCAGAAGCGATCCATACAGGTAAATTAAGGCATTTTTCAGGACCTCGCCGGCCGCTATGAAGATTTTCACCAGCATATACGGCGCAATGGCAGCGACGGGAATGCGTTACGTCAAGAATTATCGGCAAGTCATCACAATGAATGGAACCCCTCCGGAAAGCTGGCTTACTTCGGGATATGAACAAGCTAATGATCTTATCCATTCTTTTGATGTCGATGCAACTGGCCTGCTCACAAGGACCGACATCCGACAGCCTGGGAAAACGAGAAAAGGTTGTGGGTGGTGGCTGTGAGGGATGCGAAGCGATTCATGAGTACGGCGACCGCATCCTCAATCCAATCGATACGTTGCCCGACTTCAATGATCAAGGTCGAAAGTTGAAAATCACCGGCACGATCTTCCATCGTGATGGAAAGACTCCGGCACAGGACGTGATACTTTACGTCTATCATACCGATCAAACGGGTGAATATCCCAGGCGTGGAAATGAAAAGGGCTGGGCCCGCCGGCATGGCTATATAAGGGGTTGGATCAAGACGGGCGCCGATGGGCAATACATCTTCTATACACTGCGGCCGGGAG
>CAZLWX010000132.1:0-9351 GCA_964563295.1 uncultured Roseivirgaceae bacterium | reverse complement strand
CATCCGGGTAGAGAACATGCCTATTCCCGTGCTCATCGAAATACACAATTCGATCTTGCAGACCTTCAAGGCTCGGTCGCGAGGATAGCAGTCCGAAACGGACTTTAAAAACAACCGCTTTCCTGTTACCTGACGAATCTATGATGTAGCCAGGGACTTTCTTAGCATCTGCTGTCGTGAACATCAGACAACCGACGGCAATGATGATTACTCGAAATGGCAGTTTCATAATAAGCTGTTGAACTTTCAGCTTGACATCAAGATAAGTGCCAATCATCAATGGTCTTGAAATGCCTTGCCATTCCAGATGACTACCAGGGCCACGCCGCTATAGGCCAGCGCTTCGACAACGGAAGTCCACTCGTTCTGGTTGTTGATCATGATGCCGCGTGGGATATGTAGGATCAGGAACCAAATGAAGATCATCAAGCCGGTAAGTATCCCCGCAAGTGTGGCTGTCGCCGGAATAATCAGGCCTGTGCCTCCAGCGATCAGCGCAAGCCATGGGTGTTGGCCCTCCTACGCTAAGGCTTCGGAGGGCATGCTTTTGGCGGGGTGCACGGTCGTCCATGGACCATTCCATCGAACCATCTCCTCACTGCAATAACTCTCCTCGCGACAATGCTTGCCGTGGTCCCGATCCCGATAGCTATCGGGACTATCGGGAGTGGACTGTCGACGGTGGACCTTTGAGAAAACAGTCTCCAGGGTAACTCGATTTCGACCATGGACTGTGGACCTCGTCCCCCCAATATAAGAAATGACTCTCACTTTTTAGAGGCTGCATCACGCTGGGGCTCGAGCGATGCTTCCAGCGTAACAAGGACCGTGTCCTCCGTCATCTCCTTTCCCAATATTTTTGGTGTTTCAATTCGGTAATCGTCAAGGGCCACTTTAAACTGACAATTCAGAACAACCCTCCCATCGCGAACGGTGACGGTGCCCTTTTCACTAACGTCGCGTTCGTTGCCGTGAATGTTCAGCCTGCCTGTAGCCACAGCATTGTACGTTCCCGGCTTGTCGTAGTTGATCTCTCCTTTCAGTGTTCCTTTGAACGAAGTTTTCGGATGTTCATCAATTTCAATATAGTCGCGCTCCGCGTCCCTTCCCATCTTTTCATTCCGAAACTGAAAATCGTGCATGTTCGCTGAAACGTCCAGGGCATTCGTCGCTGTATTCAGGACGATGTAAACTTTGTTGTTCGTGGCATCGACATCGGCAATGGGCGCTTCAGAAAAGAAGGTGATTCGCCCGCTGCGGGTGGCAAATGTCTCCTGTGCCATCAGCCTGATGCAAATGATGGCCGCGATTATCATGAATACTGTCGCTTTCATAAACTGGTGTGTTTGGGACTCGTCAAAAAGAAAGCGTGCCAGCAAAACGCGTCGTGAAAGTGAAGAGGCATTGAGACAACACGCGGGTGACATCGAAATCAGCAGCCTGAAGCTGCGGCAAACCGTCGCTAGCTGGTCTTCTTGTAGTTGAGGATTGCCCACCCATTCAGGACGACGGCAAAGGCGATAATCTTAAGAAGATGAAATTTAACGTCGTCGAAGCCACTGCCCTTCAAGACGATCATCCGGACGACTTCAATAAAGTAGGTCACCATGTTGAAGTGAGCAATGGCCCGGGCCCAGGCCGGCATACTGTCGATCGGTGTAAAGAGCCCGCTCATCAGCATAAAGATCATCATAAAAAAGAAAGCAATAGACATCGCTTGTTGTTGGGTGTCGGCAAACGTGGAAATGAGCAAGCCAAATCCCAGCACGGCCAACAAGTACACCGCAAGCAACGCATACAGCAGCAAGATGCTTCCCCTCGGCACAATACCGTAGACCAGGTACGCCACAACTCCAAGCCCGATACTGAATACAACCATTCCGATGACCCAGAAGGGAATCAGTTTTCCGAGAATAAAATAGTGCTTCCGTATGGGAGTGACGTTGATCTGTTCAATGGTTCCCACCTCCTTCTCCCTGACGATGTTCAGGGCGGTCATATAGCCTCCCAGCATGGTGACAAGCACGGCGAGAATACCAGGAACCATGAAGAAGTTGTAGTTGAGATGTGGATTGAACCAGTTGCTGGTGGCAATTGGAATTACAGGCAACGGTTTGAATCGATCTTCATGAACCCATTCCATCCGAATATCCGCATTGTAGTCGCGTATGATGCTCGCCAGGTACCCGCTGCCCAGTCCGGCCTTGGCTCCGTTGATGGCATTAACAGCGATGAAAAGCTTTTGCTCGTTTTCCCGAACCAGGTTGCGCTCAAAACCCGCTGGAATTTCCAGGATCAGGTCAGCCTTATCCTGCTCGATCAGCGCAAAAGCCTCCCGGTAGGAAGTGGTGTTACTGCTTAACCGGAAATAACCCGACGCTCCGATTTGCGATACGAGCTTGCGGGAGTAGGTGGAAAGGTCGTGGTCGACGATGGCTATGTTGATATTCTTAACCTCGTAGTCGGCGGCAAGCGGGAGAATGATTAATTGAAGGATCGGAGCAACGAGGATCATCGGAAGCAGCGCTTTGCTGCGAAAGATCTGCCGGAATTCCTTCTGTAATAAGAAAAGGATCGTTCTCATGCTAACCGTGTTTTAAACTTCCTCAAACTCAATACGATGAGAAACAGGGTCATGCCCATGAGGATGAGAGTCTCTTTCCAGATGCCCGAAAAACCAAGACCCTTGATCATGATGCCTTTGACGATAATGTAATACCAGCGTGCAGGAACAATATTCGAGATCACCTGCAATGGCCACGGCATGTTCTCGATCGGAAACATGAAACCACTGAACAGGATCGTCGGCAACAACATCCCCATCAGCGACAAGAGCATCGCCGTCTGTTGCGAGGCGGTAGTCGTCGATATCAACAGTCCCAGCGACAACGCCGTGATGATGAACACCGAACTGATCGCGAAAAGCAAAATTATACTGCCGTTAACTGGCAGACCGAGAACGTATATGCTGAGGAGCAGGATGACCGTCAGGTTGATCAGGGAAACGAGAAGGTAAGGCACGGCCTTTGACAGAATGACGAGGAGCGGCTTGAAGGGCGACACCAGCAGGATTTCCATCGTACCGAGTTCCTTTTCCCTGACAATTGAAATGGAGGTCATCATCACGCATACGAGCATGAGCACGAGTGCCATCACTCCCGGCACAAAATTGTGCGCCCCTTTCAACTCCGGATTGTAAAGCATTCGCATCTCGGGAATGATGCGGTAAGGCATCGAATTTTCCGGCATCAGGCTGGACTGAAAGTCACCGATGATGGCCGACACATAGTTCGTTAATGTGGTGGCTGTATTAGGATCGGTGGCATCGGCAATTACCTGAACGGCGGCTTCATTCTGGTGATGGAGATCATAATCGAAGCCCTCGGGAAATACAACAGCAAGTTTGATGGTTCCTTTTTTGAAGGCAGCTTCGATCTCGTCGTGGCTCATCAATGCGCGTTCGATTTCAAAGTAGGCACTGGAGGCAATCTTATCGATGACCTGCTGTGACGACCGGTCTTTGGCATAGTCCACGACGACGATCTTTGAATTCTTGACCTCATTAGTCAATGCGAAGCCGAACAACATGATCTGCACGATCGGCAGTCCGAACAGCATCAGCAAGGTTTTCCGATCGCGGAAAACATGCTGGAATTCCTTCCGGATGAAAATCAGGAACTGCTTCACATTATATAGTTTGTCGTTGTCATTCCATTTCTAGTCGGCACTGCGCGTAGCTCCGCGGGCAAGCTGGTAAAATACATCGTCCATCGAGCGGGCATTGAAGCGGTGTTTCAAACTGCCGGGTGAATCAAGTGCCTCAATGCGTCCGTCAACCATGATTGAAATTCGGTTGCAGTATTCAGCTTCATCCATATAATGGGTGGTAACGAAGATTGTCATCCCCCGCTCAGCGGCCCGGTAGATCAGGTCCCAAAACTGACGCCGTGTTACAGGGTCAACGCCACCCGTGGGCTCGTCGAGGAAGACGATGCGCGGTTCATGGATGATCGCGACGGAAAATGCCAGCTTCTGTTTCCACCCGAGAGGAAGCTCCCGGACTAACTTGTTCTCCTCGGATTGAAGTCCGAGCACGCTAATCAGTTCACTGCTTTTCTTTTTAATCTCCTTATCCGAAAGCCCATAGATGCCGCCGAAGAAGTTGATGTTTTCTATCACGGTTAGGTCTTCGTAAAGGGAAAATTTCTGGCTCATGTACCCGATGCTGCGCTTGATCTTTTCCGTTTGCCGGTAGACATCGTATCCGGCGATGGTAGCATGTCCGGACGTTGGAACCGAGAGACCGCAAAGCATCCGCATGGCCGTAGTTTTTCCGGCGCCATTGGCCCCAAGAAAACCAAAGATTTCACCCTGATCCACGTCGAACGTGATCGCGTCCACAGCTGTGAAGGCGCCGAATCGCTTGGTGAGATCGTGCGTATGGATTACAGCATTCATGACTGTTCCTTTAATAACCTGATAAAGCAGTCTTCAATGGTCGGGGTAATAGGCAGGATTTGCACGCCTTTGTGTCCCTTTTCTTCCAGGTAGCCCCTCACGTCTTGTATCGAGATATCATTTTCTTCCAGAAAGGAATAGTGAAGATTTTCACCAAACGTGAAGCATGTGCGCGTATTGCCGAACGTTTCGAGGTCTTTGAGTAGCTGGTAGATCCGCTGGCCGGAGATTGCATACAACTTCTCAGGATAAGCGTCAATGATATTCCGGGGCGTGTCGATGGAGAGAATCTGTCCGGTCTGAATAAGGGCAATCCGGTCGCACAATGTTGCTTCGTCCATATATGGGGTCGATACGAGGATCGTGATGCCCTGATGCCTCAACCGCTTCAGCATTTCCCAGAATTCTTTCCGGGAGACGGTGTCAACGCCTGTGGTGGGCTCGTCGAGAAAAAGCACGGAGGGCCGGTGGATAAGAGCACACGACAACGCGAGCTTCTGCTTCATTCCTCCGGAGAGTTTCCCGGCCCGGCGATTCTTGAAGGGTTCTATGTGCACGTAGATGTCGTGGATGAGGTCGTAGTTCTCGGCCACGGAGGTGCCAAACAGTGCGGCGAAGAAGTTCAGGTTCTCCTCGACGGTGAGGTCCTGGTACAGCGAGAACCGGCCGGGCATATACCCCACGCGGTTTCGGATGTGTTCGTAATCTTTTACAACATCGAATCCATCTACTGCGGCGTTTCCCCCATCGGGAAGGAGTAGCGTCGTCAGTATCCTGAAAATACTGGTCTTGCCCGCTCCATCGGGGCCAATCAGGCCGAATAGCTCGCCGGGATTGACGTCGAAGGTCACCCCCCGCACCGCCTGCACGTGACCCTCGTTGTAGGTCTTCGTTATGTTATCGAGAACGACTGGATTCATCGCAACTTCACTTCACCATACATTCCGAGCTTCAGCGTTCCATCGTTGCTGACGCGAATCTTCAAGGCGTAAACCAGATTGGCTCGCTCATCTTTGGTCTGAATTGTCTTGGGTGTGAACTCAGCTTTATCACTTATCCAAACCACAGTGCCCTCCAACTCCCGATACTCACCATCGGCGGAGTCTACCAGCACAGTCACTTTCTGATTGAGTTTCACCTGAGGCAGCTGGCTCCCCGAAATGTAAGCCCGAAGGATCATGGTCGACAGATCGGCGATTTTGAACAGAGGCTTTCCCATGGAAGCCATTTCTTTTTCTTCAGCGTATTTCGTAAGCACCGTTCCATTCATAGGACTGATGATCCGGCATTTTCGCAATTGGTCGCGAAGTTGTTCGATTTGCACTTCAAGCGGACCCGTCTGGGTGTTGAGGCTGGCGCTTGTGATCGATAGCGCGGAGTGTTGGGCGGCAATCTGCTTGCGAATGGTTTCGGCATGGGCTGTTACATCGTCGAGCTGTTTTTGGGTGGCAGCGCCTGCTTTGACCAGGTTGGTAAAGCGCTGCTGTTCCCGCTCGGCGGACTCGAGTTGAACGCGCAGGGATGCCAATTGTGCCTGGATGTCGGGACGCTGGCTCAGAATCGAATGGATCTGGGATTCAAGCTGCTTCTTCCTGAGGAACAGCTGGGTGCTGTCGATATAGCCCAGAAATTGTCCCGCTTTGAGCTCTTGGCCCTCCTCTACATCGAATTGCAGGACTGTTCCTGTCGCTTCCGCGGAAATGATTACTTCTTCGGATTCAAAACTCCCGGACGCGTCAAACTTGTCATTGTTGTCGCCGCATGACGTCAACAGCACGGTTGCCATTGCCAATGTATAATAACGGAGTATCGTTGCTGGTTTGGGTCTCATAATTTTCAAATGGTTACAATGCTACTTGTGGTTTGTTCCCAAGAGGGTTGCGTAATGGTATTGGGCCATCAGGAGCTGCACTTCGTGCAACAGCTTTCCCTGACGAGCCTGGTCTTCGCTGTTGACCTCGCGGATAAAGTCGTTCACAGTGATGATGCCATTATCGAGCTGCGATTCTGCGGACTTCTTCACAGATGCGCGCAGGACGATGATTTCATTATCCGTGGCTAAAAGTTCTTCTAGCCTCATGATCTCATTGCGTGTCTGTGTGGCCGCGACATTGGTGTTAAAAAGGAACGTTTCCCGCCGGGTGTCGACCTGATTGCCGCGAATGATGAGAAGTTCCCGCTCTCGCGACGAAGTATAAAACCCGGTGAGCATCCAACTCAGTCGCAAACCGGCAATGTAGTAGGTTGAAAACTCGTCGGACAGGAAGTTTACTGGTGAAGGACGACCAAAACCTCCCTGGAGAAAAAGGGCAAACTTCGGGAGGTTACGCGTCGTAATCAGCTTGTTTTCAACGGCAAGACTTTGTCGCTGAAGATCAAAGGCCTTCAACTCCGGCCGGTGTATCTCCTGGGAGATAGGCAACGCCACCGGCTTAATTAGTTCCACTTTGTCGTCAATGGTTTGGTTGATGAAGAGGCCGAGCATTTCAAGATAGGCTTTGCGCGCGGACCGAAGTTCGATCGAGCGTTGGTCCGCTCGCAGCAATTCCGCCTTCAACTTCTCGAGACTGCTTTTCAACTCCGTTCCGAAATTGATCGCGGCTTCCACGCGCGACATGGCAGTAGAAATGTCCTTCTTCACCAGCTCATTCTGGTCAACCTGGGCCTCAATGAGCAGCGCGCCAAAGTAGAGTTGATTGATTCGCTCGCGGAGCTGATAGAGTTCGGATTCGATGTTTTGTTGCTCGATCGTAGCGCGGATGTCACCCAACGCTTTGTTTTGCCGAACGGTCAAAAGATCAGTAAGCGGTTGGTTTACCTCGCCGTAAAGCCTGTACTGATCCTTTGGAAGAACGGGGAGGTCGACACCCGGAAATGATATCGGAAGTTCTGTGACGTCGGATTGATACGTCGCCTGGCCAAGGATTGATAGTTGCGGGAGACTTCCTTTTGAGATGTTGGACAGGGTGTACTCCTTGCTTTTCGCAATCAGTTCGCGCTGTCTCGCGAGAGGGTAATGTTGTTCGGCAAGAGTATAACACTCTTCGAGGGTCAACGACTCCCCGGTAGATTGTGCCACGGCGCCGGCCACGGGTAGTATCAAGCAAAAAACCAGATATTTCATAGGATCATTTGTTCTTCTTGGTTCACCACTCACGTGTTCAACATGACTTCCGCCCATTTGCTGATAAGCGTTTTCCTTTCATTCATCAGGCTGTTGAACTCATCATCGCTCATGTCGCCCACTATTTTCAGGATCGGGCTACCGACAAAAGGAAAAACGATCAAAGCTATGGTGTTGACGAAATAGTGCAACGGACTGATTCCGGTTCGCTTCCTGCGCACCTCTTCATTCAGCTGCCGGAAGTAGCTGGACTTAAACAGGAATTCGCGGATGCCCATGCGCTGGACAAAAGCTTCTGGGTGCCGCCGCAACTCACCGAGGATAAACATCGGAAGGTGGGGATGGCGCTGCAGCATATCAATATAATGGCTTGCAATCAGCTCGTTCTTCTCTTTAAGCGTAGTGCCTTCATTGATCAGGATCTCCTTGACGCCGACCATAAAGTGCTGGATGTTCTCCATCATGATCAACTCAAAGAGCTTCTCCTTGCTGCGGAAGTAATAGTTCAGCAGGGCGAGATTGATCCCGGCTTCTTCAGCGATGTCGCGGGTGCGAACACTCGCGAAACCTTTTCGCGTGAACAGGGTGCGCGCCGCTTCCTTGATCCGTTCTTCGGTCGAACGGTCGACCGGCTTGCTGCTGCGTTTCTTCGATGCCTTCACGATGCAAACGTCGTGAACGAGAGTGAATTAAACAAGTTTTTTAAACATACGTTTAATTTCCCTAATACTAAATATAATTACTTAGCAATCAGCACTATAATACCGACAACTTAAATCGAAAATACTCCAGAAATTTCCTTGAGATAGACTGTTGTGGCCTCTGACCGGCCTGGCAGTAGCACGTTTTGACTAAGCACAACCAGGAAGTCATCTTCGTCATCGTCGCGACAGACATCCTCTACTAAACACGTCAGGATACCCGGGCGGACCGCCGGCAAGATCACTCCGATGAGGTGTCCAGTCTCCTTGCTCGTCAGCAGCTGTTCCAGCATGAGCGATGGCGTCGACGTCATGCCTGGGGAATTGGGGGAAACGTTGATCTGCGGCTCCATCATATCCGATGTTTTTTCGGATGTGAAAAAATGCAGACCGGCAGCGGGTGTCGATGCTCCGCCCTGCTGTTTATTTCGTCGGATTCGGTAATCATACTCCGGAATTGTCGGTGGCCGGTCTGAATACCCTGCCAGCCGGGCGCTGTACGGAAAGGAATGATTTTTTGCCGCTGAATGCGGGTCAAACAAATGAAGCCATGAATACACAAGATAGGAATCCGGAACGCCAGGACCGGAAGCGGCAATTAGATAAGCTTACCGAAGAGGACTTGACCAAGTCGGAGCGTGACTTGTCGCCGGAAACAAACAAGCACCGTCCATTTCCTGAAAGCCCGATATCCAAAGATCAGCGCAAAGAAACTGAAGATGTCCAACGTGAAAGCGAAGACCTGGAACAACTGGCCGATGATGTCGAAGGAACAGTCGGTTCTCGACAAACCGATTGATGTGCTATTGTCCTGTCAAACTTCTCTGCGTTCTCCCGATAGTAATCGGGATGCCTCGGAGTCAGCCTTCCGAAGTCTAGCGATGGCCGGTGCGTGGGCAACGTAGGAGGGCGGTAAGTCCCCGGTCTTTAAGTCGGCTTTGGGCATTCGGTAAACTACGAATTGAATCGATACCTCGACTCAGACTCCTTTATCAACAAGGCTGCTCGGATTAGGACTGCTGCGATTTTAAGTTCGCGCCGTTGAGTTATTCCGCCCAAAAATACGAT
>CAZLWX010000131.1:0-9425 GCA_964563295.1 uncultured Roseivirgaceae bacterium | reverse complement strand
ACCGAAGTGATCATCATGATCATCGCGGTAATCCTTTCCATCGGGATCATGATCATATTTTCGGCGAAGATCAGTGAGTTCATTCAAAAGCATCCATCCATGGAAGTGCTCGCACTCGGATTTTTGATTCTAATCGGTTTCATGATTTTTCTGGAAGGATTGAATAAGGATATTCCAAAAGGATATATCTACTTCGCGGTCGTATTTTCCATGCTGATCGAGATGGTCAATATTCGCGTGCGTAAGCGACGTAAACGCGTAGAGGAAGAAGTAACAGAAGAAGTTCATGAGCCCTGACGAGTCGCTCAAATACCCGATCGGTAAATTTGATCCACGTCCATCTTACAGTCGTGAAGACGTACTTAACAACATTGCCCGGATCGAGGCCCTACCGGCCAAAGTAGAGAACGTATTCAAAAGCCTTTCACCAGCTCAGCTGGAGACGTCCTACCGCGATGGTGGATGGACCGCACGACAGGTGCTCCACCATCTGCCCGACAGCCACCTGAATGCCTACATACGCTTCAAATGGACATTGACGGAGAATAGTCCTCTCATCAAGGCTTATGACGAGAAATCCTGGGCCGAAACCGCGGAGGTCTCGGCTGATCCAGCGTTGTCAGTACAACTTCTAAAAGCCCTTCATGCCAAGTGGGTGGTGCTCATTCGTTCGCTCACTTCAACCGATCTTCAGCGTGAGTTCACGCATCCCGAAACGAAAAAACAGTTACCCTTAGACAGATTGATCGCCCTCTATGCCTGGCATGGCGAGCATCACCTTGGGCATCTGCAAATCATCGCGAAAAAATAGTCGCTGCTCTGACGGTTCAAAAGAACATCGTTCAATCGTATCTTGAGAACAATTTTCCCGGATAAGAAGCGATGGCCGAAATTCCCGCGTATACTCCCCCCTCGATCCTGTTCTCCGCACATCTCGAGACGATCTTTCCGGCGCTGATGAGGCGGGTGACCCTCCAACCCTATTCACGCGAGCGCATCAACACACCCGATGGCGATTTTCTCGACCTGGACTGGCTACGCAGTGGATCGGACAGACTCGTGATCATTTCGCATGGGCTGGAAGGGAACAGCCAGCGTGCTTACGTGAGGGGCATGGCCAAAGTATTCTTCGAAAATGGCTACGACGTTCTGGCGTGGAATTACCGTGGATGCAGCGAAGAGATGAACCTCAAACCGAGATTCTACCACAGCGGAGCCACTGACGACCTCGATGTTGTGGTTGACCATGCCGCGGAAATCGGCGGCTACCACAACATTTCCCTGGTTGGCTTCAGCCTTGGCGGCAACATTACACTAAAATATCTGGGTGAAGCGGCTCCGAGGGGCGAGATCAAGAGCGCCGTCGCGATATCGGTGCCTATGGATCTTCGCACGAGCTGCGAAAAAATATCCAGGCGCGCGAACTGGATATACGCCAACCGGTTCCTCGCAAGTCTGAAGAACAAGGTATTGCGCAAGTCCACTATGATGAGCGGGCTGGACACCCAGGGCATCGAAAAGATAAAAACTCTGAAAGACTTTGACGACCGTTATACCGCTCCCCTACACGGCTTTATCGACGCATTGGACTACTATCGCCGCTGCAGTTCAGTTTATTTCCTTGA
Organism: uncultured Roseivirgaceae bacterium; assembly: GCA_964563295.1. Lineage (GTDB taxonomy): Bacteria > Bacteroidota > Bacteroidia > Cytophagales > Cyclobacteriaceae > Chryseosolibacter. The sequence goes on along the minus strand of CAZLWX010000131.1, from coordinate 7,800 downwards.
CGGGATACGGACGCCCGCACTCATTATCAATACTCTTAACGACCCTTTCCTGAGCAAGGAATGCTTTCCAGCAGCTTCTCTCCAGCGTCACCCCTTTATCCGGCTGGAAGTACTCCCGCGCGGAGGGCATGTGGGGTTCACACAATTCAACAAAAATGGGCTATATTGGTCTGAGCAGCGAGCCTTCGCGTTTATCGATGGCCTGACTTAATCCCTCACGATGATCGATCGCTACAGCATTACGGTGACCCCTGAAGTGATCCGGGACAGATTCTCCGTTGACGTCCTCGACTTCTACAAACCCCATTATAATGCAGCGCCCACGCACCTGCTACCCGTAATCACCAATACCAACCCGGATGGAGTATCGTTGTTCTACTGGGGAACCTCGCCTGAATGGTCGAAGAACAAAATGCCCAGCGAAAAGACGATCAATGTCAGGGCCGAGAGCTTCGACGAAAAACCTGCCCTTAAAAAGGCCCTGCGAAAGAACCGGTGCCTGATCCCCGCCGATGGTTTTTACGGATGGAAAAAAGTCGGGAAAAAGACAGCCATTCCATATCGTTTTGTCCTCAACTCGCGTGACCCTTTTGCGATGGCGGGCCTCTGGGAGGAATTCGAGGACACGGAAGGCAAGGAAATTCAAACCTTTACCGTGATCACGCACGAATCCAACGAGTTAGTCGGTCAGGTCCAGGAAAGAATGCCTGTTATATTGACTCGTCAGGATGAGGTACTGTGGTTGGACAACACCACGGCTGAAGATGCCTTGACGGCGCTCCTGAGGCCGTATCCCGCGGCGGGTATGACTCACTACCCTGTCTCCCCGCGCATCGGCAATCCCGCATTCGACGTCCCCTCGATGATCACTCCTACTCCGCCGGCCGATCAGTTCGGAAACCTGACGTTGTTCGACTAGAAACCGTCTCCTTCGTCTTCCTTTTTCTTATCCGTCGGCTTTGCGTCCGATTTAGGGGGCCGATTGCTGTTTACTTTCTTCCTGGCAAGCAAGCCTTTGCGCGCGCCGGAAGGTGTGGTCCCATCCGGGGCTACCGCGACCGAATCGGAGTCGATGAAATCGAATTCCTGTTCCTCGGGCCCAGGGGTTTCCAGGGAATCTGATGGCTCTTTAGACTTCTTCCTGAAGAGATTCTTGAAGAATCCGCCGGAGCCCTTCTTGCGCCGAGCAGTGCCCTGACTTCCTCTCTTGCCTTGCTTGTCGTTGGCCAACTTCACGTCAGGCAGAACAATGGCATCGCGCATATACCACATATAATTGTCCTGCTCCATATTGTAGCCCACCTCCTTGATGTAGTACTCCGGTTTTTGAGGAACATACACGAAACGAATAGAATCAAAGTCGAGACTATCGGGACCATTGTATTTCAGCACTCGCACCTCCCGGTCAACGGTGATAACGTAAGCCGAATCCGCTGCCGGGGCGGGTTCCTGCGGCACATCGACCACGAAAGTGCTGTCGATAACGGATTGGGCGGCGCGTGCCAGTTCGTCCTGGGAAACCTCAGCATCGCCGGTCAGGGAGTCAGGAACCACGACCGCTACCGGCTTCATCGCCACCGTCTGGAGGCGCCGCATGCGGGCCTTATAGCTGGTTTGTTCGGCTATGAGGTACTTGTTCTTACCTCCCGCCGCAAACACCTTAGGAGTAGAATCCTGCTCGAAATAGCTGAATTTTTTGCGGAGCTCATCCTTGTCATAGATGAACGCACTCTGGTAGGCAGGGCAGATCATACGCTGGGTACAAGATCCCAGCAGCAAGCATGCGCTTATGACACTCAAAGCCCTTGTCATGAGTGGGGTAAATCAAGTAAAAATACGGAAATAAACCACAAAATCAGCGAAAAAGACCGGCATAACTGGCTGAAAATCAATTTTATCAAGGTCCCAAATCCCCTTTTTTAACGCAGATTCAGGGGTTTTAGTGAGCCGCAAGGCAAATGATTTCGAATGCCGCAAAGGTCACAACAACTTCTTGAGAATGATGAACAGGATGCCCAACAGAAAGACGATCATGGATATCTTATTGATCCCATGCATCATCCTGATATTGATGTTGGACGGTCGCGAGGGGTCCTTCGATCTGAAAAAATAACCTCCGACCTCACCCAGGTCCATAAACTGTCGGAAGCTTCTTCTCTTGCGTTTGTTGTCGTCGCTGGTTGTATTTTCACTCATGGTGATCCAGGTTTTTCATTTCCACCCAGTTGCCGTCTTCGCGGATCAGTTCAATCAACTGATCAACGGCCTGAGCTGTGGGCACATTTCGTTTGACTACCTCTTTGCCGCGGTAAAGCGTGATCCTGCCGGGGCCGGACCCGACATACCCGTAGTCTGCGTCAGCCATTTCGCCGGGGCCGTTCACGATACATCCCATAATTCCAATCTTGACGCCCTTCAGGTGGAATGTTCGTTCCCGTATTTTTGCCGTCGTCTCCTGGAGATCAAACAGCGTTCTGCCGCACGAGGGGCACGAAATATACTCCGTCTTTGAAATACGCGTGCGCGTTGCCTGCAAAATATTAAAGGCGGTTTGATTCACCATCTTCTCGCTTCCGGGATCTCCGGTCGTAAGCAGCACACCATCACCCAGACCATCGATCAGCAATCCTCCAACGTCGGTGGCAGCATACAACTGCAAATGACCGGCAGGCAACGGGTCGTAATGCCGCCGGATGATTACCGGCGTCCTGCAATCAGCGTTGAGCAGCTCGACAAATATCCGTCGTAGTTCGGCCATCGCATGGGCGTTGCCTGTCTCGATCACCAGCACTGCGGAGGAGTCTGATTTCAATTTGGCCAAAAACGCTGCCGTAAAATCATACAGGCGGGCGCTGATGAAGTTTACTTCCTCAGACGCATGAGCAACACCGGGATAGTCGCCGGCGCTTATCAACGGGTAGCACCGTTGTATCCCCGGAGACCAAACACGATGATTAACGATGAGCCCCAGGGTGCCTGGTATCTCAAAATCAATGGAAGTATCGCCCAGGTAGATGTAATCACATGCTACATCGGAAATATGCCACTTATCGAGTGCGACCGAATATTGATAACCCAGACCATAAAGGCTGGCAGGGGTGACTTTTTCCCGGGTTGAAAGGTCAGCAATTACCCTCGGCACCTGGTGCCCGCCGATGTTGTGAACTTCGAGCGTCTCGCGTCGCGAGTAGTCGAACGGGTCGATCGGGTAATGGGTGATCTCCGGAACGGTCGCGTGCCCTTCCCGTTGGCTATAGCGGTCGGCGAGAATGCGCGCGACTGGTACTTCAGCTTCTGGTTCTTCGGTCAAGGATACCCTGACGGTATCTCCCAGTCCGTCTTCCAGCAGAGTGCCAATTCCCACTGACGATTTTATTCGTCCATCCTCACCATCTCCCGCCTCCGTCACGCCAAGGTGAAGAGGATACGGCTTGAGCCCCTCCTCATCCAGCTTGTTGACTAATAGCCGGTATGCCTCGATCATCACCTTGGGGTTGCTCGACTTCATCGACAGAACGATGTCGTGATAATTGTGGTCTTCACAGATTCGCAGAAACTCGAGAGCAGACTCAACCATTCCAAGGGGAGTATCGCCGTAGCGACTCAGGATGCGATCGGAGAGCGAACCATGGTTGGTGCCGATGCGCATGGCCGTTCCATACTCTTTGCAGATCTTCACTAGTGGCGTGAACTTTTGTCTGATGCGGTCCAACTCCGCATTGTATGAAGCATCGGTGTATTCGATTGACTCGAAACGTTTCTTGTCGGCGTAGTTGCCTGGATTAATTCTGACTTTTTCAACCAAACGCGCTGCGAGTTCAGCGGCGTTGGGCGTAAAATGGATATCGGCGATGAGGGGGACGTCGTAACCACGCGTGCGCAACTCTTTCTTGATAACCTCGAGGTTCTGCGCCTCTTTGATACTCGGTGCCGTGATGCGCACGTATTCACAACCAGCTTCGACCATCCTAATGGTCTGTTCGACCGACCCCATGGTATCCATTGTATCGACCGTCGTCATGGACTGAACGCGAATGGGATTGTTGCCACCCAGTGCCAGGTTGCCGACGCGAACCTCTACGGTTTGTCGCCTGCTGTATCGGACGAGGCTATTGCAATATTGCCTAATGGAAGTGATCGCTGGATTCACGGGCTTAAGCATCAGCAAAATTAACCTTTATTTGGTTCCCGGGGAATCGTGCCTCGACCTATATGTCGCCGAGCTGCGGCCGCAGAAGGATCTCCTCGACGACAGCTTGAGGCGACAGCGCATGAGCAGCATATACCGCTTCCGCCACGTCTTCCACCTTCATAAATCGCTCGGCGGGCAAATCGGCGCCATCCCAGCTGCGGGTACGGGTTGCGCCCGGCATGACAGCCGTAACCCGGATGTCGAATGGCTTCAGTTCTTCACGCAGGCACCGCGAAAAACCCAGCAAGGCAGTCTTGGAAATAGCATATGAACCCCCATTTGGATAGGCCTGAATACTGGCGATTGAGCACATGTTGAAGATATGACCCGACCGCCGCACTTTCATTTGATCAACAAGTCCCCGAGTAGTATAATACGCACTGTAGAGGTTGCCCGCGATCATGCTTTCCAGAGTACCTTCCTTTTCGGATGTTATTGCACCCGGGATAAAATATCCTGCATTGTTCACCAGAACATCGACGGGTCTGCCTAGTCCATTGACGTACCTGGTGAAAGCCTGAACTTCGCTTTTGTTGCTCATGTCCGCCTTGAACACTGCCACCTCGATACCGTTATACGCGCCGAGGAATTCACGCTTAAGTTGTTCCAGGTCCTCCCCCGTCCTGGAACATGTTACCACGTCGAAGTTGCGAGAAGCAAATTTTTCGAGAATGGCCCGCCCAATCCCCTTTGAGCCGCCCGTTACGACAATGAGTTTGCGCATTGGTTGCGTATTGTTATTTTCCAGTATCTTTAGCAAGATAAATAGTTGAGTTGATTTTCTCGCAGATGATCAGAGAGTTCGGCAAATACTTCATTTTTATTGCGCACTTGTTCACCAATCGGGAGTCTTTTCGGACTTACTACCGCCTGATTATTGATGAATGTGTGTCGATCGGGGTGGGATCGCTTTTTCTGTTCGCCCTGGTATCGACATTCATTGGCGCGGTGACCACGGTACAAACGGCGTTTAACATGGTCAGCCCCCTGATACCCACTTACGTGATTTCGCAGGTGGTGCGCGAGATGACCGTGCTCGAGCTTGCCCCTACCATCATGGCGATCATTTATGCAGGCAAGGTCGGGTCCAGCATGGCAGGTGGACTGGGCACAATGCGTATTACCGAACAGGTGGACGCGCTTGAGGTAATGGGCATCAACTCGATCTCGTACCTGGTCCTGCCCAAGATCGTCGCCTCCATGCTCATGTATCCGATGCTGGTCGTATTCGCCGGCGTTTGCGCGCTGGTTGGGGGTTATCTTGTAGGAACGGTGACAGGCATTATCACGCCGAATGATTATGTATTGGGTATCCGGTCATCCTTTAATGATTTTACCGTGACCTTCGCATTGATCAAGGCGGTGGTGTTCGCGTTCCTGGTGTCCTCCATTTCATCATTCAAAGGCTATTACACGGAAGGTGGTGCCCTTGAAGTAGGGGTATCCAGCACCCAGGCCGTTACCACCAGCGTGATCGCCGTATTGCTCGCCGATTACTTCCTCGCCCAGTTACTCCTCGCTCCATGATCGAAGCACGAAACATTTCGAAGTCTTTTAACGGCAAAGAAGTTCTCAGGAATGTCAGCGGCATCTTCGAGAAGGGGAAACCTAATCTTATCATCGGCGCCAGTGGCACGGGTAAGAGCGTTCTCCTGAAATGCATTGTGGGACTAATCAAGCCGGACGAGGGTCAGGTCTTTTACGACAAGCGGAATTTTTCCGAAGGCGATCGCGACCTGAAAATCGAGATTAGGCGTGAAATCGGTATGCTCTTCCAGGGTGGAGCATTGTTTGACTCCAAGAATGTTGAAGAGAACGTTCGATTTCCCCTGGACATACTCACGCGAATGAGCAAAGAGGAAAAGCTGGAACGTGTGAATTTCTGTCTTAAACGCGTCGGCCTGGAGAACGTGAACAAGAAAATGACGTCGGAGATTAGTGGCGGCATGAAAAAACGTGTCGGCATTGCGCGCGCGATTGTCAACAACCCGAACTATTTATTCTGCGATGAACCCAATTCCGGGCTCGACCCTCAGACATCCATCCTCATCGACGAACTCATCGAGGACATTTCGTCAGACCTGGATATCACGACGATCGTGGTAACCCATGACATGAATTCAGTAATGGGTATCGGCGAAAAGATATTGTTTATCTACAAAGGGCAGAAACTCTGGGAAGGAACGAAAGACGACATCACTCATTCCGGAGTGAAAGAGCTCGATGACTTCGTATTTGCCAATAAAGTGATGAGCAGCCTGCGGGAGAAGTGATTACGCGACAGGCAGTTCCACAAAGAACGACGACCCTCGCCCCTGCAGAGTTTCAAACCAGATCCGGCCTTTCATCTGCTCGATGCCCTGCTTGGAGATCGCCAGACCAAGGCCTGTGCCCGACTTTTTGGTGCTGAAGTGCGGCAGGAAGATCCGGTCGATGATGGCGGGATCAATACCGCGTCCGTTGTCGCGAACCTCGACCCGAACCTGTTCGTTCCCTGTCGTCACGGTCACCCAAATCCTGATCGCCTGGCCGGGCAAACCCGACTGCAGGCCATTGAGAATCAAATTAGAGAAAGTTCTGCTGAGCATTTGTTCATCGCCCATCACATAAATCTCTTTCAACCGCGACCGAAATTCAATGTTGCCGGAAGGTAGGTGGAGGTCTACCGTGCGTTTCAATGTGTCAATCAGATTTAGCCGCCGTATCACCGGCTCGGGCATTTTTGCAAACCCACTGAATGATGACGCGATGTCGTTCAATGTGTCGACCTGCGACAACAAGGTGGCTATTGCTTTCTGAGTTTTCTCCATCGACCCGTTTCCACCGTGAAGGGATCGTTCCAGCTGTTGCAGCGTGAGCTTCATGGGTGTAAGCGGATTTTTAATCTCATGCGCCACCTGTTGGGCGATCTCGCGCCAGGCTTTCTCTCGCTGCGTTTGTTCCAATTCATCTTTGCTTTCGCTGAGCTTGTACAGCATAGAGTTGTATTCCTTCACCATCATTCCAATCTCGTCGTTGGCGTTCCATCGAAGAGGATGATTCGTGCGTGTCAGGGAGGTGCGGCGCAACGACTGGGTGATGAACCGCAAGGGGAAAGTCAGCCATTCGGAAACAAAATAAGACAGCACCAGCAACAAGATGAAGATTACGGCGAAGACATTCAATATATTAGTCAAAATGACTATCTGTGCCTTCTCCAGGAGGTACGCCGATTGGAAAAACGGAATTCCAAGGATACCTATCAGCTTCCCGGTCTGTGACGATTTCAGGGCAGCATAAGCCACATAATACCGCAAGTCGCCGACCTGTTCGGATGCCACTAGCGCATTCTCACCGCTGCGAATCTGGTTCAGCGCTTCCGGATTGATATACGGGGAAAGCAGGTGGCTTTCAAATATTTTTGGCTGACTGGAAGTAAGGATTCGCCCGTCCGGGGTGTAGATATTCGCGTCGACATTCGACAGGTTGGCGAGCTCGGTAAGCGCATTGTCGAAAGGCTCATCGTGATCACCGCCTTCCAGGTAGTCGTGCAATGAAGGGATGATTTCCTCACCGAAGACTCGCGATTTGTTCAGATACTCCTCATCCAACTGCTGCTGTGATGACTT
>CAZLWX010000130.1:5110-9453 GCA_964563295.1 uncultured Roseivirgaceae bacterium | reverse complement strand
TAATGATTGTAGAACCGTACAGCGTGAGCGTGGAATCATTAATGGGAATAGTAGCACCCTCTTTTGGAATCCAGAGAGGTCCGAAATTATCCTGCGACCAAACCAGGTTTTCATTTCGCGGTAGCCCGAACCACTGGTTGTATTGAGCATCATAGGGGAAAACGCCCTTCTCATTCCTCACCGCTTTTTCCAATGACAGAATGTAAGAAGGTTTGTTGCGCCTGATTTCTTCCGCCGCGGCATTGGTCAGAAAGACCTGGTAGATCACACGGCCATCCGCGGGGTAGTCGTAGACGCTGTAGTCCTCGGGCCCCAGGTTCATTCGCGTGAAGTTTCGTTCATTGATCGGGCCGGAAGCCGTGAGCAGGTAGGAGAACTGCATCTCCTCAGGCAGAGGGAGATCTTTTCCGTTCACGGAAACAACTTGATTGACAATCCTCAGTGTGTCGCCGGGGATACCGACACATCGCTTAATGTAGTTCGTTTTCAGGTCAACCGGGTAGTCGATGCCATCGTTCAGTTGGATCGGGGGAACGTTGAAGACGACCACGTCACTGTTTTTGACGTGGGTGAATCCGGGCAACCGGAATTGCGGAAGTTTGATCCACTCCACATACGAGGGGATGTTGGTGAACCAGATCTTCTGATGCGTCAGTGGAATCTGCAGCGGTGTCGTCGTCGTGCGCGTGCCATAATGGAATTTGCTCACAAAGAGGAAGTCGCCGACGAGCAACGAGTTCTCCATCGACGGGGTCGGGATGGTATAAGCCTCCATGATCAGCCAACGGATCAATGTTGCCGCGACTACTGCGAACAGGATGGCATCCCACCATTCGCGGGCTTTCGACTTGGGCTTTGCTGGCTCCGACTCTTCATCGTGCTTTTTCCAAAACTTCCAGTTCATGTCATTCTACCTTGGTGCCGCCTGACGGACAGTGCCGATAAGGCCTGCAAATAAAACAAAAAATCTATCAACCGGCCCCATAGCCGCCTGGATGTCAAAAAGGCCTTTTCGAGCAATAAGTCGTCGCGAAGGCGTCAGAATTTCAGAAAGTCGTCCATATTTAATGGGCCTTTCCTTTCGGGAATCCATTCGGCAACCATAACGGCACCCAGGGCAAAGCCTTCGCGGGTGTGAGCAATATGCTTGATTTCGATATCGTCGATAAGCGAGCTGTATTTGACGACGTGCGTTCCCGGCACCTGATCGATTCGAAACGACTTGATCGATAGCTCCGAAGGATTCTGCGAGTCCTTATTGACCCAGGATTTCTTGAACGGCACGTGCTTCAGAATTCCATCCGCCAGGGTGATTGCCGTTCCGCTCGGAGCATCTTTCTTTTCTGTGTGGTGGATCTCGTCAATGGTAATGTCATATTCCCGGAAGTCAGCCATCATACGCGCCAAAAACTCGCTGGCCCTGAAGAAAACATTTACTCCCAGGCTGAAGTTCGAGGCATAAAAGAAAGGGCAGCCCGTGCTCATGGAGAGCTCGTCAATCACTTTTTTCTTGTCGAGCCATCCAGTAGTACCGCACACGACGGGGATCTTTCGCTCAAGACACTTTTTCACATTGGCGAAAGCCGCCTCAGGGCGTGAAAACTCAATGGCGACATCGGCTACTGCAGTTTGCAGTTCATGTTGATTGTCAATATCTATCCGGCCGGCGATCTCATGACCGCGTTGTAGTGCGATCGTCTCGATCGTCTTGCCCATTTTGCCATAACCGACGAGCAGCAACTTCATTTCCGTGATTCTTGCGCGGGGGTTTTCAGGCTCTCAACATAGTCAAAATTTCAAAACCAAAGCAACCCCTGTGCTCCTTCCAACAAGAGTATTCTGCTCGAAATGCGGTTCGAGGCGTACATCGAGGTTCGGGTTAAGATCGAATTCCTTCAAATGTGAATCCACATGCGCGTCGACAATCTGGAGAACATACATCAACGACATCATGATGATCATGAAGTCCCGGTCGCGCCGATTGCGATCGACAATTCGGCGGAGTTGGTTGGTGCTGAGCCCAACGTTGGGGTTCTGGGCATTAGCGGCTGTCAGGTTGTGGTCTATATTATAGAATAGGTGCGCACGATAGGTCCTGTAAATGTCGTTGTAGAAGTCAAGCCCACGGGCGAGGCCGTAAAATCCTCCGTAGACGAGTGGAAGCTTCCAATACTTCTTGTTGTAGACCTGACCCAGGCCAGGCAGAACGGCTGCGTAGAGCAGAGCCTTGCGCGGGTCGTAACGACGGGCATAGCTTTGCAGCAGGACGGTGTCCTGTGGCTCGATCACGATGGTGTCGCGCTCGACCGCAGGGGTTTTCTGGGCCAGTGCGGACGCGCATTCAGCCATGAGAAAAATCACGAAAAGCCATTTTTTCATGTCGCGGAATTCGATGCGTGCGGGTCGACTTGTTAACCCTGAATCTTCAAAATAGCCAGGATTCTGTTCAGGTCTTCCACGGACAAGAAAGGAATTCGTATTTCCCCTTTTTTGCCGTCACTCTTCACAACAACACGAGTGCCAAAGTGCGAAGACAGGCCGGATTGCAGCTGCGAAATCTCCTTCGAGGGGCCCGAAGAAGGTGTTGACGACCGGGTTGACTCCGTTCCTTTGGCGGAGAGGGACCGGACCAACTCCTCGACCTTGCGCACTGAGAGGTCTTCGTCAAGGGTCTTCTTGAATATATAGAGCTGCTGCTCGGGATTTTCAACATTGATGATGGCCCGGGCGTGTCCCATCGACAATCGGTTGTCGCGAACGGCGATTTGAATGTCGGGTGGTAATTTGAGCAGCCTGAGGTAATTCGTCACAGTCACTCGATTCTTGCCTACACGTTCCCCTAACTCATCCTGCTTCAGGTGGCATTCGGAAATCAGGCGCTGGTAGCTCAGCGCAATCTCGATCGCGTTGAGGTTTTCGCGTTGGATGTTTTCAATGAGCGCCATCTCCAGCATTTGCTGGTCGTCGGCGGCCCTGATGTATGCGGGAATGGTCTTGAGACCGGCGATTTTGGCGCTCTGAAATCTGCGCTCACCCGAGATGAGTTGAAACTGGTTTGCGGTCAGTCGACGGACCGTGATGGGCTGAATGATGCCGTGCACACGGATGGAGTCTGCCAGCTCGCGCAGCGCTTCCTCGTCGAACCTGGAACGGGGTTGGTAGGGATTTACCTCGATTTCTTCCAGCGGAATCTCGGCGATGTTGCTTATCGCGGGGCGGGAGGCCGGGGATTGTATCTCCACGTCCAGCTTGTCGTCCGACGGGCTGTCGCTCAGCAATGCGCTAAGCCCTCTTCCCAGTGCTTTCTTCTTGCTCATTTTGCTACACCATTATTTTTGTCGAGGATCTCGTGCGCGAGGTTGAGGTAGCTGATGGCTCCTTTGCTTTCGGCGTCGTGAACGATCACGGGCAACCCGAAGCTGGGTGACTCGCTCAGCTTTACGTTTCGCGGAATTATCGTGTTGAACGTCATTTTCTGGAAATGCGTTCTCACCTCTTCGACGACCTGGTTTCCAAGGCTGGTCCTCGAATCGTATAACGTCAGCAGGATACCTTCTATTTCGAGCTTGGGGTTGAGACGCGTTTGGATAATCTTGATTGTATTGAGCAGCTTACCCAGGCCTTCAAGGGCAAAGTATTCGCACTGCACAGGAATGATGACCGAGTCGGCTGCCGTGAGAGCATTGATGGTAATCAGACCAAGCGATGGTGAACAATCGATGATGATGTAATCGTATTGGTCTTTAATGGAGGCGAGTGCATCGCGCATCTTTTCTTCCCGGCGTGGAATGCTCACCATTTCGACTTCTGCGCCAACGAGGTCGATATGCGAAGGAAGTACGTCGAGAAATTTAAGCTCGTTGGTGACGATCGCATCGCGCGGCTTGACTCCGTCGACCATGCATTCGTAGATGCTTTGGTTGATGTCTTTCGGGTTGAGTCCCAGTCCCGAAGTCGAGTTGGCCTGGGGGTCGGCATCGACCAGGAGAGTTCGTTTTTCGAGCACGGCCAGGCTCGCCGCCAGGTTAATGGCCGAAGTGGTCTTTCCCACGCCGCCCTTCTGATTCGCGATCGCAATGATTTTTCCCATCGTATAACGTCAATTCCCGGCGCACGAACGAACCGGGGTTACAAATATAGCCGAAATCGAATAGGGCCGTGGAACATCGTGGAACGTGTTATCCACATTCCGTCCACAGTTGGGTGTTGGGTGTTGGCCCTCCTACGCTAAAGCTTCGGCGGGCAGGCTATTGGGTGTTGGCTATTGGCTGTTGGCTCTTCTTGGGTGGTAGCTCTTGGCTATTGCTGCTCCGAGCGCGTCGGCATCATAAATTCGTAATTCG
>CAZLWX010000130.1:0-5010 GCA_964563295.1 uncultured Roseivirgaceae bacterium | reverse complement strand
CCTTTAGCCCTTGGCCTTCACCTCCTCCTCTTCTTCTTCTCCTCGTCCGCTTTGCGCTTCGCTTCCTCGCTCGCTTTCATCGCATCCTGCAGTTTAGTCATGAAGCGCGATTTCTTGCCCGCACCGGCAGCGTTCTTCTTGCGGTTTTCTTCGAGAATAGACTTGATCTTTTCGTCGTCGACAAACCTGCGGATAAATGCCTGCTGGGAAAAAGTGACCAGGTTCGACACAAAATAGTAGAAGGTTAGTCCCGCGGAGTAGGAGTTGAGGAAAAAGAAAAAGATCACGGGCATCACGTATTGCATGGACTTCATCGGCCCCTGCACGGAAGTGACCTGGTTGTTCTGCCAGGTATAAATCAACGTCGAGATCGTCATTAGCAGCGTGAACAAGCTGATGTGATCGCCGACACCGAAAGGAATCGTGAACGGCAGACTGATCAACGAATCGTAGGTCGACAGATCTTCAGACCACAGGAAAGGCTGTTGTCGAAGTTCGATGCTCGCGGGGAAAAGGTAGAACATGGCAAACAGGATCGGCATCTGTAACAGCACCGGGATGCAGCCGCTGATCGGGTTCACGCCCACAGTCTGGTAAAGTTTGAGCTGCTCTTGCTGAACCTTGGTCATGTCGTCGCCGTGCTTTTCCTTGATCTCGTCCAATTCAGGCTTGAGCACTTTCATCTTCGCCATGCTGAGATACGACCTGTATGAAAGAGGGAAGAGCACAAGCTTCAACAATATCACCAGTATGATGATGATCAAGCCGTAGCTTGAAATGATGCCCGTGAGAAAATGGAACACCGGGAAGATCACGAATCTGTTGATCCAGCTCACCGGTGGCCAACCGAGATAGACGTTCCTGACAAAGTCATCCGCGACCTTACCGATCACCTGGTAATCGTTGGGTCCGACGTAGAATTTGAAGTCGGCAGAACCTCCCGACAAGTCTGCCCTTGGGATGAAGAGTTTTACGTTCGCGTTCTTGACCACTCCGGTATCCAGCGGGACAGACGTGCTGACCTGACCGCCGGCAAAATGGTCAGCAGCGATGATGGATGCCAGGAAAAATTTCTGCTTGATCGCAATCCATTTTATGGGGCCATTGAGTTGCTCGCTTTCCTTGTCGGACGACCGTTCGGTGAGTTTGTCAAATCCATCCGACTTTGTGGAATAATTCACCGTGGAATAAATCCGGGTGTCAGCCAGGCTTTTTTCGAGCGGCTGAATATGATCCTCCCATTGGAATGTAAGATTGTCGCCAGACAAGTCATCGCTGAGTCCGCGCTGCGACAGCGAATACAAGATCTGGTAGCCCGACGGCGGCACCACGTACGTCTGTGTGAAGTATACGCCGTCCGAAACGGGAAGGGAAAAGGTGATTACCGTCGAGTCACCACGTTTGCTCACCGCGCTTTTGTAGAAGAGCCGGTAGAGGTCGATTTCTTTCCCTTTGTAAGTCGAAAGGAGGTTGAAAGTCGTTCGTTCGGGCGAGATCAGTTTTAGAGGTGAGACTGATTTGCCATAATCGCGGGCATTCTTGTAATCGCGGTAGCGGGTGAAGTGCTTGAGCTCCAGGGATTCAATCGTTCCGCCCCGGTTGCTGAAGACTACTTTCACATCTTCGTTCTCAACCGTTGTCGTTTCCTCCTGACCTGTGGCAAATGCCGAGAGGTCACCATATGCAGCGAGGCTGCTGTCGGTAGGAATAGTCGCTTCTGATTGTTTTTCTTCTGCCGGCGCTGGTGTTTCTGTGGGCGCAGGCGCCTGAGGTTCCTTCGGTGGCTGCGGCTGGGGCGCGAAAAAATAAAAGTACACCAGCAACAACGCTGCTATCAGGGTAAGTCCAATTGCGGAATTTCTGTCCATTGTTTAACTACTTCATTGGTCGCTTCGCGGGGTAATATTCACTTGGAAACGCAGTGACCGGGTGACTGGAAATCGTCCGTTCTAGCCTGATTTCGCTGAATGCCACCTCAAATAAGGGGGCAATATTAGGAAATTGATTTTTTATAATTCAGCGCGGCTTCCACAAACTTAACAAAAAGGGGGTGGGGGTTTAATACGGTGCTCCTCAGTTCCGGGTGGTACTGAACGCCCACGAACCACGGATGGTCCTTCAGCTCGACAATCTCCACGAGCTCTGATTCGGGGTTGATGCCCACCGCCCGCAGACCGGCATTTTCGATTTGTTCCAGGTATTTGTTGTTGAACTCATAGCGGTGACGGTGACGCTCGCGGATGAGGGTTTCGCCATACGCCAGCTGCGCCTTGCTTCCCTTTTTGAGTTTGCATTCATATGCACCCAGCCTCATCGTGCCGCCCTTCGCGGTGATCTTCTTCTGTTCTTCCATCAGATCGATGACGGGATTCCTGGTTTTCGGATTCAGCTCGGTGGAACTGGCTTCGAGACCCAGGATATTGCGCGCGAATTCCACGACAGCGCATTGCATACCGAGGCAAATACCAAAGAAGGGTATGCGCGCCTCACGCACGTAACGAATCGCCTGGATCTTGCCTTCCATCCCGCGTTCACCGAATCCTGGTGCGACGAGCACGCCATGTAGCCCCTCCAGCACGTTGGTTACCGTTTCACCACTTACTTCTTCAGACGATATCCACTTCAAATGCACTTTGCAGTCATTGGCCGCGCCGGCGTGAACGAATGCTTCCGCGATGGATTTGTACGAGTCAGGGAGCGAGACGTATTTGCCCACCAGTCCGATCGTCACTTCATCGTCGGGGTTCTTGAGCTTGCCAAGGAAATCTTTCCATTGATCCAGGTTGGGCTCGGCTTTCGTGGGCATTTTCATTTTTGCCAGTACGCGTTCGTCGAGTTTTTCCTTTCTCATTAATAGTGGTACATCGTAGATCGTGTCGGCGTCGATGGCTTCGATGACCGAGTTCAGGTGCACGTTGCAGAACAGGGCGAGCTTCTTGCGAAGGTCGAGTGGGAGCGGGAGTTCCGTGCGGCATACCAGGATGTCGGGTTGAACTCCTTCGGCCAGCAATTCCTTAACGGAGTGTTGTGTAGGTTTTGTTTTGAGTTCTTTGGCTGCTCTCAGGTAAGGGATGAGTGTGAGGTGGATGACGAGTGCGTTGTTGGCGCCGAGGTCCCACCGCACTTGCCGGACCGATTCAATAAACGGTAGCGATTCGATATCGCCGACGGAGCCCCCGATTTCGGTGATGACGAAGTCGTATTCTCCGCTTTCGCCGAGCAGGAAGATGTTGCGTTTGATTTCGTCGGTGATGTGGGGCACCACCTGCACGGTTTTACCCAGGTATTCGCCCTGGCGTTCCTTGGTGATGACATTATTATATATGCGACCGGTGGTGATGTTGTTGGCCTGAGAGGTTGGGACGTTGAGGAATCGTTCGTAGTGGCCCAGGTCGAGGTCGGTTTCGGCGCCGTCGTCGGTGACGTAGCATTCGCCGTGTTCGTAGGGGTTGAGCGTGCCGGGATCGATGTTGATGTAGGGATCGAACTTTTGGATGGTGACTTTGAACCCTCTCGCTTGCAGCAATTTACCTAGTGAAGCTGCAATGATCCCTTTACCCAGCGATGAAGTTACACCCCCGGTTACGAAAATGTACTTGGCATTGGACATGAAGTGGCGTTTTCGAATAACCGGGCACAAAGGTAAATTTTTCGGGTTACAATGCAGACAATTTCATTCAAAGTTCTGGCGGGGTGACAGTGCGACGCTGGTCTACGCTCGTCAGCTTGTTCTTCGGGGAATTCAGATTTATTACTTCGAAGTCCACGTCTCCGCCTCCCGGGGCGGCGGGCCCCCGTATACCTGTTTCGAGGCTGAACCCTGTCCGCTCATGCCCCTGCCGGGCCGAGGACAGGCTTAGGCCTCTCAACAGGTATACTGATAATGGGCGTGGACTTGCCGCACGCTTCTCCTTTCTAAATCTGGTTGTGGTCTTCTCCCGCTAACTTATGTTTTACAGATTATACGGTGTTTCAAACCTGCCAACAACTTCAAACTACAAACTACAAACTGTTCCCGCCGCGCCATCGCGCATTCCCGGAAGGTCCACGCCATTCGTGGACGTCAGCCGCACTTGGGACTTCGATTGTCTGAGGATTCCCATCGTAGGGCGCCCCGGTGGTTAGCCTTCTGATCACATGACCAGGGATCCACTCCGAAGACGGCCTTTTTACTCAGTAAGACCCAGGTTTAGGGAATTCCAATCCTGGAACCTGAAACCTGCAACGTGGAACCTGCAACCTGCAACCTGCAACCTGAAACCCGCAACCTGCAACCTGAAACCTGCAACCTGCAACCTGTGTGGCCTCTCAACAGGTATACTGATAATGGGCGTGGACTTGCCGCACGCTTCTCCTTTCTAAATCTGGTTGTGGTCTTCTCCCGCTAACTTATGTTTTACAGATTATACGGTGTTTCAAACCTGCCAACAACTTCAAACTACAAACTACAAACTGTTCCCGCCGCGCCATCGCGCATTCCCGGAAGGTCCACGCCATTCGTGGACGTCAGCCGCACTTGGGACTTCGATTGTCTGAGGATTCCCATCGTAGGGCGCCCCGGTGGTTAGCCTTCTGATCACATGACCAGGGATCCACTCCGAAGACGGCCTTTTTACTCAGTAAGACCCAGGTTTAGGGAATTCCAATCCTGGAACCTGAAACCTGCAACCTGCAACCTGAAACCTGCAACCTGCAACCTGCAACCTGCAACCTGCAACCTGCAACCTGTGTGGCCTCTCAACAGGTGTGCTGGTAGTGAGTTCAGACTCACCGCACGTTTCTGTTTCAAAATCTGTGATTGCATTTTGTTTGAGATTTCGAGGTTGGAGTTTGTGATTTAATTGTGACTCGGTGCTTGGTCCCGATAGCAATCGGGATTGGAATTTCTTCCGGGTCCGCGCCATACCGCGAAGCGCACCCCCCATCGGTAGGTCGCTTGTATGGCGGACGAGCAGCCAAAGCGGCGGGTTACATGCCCATTACTGCCGGTATAGAATCATAGAGCAATTC
>CAZLWX010000129.1:0-9477 GCA_964563295.1 uncultured Roseivirgaceae bacterium | reverse complement strand
TACGACCCTTTCGCGATGAATATGAATTTACTGGAGGAAGAGGAAGAGTTGGCAAGACGCCGAAAGGAACTTTCCTACAGTGAAACCGATGAAGATGAAAATGAGGGATTAGGTGATGGCAACATCGGTCGAAGTACGCCGAAACGCGGCTTGGACGAGGAGGGATGAGTTCATCTCGCGGTAGAGTATAGGCAATCCTGTTATTTCGTAGGGTTGCCTATACTTTTTTGCCAGCCGATGTGACAAATCCATAATGGCCGTCCTCTTCCGTTTAGTACTTTTGGCGGATGAATTATCCCGTTCTTGAGGTTCTGCCTGAGCTTAAGGAGAAGCTGAATACGGCGGGAGTGGCGATTCTGCAAGCACCACCTGGCGCTGGTAAGTCCACTGTAGTGCCCACCGAATTATTGAGTGAACCCTGGCTTCAATCGAAAAAAATTATCATGCTGGAGCCGCGCCGTCTGGCCGCCCGGTCTGTGGCGATGCGCATGGCCGACCTCGCTGGGGAGTCCGTCGGTAAAACGGTCGGCTATCGTGTGCGTTTTGAATCACGCGTCAGTTCAGAAACGAGAATCGAAGTCGTTACCGAAGGGATCCTCACGCGGATGATTCAGACAAACAACGAGCTTTCGGGCGTCGGACTCGTGATTTTCGACGAGTTTCATGAACGCAGCCTCCAGGCGGACCTGGCTCTCGCGCTCACCCTCCAGGTGCGGAATATACTTCGTCCCGAGTTGCGCATACTCATTATGTCGGCTACACTCGATGAAGAAAGCTTGTCGTCCACATTGAATGCCCCTCTGATCCTGAGCGAGGGAAGGCGCCACCCGGTTACGATAACGTACCTCGGTAATGATGATTCAACGCCTATAGTCAATCGCGTAGTGCAGGCCACGCGAAGGGCATTGCGCGAAACAGCGGGCGACATCCTGGTCTTCCTTCCGGGTGCGGGAGAGATTCAGAGAACCGAGGCCATGCTGGAGCAGGAATATCCCCACCTGAGCATACACGCCCTTTACGGTGACCTCTCATTTGCTAAGCAACAGGAAGCCATACGCCCTCATCCCGCAAACATCAGGAAAGTTGTCCTCGCCACATCCATTGCAGAGACGTCACTTACGATCGAGGGCATTGGTATTGTTATAGACAGTGGCCTTGCCCGAGTGCCGCGGTTTGATCCTCGCAGCGGACTTACACGACTCGACACCGTAAGGGTGACGCGCGATTCGGCAGACCAGCGCGCCGGAAGGGCCGGGCGGTTGGGGCCCGGTATGGCCTATCGCCTATGGAGTGAGGGTCTCCATAATAATCTGGTGAGACATCGCTCACCGGAGATCCTGGAAGCGGACCTCGCTCAGCTGGTCCTCGAACTCCGCGTCTGGGGAACCCGCGACATTTCCGAATTGACATGGATTACTCCGCCACCGCAGGGTGCAATCGACCAGGCAAAGGAGCTCCTGATGGAATTGGGTGCGCTCGATGATCAAGGCGTCAGGCCCCGGGGTAAAGAAATGGCAGCCCTGCCGACCCATCCCCGAATAGCCCACATGCTGTTGGAAGGATCCGCTGATCCATTAACGGCATCCCTGGCTACCGACATCGCCGGTGTTCTCGAAGAACGGGACCCTCTGCCCCGCGAATTGGGCGCCGACCTCACCCTCCGCGTCAAACTTCTGCGCCAATGGAGAAGGGGTGATCTGGTCAATGCCGATCACCGGGTTCTCGAACGCATCGAAAGACTCGCGTCCGCCTGGCGAAAACTGCTGCGTCTTGATGTTGACAACGGACCTGTTTCTGATCATCAGATAGGCACCTTGGTGATGCAAGCCTATCCCGAACGTATTGCCAGGCAAGTGGAGAAACACAGCGAGCGATACAAGCTCAAGAATGGTCGCGTTGCAAAACTGCCGCCCCACGACCCGCTCGTGACAGAGGCCTGGATCGCCGTGGCTAATCTCGACGCTGGTGCCGGTGAGGGGAAGATATTCACGGCTGCGCCGGTAAATGAGGAAGACCTCTCGGACCACGCTGTGGTCTCAAAGAACATTTTTTGGGATGACGGCCGGGGAATGGTCGCTGGCCAGCATGAGCAGCGTATTGGAAGCTTGTTGCTTTCTTCAAGAAATCTCCCGGCGGTATCCGATGAGGAAGCTATTGCCGTGATCTGCCGGATGATCCGCGAACAAGGGTTGTCGGTGTTGGGTTGGATGGAGAAACTTGTTGAGTGGCAAGATCGCGTCATGAGCCTTCGCGCCTGGCGTCCTCAGGAAGGCTGGCCCGATGTGAGTGATCAAATGTTAGTGTCAACTATCGAGGATTGGCTGCCTCCCTTCCTAACGGGAATTCGAAAGCGGTCAGAACTTCAACGCCTCGCTGCCAACGCAATTCTGCCTTCCCTGGTTCCATGGCCGCTGAGCCAACAACTGGATAGTCTTGCTCCCACGCATTTGAAAGTGCCGAGCGGGTCATCGATTAAAGTGCATTACTTTCCGGATGGAAAGCAACCGGTCATGGAGGTGCGGTTGCAGGAAGTGTTTGGACTGCATGAAACTCCACTGGTTAACGATGGCAAAACAAAAATCACCATGCATTTGTTGTCGCCCGGTTTTAAACCGGTTCAGGTCACTCAGGATCTTCGGAGCTTCTGGAGCTCGACGTATGCCGAAGTAAGAAAGGAGCTGCGTACCAGGTACCCGAAACACTCGTGGCCAGAAGATCCCTGGACCGCGGTCGCCGTCAGAGGGGTAAAAAGAAAATGACCCCCGTTATGGGCGGTGGTTTGAAAGCTTGTCGACGTAGTCATTGACGTATTCTTCCATGCGCTTTCGCCGGTACTGCATGATAAACCGGGGATGCGCTAAAGGCACTACGCGACCGAAAAAGGCTTCTTCCTCATTGAGTCGAGTCAGATACCTGTAATTATCGCCCTCGCCGAGGCAGTAGACAACGCTGGTGTCGATGCCCAGCTCAATCAACTGGCGCATCGACCGAATAATGAAAGTTCTGAGGCTCGTTTCCAGTGCCATGCTGTCGTAGTAGTTTAGATTTTTGCCGTGCTGAACGAAACCGAGAGGCGACACCGAGTTGATGAAGTAGTCGCGATAGAACCTCTCCTGGCCACCATAGGCATCGATCATGTAATGAATGAAGTCTGCCGAGAGTTCGGGTTTCTTCGGAAGATCATTGACGATGCCGCATCGTTGCTCGAGCTTGATGGGATCGGTAAACGGAATGCCAGTCAGGCCCGCGCCGAATCTGCCCGGGTTGATGCCGAGGATCAATCGCCGTTGGAAATTGTCCGAATAGTATTTCTTGTAAAAAGCGCGACATAACGAAAATATCTTTGGATCCTGGTAAGGATTGAGCGCTTCGATTCCCTTCGGCAACGTTTGTTTTAGGGAAAGGCCTTTGTAGAACGCCAGTGCGCGGTCGCTAAAGCTCTTCTTCATAGGGGTGAAGTTTGAAAAGGCCCGGCACCCAACTCGAATGCGCTTTTATAGAAATCATTTTGCTGCAAGAATTCCAACAGTTGCAGGTAGAATGGGTGGGCTCCAAGCGTGGCGCTATCGCCGGCCATGATCAGCTTTTGGCGAGCCCGTGTCATCGCAACGTTTGTTCGTCGGATGTCGGCCAGGAAGCCCACCTCACTTTTTTCATTGCTTCTCACGAATGATATGGCGATTACATCGCGCTCTTGTCCCTGAAAGGCGTCGACGGTATTGATGGAGATCAGGTGGAGGATCGGGCCAAGCGGGACCGAGGCTTCCGCCAGTTTTTGGAGGTGTTCCACTTGTGCGCGATAGGGCGTGATAATGCCGAGTGTAAACATTTTTTCAAGCCACTGGACTGTGCCGATATCGTCGATCAGAGCCTCCAGAATGCGAATCAGCAGGTGTGCTTCCTCCTCATTCATTCTCGACAACGTCTCGGGGTCCTGTTTCTCGGAGAATCCACATCCCGCGGTGTCGATAAACTCGACGGGAGCGTGGTCGGGCCGAAGCTGAATTGCTCGAACGGAATCGTGCGCAATGAGCTTTCCAGAGTAAAAATATTGGGACGGAAACTGCATGATACGTTCATTCATGCGATACTGAATCGTCAACATGGTGGCGGCGTGTGGATGCTTTTCGATACCTTTTTCGAACAGGGTACGCGACAATCCTTCTCTCGCCGCTTCCGCTGATCGTATCGTGGGCGGGAGTTGCTGATGATCTCCCGCGAACACAACGCGCTCACTCCTGAGCAACGGGATCCAACAGGCTGGCTCCAGGGCCTGTGCGGCTTCGTCAATAAAAACCGTTTTGTATTTCCGCCCACGCAATACCGGGTGCGATGATCCAACCAGGGTGCAGCAGATGGCCTGGGCACTCTGGAGCAGATCGTTGATGATGTAGAATTCCAGCATGTCGGCTTCCGATTTGAGCGCCTTTGCTTCATTCAGAAGCCGGCGGCGTTCCTGTTTTTGCTGCCACCCATAATTGCGCTTGTACTTTGTAGCTGTGGCCCGGATCTGTTCCATCTCTCGCCGCATGGCGCGCAGCTCCTGGTAATTTCTGTGGCCGGCAATTCTGGCATCGAGTGTTTTGCTTAACGACTGCTCCGTAACACGTGCGGGATGGCCGATCCTCAAAACATTAAGCCCTTGTTCGGCGAGCTTGTCAACTAAAAGGTCAACTGCCGCATTGCTAGGAGCACATACCAACACCTGATTTTCGAACTTTATGGCCTGTCGGATCACTTGAACAAGCGTTGTGGTCTTACCCGTACCCGGCGGGCCATGGATGAATGCCACGTCGAGACATTGCGATGTTTTTCGCAGGGCGTCCAGTTGAGTATCGTTTAGAACGCCCGTGGCGTCGATAGGTTGGTCGCGGTCGTCAAACCTGGCGCGTGCGCCTCCTAATAGTAACTCGCGAAGTTCGGCAACGCGGTTGTCTTCCGCTTTGATCACCTCGCGGACAGCAAATTCCATTTCCCGGTAGGTCATCTCATCAAACATGATATCCACGCCCAGGAGATTGTCATGGATCCAATCGGGGGCATCGTCACTGTTCAATGTCACCACCATCGCGTTGTCGCGAACATAGTTCACCACGGCGCTAACGTGCTCTTTTTCGGGTTTCCCGGAGGCGTTACTGAAAACGCTGACGAGTTTACCGCTTTGAAATGCGTGCGGCTCGTCAAGATGACTCGTGCGTTCCACCTCGATGATTGGTCGTTCACCTGTACCGATGTAATTCCTCCTGAGCTTAAGAGGATACCACGTCGTTCCCTCGCTAACGCGTACGTGTAGTGGCCGGAGCAGGACTTTTTGCCGGTATTGTTCGAGGTCTTCCAGGCGTTCAAGTTTCAGAAGATCAAGCGTATGCTGTAGCTGTTTCCCGGCGTTCATGATGGCGTAAAAGTAACGCCAAACCGGACTTCTTGCAGGTTTATTTTCATATCAGAAACTTTCGTGTTCATGAATCCAACCGGACTGTCAATGATATCGCCGCTCGCGCAAACCTTGGTTATAAAGTGGTCCCGTTATGTTATCTTGCTTCGCTTAAATTCCTCTTCAGTTCAAAAACTATTCGGTCCTATGCGTTACACAATCGCTTGCTTCCTTTTGTTGGCGTTCTCTTCTGTCGTTGCCCAGGATTTTGATCTCCTTATCGTAAACGGCAAGGTCATCGATGGGACGGGAAATTCCTGGAGGTATGTGGATATCGGCATCAAGGGTGATAAGATTGCAGCCATAGGTCAGCTAAAGAGTTCAACAGCAACGAAACGTATCGACGCCACCGGGCTTATTGTGTCGCCAGGTTTTATCGATGTCCATACACATATCGAAAGGAATGTCGGCAACATGCTTGCCGCGAATTTCATTAATGACGGTGTAACAACCGTTGTGACTGGAAATTGCGGTTCTTCCTACACGGATATTGCGGGATATGCTCACCAGCTCGACAGCGTAAAGATATCGTTAAACGTAGCGACGCTGATCGGACACAACAGCGTCCGCCGCGCGGTGATGGGAGAGACCATGCGCGATCCAACGGCTGAAGAGCAAAAGGCCATGGAGGATCTGGTCGCGCTGGCTATGAAGAATGGTGCTGTGGGAATGTCAACAGGGCTAATCTACATTCCCGGTACGTTTTCGAAAACGCCCGAGATTATTGGTATGGCGAAAGTCGCCGCGAGCTTCGGCGGCGTTTATGCGTCTCATATTCGCGACGAAGCCGACCATGTTATCGCGGCGATCGAGGAAGCCATCAACATCGGCCGCCAGGCGGATATGCCCGTAGAGATTTCTCATTTTAAGGTAACCTACAAACCAAACTGGGGACGATCACAGGAGATTTTGACACAAGTGGAGAAGGCGCGTGAAGAGGGTATTGATGTGACGGTCGATCAGTATCCCTACATCGCGACAAGCACGTCGCTGAACACCCGTCTTCCGGATTGGGCATTCGCCGGAGGGCGCGACTCCTTATTACTTCGACTGGCGGATCCTGCCACCCGCAAACTGATTCGCAAAGAAATGGTTGAATCTCTCCGGGCTAAGAAGGCAAAGGATTACAGCTACGCAGTCGTTGCACGCTTCGGTGCCGACACGACCTTGAATGGGCTAAACATTTCTCAAATCAATACAATTCGCGGCAGGAGATCCAAGCCCGACCTCGAAGCGGAGACGATACTGGAGATGGTAGAACAAGGCGGCGCGCAGATGGTTTTCTTCAGCATCAATGAGGATGATCTCCGCAAGATCATGCGCTATCCGTTCAATATGTTTGCATCCGACGCCGGTATCTCGCGTTACGGATCAGGGGTTCCACATCCTCGGGGTTATGGCACGAACGCCCGGGTGCTGGGGACCTACGTTCGCGACCTGAAGATACTGACCATCGAAGAAGCCATTCGACGAATGACATCATTGCCAGCGCAAAAATTCAATCTGGCAGATCGGGGTCTTCTGCGTGAAGGGTTTGCCGCCGACGTCGTCATATTCGACCCGGCAACCGTACGCGACAGGGCGACGTTCAGCGCGCCTCACGCGTACTCGGACGGTTTTGACTATATAATCGTCAATGGGACGATCACGTCTGAACGCGGCGCTCATACCGGAGCACGCAATGGTAAGTTTCTTCGGGGGCCCGGGTACCAGGCGGTGAGCTATTGATTGAGCAATTCCCGGAGTCGCATGATCGCCTCCGTGTTGTCTTTTGATGAGATGTTGTTGATGAGACTTTCCTTTTCACGTGTTGTCAACCGCCAGCTGAGCGAGGCGCGCGCGTTGGTGTTCCGGAGGCTATCCATTTGCTGGAGTATGGGCACGTAGTCCTGCGCAGCGTATTCGATATCGATTCGTTCGATCGTGCCGTCAAACCATGAATGGGAGTAACCGAGTAGCAGATCGCTGGTGATGTCCTGGAAGTTCTCGAAATTGTTGTACACGCTGCTGATCGGCTGGGTAAATGCGTCAAATAAATTTTGTCCCTTGCGGGGAGCGATGTCGGCGAGCTTCGGCGAGTCGCGTATCGAGACGAAAACGACGCCCGATGTGTTCTCGGCGATCCAGTCCTTGTAGGCATACAAAAAACGGATCGCGTCATTGAGTCCAAAGTTGTCAGAAATGCCTGCATCCATGATCTGGATGGGCGGTTCTGTGGGCAACGTGGTATTGGGAGTGATGTAGGGGAACGTGGCGCACATTCGCAATGCGGAAAGGAATCGCAAGCTGTCACCATCCTGATTCTCGAACAGTCGCTGGAAATCGATGCCGCTGTATTTTTGCGATGGGTACTCTGGAAAATGAACCACTTCATAGTTGAGAAATGACACGGGACGGGAAGCGATGTAGAGTTTACGACCGTCGTTGACTATCGTGGGAGTCAGAACCATCATCGGAATACGCGCTTTCAACTCGTCTTCATTATAGCTGGCGATGGATTTGTCCATTAGCCCACCCGTTATCTGGTTCAATTGCTGTTCAAAAGTGTATCCCCGGTCTTGCAGATAATAGTTCCCTGCATACTCGAACTTGGTGAAACCAACGAACAAGTCGTTTGCCAGGAGACTGAAGATCATCGGGTTGAGATTGTCAGTAGATATTTGCCTGCGGTGCAGAGGGCTGTACGGGTTGAATGATTCCCCTTTTTTTTCCCGGAGTTTCAGCTCGCGGAAGAAACTTGCGCCGATGAGTCCACCCGATGCTCCCGTAATAAGAATGGAATGATTCATCAGCTGACCAGCCGTGAGACTGTCTGCCGTTTGCAGTGCCGTAAACGTCCACAGCGCCGCGCGCTTACCACCGCCACTCACGCATAAGAATATCATTTTTGGCGGCTTTTCTCCATGAAATTTTGCGCGCCAGTTTTGGAGCATGGGAAAGGTCGCCTGCCAGTCTTCCCTTATTGAGGCGGTGTCGTTGTGTGTTCGCAGGCCGGCCACGGAATATTCGGCCGGACGCACTTGGTAGTCAAGGCCAAATGCCTGGTACGGTTTCGAAAAGAAATCCTCTCCAACCAGGTAGTTCACAAACAAAAACAGGATCAACGCAGCTGTGGCCGACCAATTTCCAAACCAATAGGAAAACGCGCCCGCGAGCATCACAAAAATTGTCAGGAAGATCATGAAACTTGCGGCTGCCGGCAGCTGGAATGCAGGGTAGTCCTTAAAAATTCCCAGGACCATAACAATGGCAAAGATCGCCAGTTCAATGACGACCAGGTTGAAGTGGTTTTGATCGAATACCTGGAGGATAGTCGCTTTGTCGTAAAAGTGCTGATGGTGGTCTTCTACTTTTCTAATTTTGAGATTGTGGTCAACGTAACTCAACACCGGAATTTGTTTCTTCCGCGCGATGTCAAGTTTTTTCATCGCGCTTGCCCGCGTGATTTTGACGTTTGACTTTATTTTTTCGTCGATCTGGCAGACAACGTAACGGAATATGTCCTTGTTGGTGAACCAGAAATAGATGAAGAACAAGACCGTCATCGCGAGGTAGCCCAGTAACAACCCCGTCAGGTTCGAGGCCAGGTCGGCACCGGTCGTGTACTCGTTACTCTTCTGGAACTGGACGATCTGATAAACGTAAGCGGTGAAGAAGATCAGCGGTATCAGGCTGTTGTTGACGGCAAACTTGGTAAACGGTTTCGAAAGTGTCCCAACGAAAGAAAACCGGTGCCCATCATTGATGTAGCAAGTGATGTGAAAGGCGGTCGTGAAGGCCGCGACACACAAGCCGATGATAAAGAAACTTGTAAAGCTGACTTTGTTCAGGTATTCAGGGTCCAGGAAAAGATAGGGAATGCCCAGGTATTGGCCGAAACTTCCATTGATCATCGCGTACATGATAACCCAGCACAACACCAGTACATGGTTTCGCCTGAGGTTGTTCAGCAGCAATTGAACAGGAAATGAGTATGCGATCGCGTGGAGTAGGAAGTAAAGCCTGCGCATGGACAATATTGCAATAAGTTAATTCTTTTTCCC
>CAZLWX010000128.1:0-9491 GCA_964563295.1 uncultured Roseivirgaceae bacterium | reverse complement strand
GTCACCACGACCGCATCGGCATTTTCGCCAACCCACGGTATCGCCAGGGGGCGACCATTCACGATCACGACAACCAGTGGTTTGCCGGTTTGCTTCAGCGCTTTCAACAGCTCGAGTTGGTTCCCCGGAAGGGAAATATCCGCGCGACTCGCAGCCTCGCCGCTCATGCCTTGGGATTCGCCTACTACGGCCACGACAACGTCGGATTGGCTCGCGACCTTCACAGCCTCATCAATCATCGCTTTCGCGGAACGTGTATCGATCTCCAGATTCCCTCCGTGCGCATTAAGCCGTTGAATAAGGACCGGATCGTCAGTGACGTTAGCTCCTTTCGCATAGTTGATGGTAAGTCCTTTGTTGGCATTTCTTAAACCCTGCTCCACGCTGACGGCCATCTTCCAATCTCCTGCCCCGCTCCAATTGCCGATCATATCGCGCTGGTTCCTGGCAAGCGGTCCAACAAGTGCAACCGACACATTGCCACGCATCGGCAACGCGTTGTTTTCATTTCTCAGCAGCACGATGCTCTTGCGTGCAACATCGCGCGCGGCATTGCGGTATTCCGGTTTCTGCAAAGTCTGCTTGGCACGGGGTTCGTCGACGTAACGGTATGGATCATCGAACAAGCCGAGTTTATATTTTGCTTCCAACACATGACGGCAAGCCGCGTCAATCGTCGACTCCTGCACTTTGCCTTCTTTAACCAATGCTGCCAGGTTGTTGAGGAAGACCTCGGAGACCATGTCCATGTCGTTGCCGGCTTCGAGCGCTGCCTCAGCAGCTTCAGCAGGATTTGCGCTGGTGCCGTGGGGAATAAGTTCGTAAATGCCCGTGTAATCGCTCACGACCAACCCATCAAAACCCCACTCCTTTCGCAGCAAATCCGTCAACAGCCAATGGTTTGCTGCCGCGGGAATGCCATTGATATCGTTGAACGACGACATGACGCTCGCCGCTCCCGCATCAATCGCAGCTTTATAAGGCGGGAGATAATCGTCCCGCATCATGCGCTCGCTCATTTCAACGGGGTTGTAATCCCGTCCCGCGACAGCGGCACCATAGAGCGCAAAATGTTTCACGCAAGCCATCACGGTGTTGCTTGCGCTTAGATCACTCCCCTGGTAGCCGCGCACCATGGCCTCAGCAATGCGCGAGCCGAGGTAGGTGTCTTCGCCGGCACCCTCGGCAATTCGTCCCCACCTGGGATCGCGTGCCAGGTCTACCATCGGCGAAAAAACCCAGTTCAAACCATCAGCGCTGGCTTCATCCGCGGCAATCCGCGCGCTTTTTTCAATCAGCTCCAGGTCCCACGACGCCGAAAGTCCGAGCGGAATAGGAAAGATCGTGCGATGACCATGGATCACATCGAATCCAAACAGCAGGGGAATCTTCAATCGCGTTTTTTCTATGGCCATTTGCTGGAGTTTTCTCACCGCAACAGGCGTGAATGTGTTGAACACTCCACCGACAAATCCTTTCTGAATTTTCTCTTCAACGTTCTGGCTGATGATTGGACCCGTCACGTCAAAGCCGACCGAGACGAGGTTCAGCTGACCGATCTTCTCCTCCAACGTCATTTTCTCCATCAGCTCGTTGATGAATGTGTTCATATCGCGCGAAGCTGGCCGCTGTTTTTGCGGGACCGCAGCGCATGAGAGTAAAGCCAGGGTGATGGTGAGGATCAAGCCTTTCATAGTGGCAATGTTTAATACTTAGTATTTGAAACCGAGTTTGTCGAGTCCAGCCTTCACTTCCGGTGCCGACATGAACAATTTCCAAAGCAACTGCGATCGGTGATTCTCAATCATCACCGGGATCGGGCCCTGATCGATCGCGAGGTACCTAGGTAAGAGCCAGTCATGTTCAAAGCTAAAGGCATCGTAGGGACCATATTTGCCGATCAGGCTATCCCGCTCCGGCGAATACAGGAATTTGAGGAATCGCATGCTCTCTTCGGGGGTATAGGGAAATGAGGATAACGCCGCGGTCGGCGAAATAACCCCGAGATCGTTGCTGGGACTGTGGCCAGCATACCCGCGCATGGAGTAAC
Source organism: uncultured Roseivirgaceae bacterium (assembly GCA_964563295.1). Lineage (GTDB taxonomy): Bacteria > Bacteroidota > Bacteroidia > Cytophagales > Cyclobacteriaceae > Chryseosolibacter. The sequence goes on along the minus strand of CAZLWX010000128.1, from coordinate 7,441 downwards.
TTGAAGTCAACCCCCAGCAGTCTTCGCCGTAGCCCTCGTAATCTTTCGGATTGTCGACACAGTAGCGGTAGTGCACGAGCGCATGATTGCGGTTGAGGGTCCAGTAGTTGGCGTATCGATCGGATAGATTGCGTGGATCAAGTCCCAGGTAGGAATAGTGTGCCCAGAACAGCGGCCCCACCGGATCATCGCTGCCTTCGTAGTGGTCCAGCACAAGATCGAGATCGTAGTATTTCCGGTCAGTCTTGATGCTGTCGTTTCGCGCCCAGCCCTTGTGGTATACGTCAGCATCGATAGCATGAGTTGGCGATGATGCCGCGAGCACGTACATGATGAGACACTCGTTATACCCGCCAACACGAAAGTTCATTTCCCAATTGTAGTTCGGTGACCAATGCCAGAACAAGACATCTTCACCATGAGTATACCAATCCCATTCTACACCTTTCCAGAGCTCGTCGATCTGCGCAGCCAATTTTTTTTCTGTCTCGTTGCCATCCTGAAAATACTGGCGAACAGCAAGGAGTCCCTGAACCAGAAATGCGGTCTCCACCAGGTCACCGCCATCGTCCTTTTTACTGAAGGGTTTCGTTTTCCCGGTCGGGCCGTTGAGCCAATGCGGCCACGCGCCATGAAAACGGTCGGCCTTCGACAGGTAATCGACCACTTTTTGATAATGATGGAAGCCTTCTTCCCGCGTGATAAAACCGCGTTCAATGCCGACGAGGATGGCCATCAGTCCAAACCCGCTTCCGCCGGTCGTCACAACATCCTGATCATTCTGCGGATAGATTCCGTCAAGGTGGGTGCGTTCACGGGCGAGCCCGGAAACCGGCTCGGCATTTTCCCAGAAATACTGGAAGGTTTGGTATTGCACGAGGTTCAACAGTGAGTCGTCAGAGATGGAAAGCGTTGAACTACTTGTTGAACTGTTTGACGACTGCTTCGTCTGAGAGCAGCCCACAAGAAAAACACAAGCGATCAGGATGAGTAGCGATCTGGTCATAGCGGTTTAATAAGTGAATCCCAATTTAGTCAATCCGTCCTGCACCTCAGGACAGGACATGAATAGTTCCCACAAAAGCTGCGAACGGTAGTTTTCGATCATCACGATGATGGGGCCCTGGTCGATAGCGAGGTATGAACTCGCCACCCATCCCTCAGTAAGGTTAAACGCATCATAAAAGCCTTGCTCGCCCCACAGCCGGTCTCCAACCTTGTAATAGAAGAATTCCATCGCCTTTTGCGACTCCTCGGGTGTGTATGGCATCGACGAAAGCGCGGCGGTCGGCGTGATCACGCCGAGATCGTTCGTCGGCGAGTGCGCCGAATATCCATTCTGGTTGTCGCTCGCGGTCAGTCCCCAGTTCTCATCACTGTATCCAACATAGTTGCGTGGATTGTCAGCGCAGTACGCGTGGTTGATGAGGGAGTGGTTGACATTCTGGGTCCAGTAGTTCGCGTATGCGTCTAAAAGATTCCGCGGGTCCAGTCCCAGGAACGAGTAATGAGTAAAAAATAATGGTCCACCGTAATCGTATCCGACTGGCAGGGTGATATCATAAAAACTTTTTCCGTTGACAATGCCGCCGTTGTTGGCCCATCCTTCGTGGTAGACGTCGGCATCGATCGTGTGTGTCGGTGATGAAGCTGCGAGCACGTAGGTGATGAGCGCTTCGTTATATCCGCGGATGGGATGGTTCATGATCCATGCCTTGTCGGGCGACCAGTGCCAGTACAGCACATGCTGTCCGTCCTGTGTGTACCAATCCCACTCCACTGTTTCCCAGAGCGCGTTGATACGGTCGATAAGAGCAGCTTCCTGTGGGTCGCCGGCGTTGAGATATTGACGGAAAGTCAAAAGGCCCTGCATGAGGAACGACGTTTCAACGAGGTCGCCTCCGTTGTCGTTGGAGCTGAACGGAATCACATCGCCGGTGTTCCCGTTAATCCAATGCGACCACGCACCGTGAAAACGGTCTGCAGACTCGAGGAAATCCAGGATACGATCAAGGCGTTCGATTCCTTCGGCCCGGGTGATAAAGTTACGTTCAATGCCGACGATGATCGCCATGATGCCGAATCCAGAGCCGCCGCTCGTAACCAGATCGCCGGAGGTGTTTCGTTCACGAGCCATTCCGCTCGCCGGCTGGGCAAAGTCCCAGAAGTACCTAAAGGTCTGTTGTTGGACGAGAGTGAGGAGTTCGTCGGTTGAAATGGTGGGATGATCCGGTGTGGGGTCTGTCCCAGTATAAAAACTTCTCGTGTAAGAAGTGAAGTTCTCCCCGTTCGCGCCTTTTACATCGCTGAGGATGGTGAACTGATATTTCCAAAGGTCTTTCAATTTTGAATCGATGGTGAAGGACAGCGCTGTATTTTCTTCATTGAGTGCGATCGAGGCGGGCACTACTGCGTTTGCGCCAGCGACTTTAATAGTTGATGAGGAAACGGTAGTGGGATCTACAGGGACGGAGAAGGTTACATCTATTTCAGCTCCTTGGACAGGGACATTTAAGATCCTCGAAGAGTTTAATGCGTTTTGACCGTCAATTGATATTGAGGCTATAGCAATCGATCCTGCCACGGTCTTGAACTCAGTAGTAATTCCGGCGAACGATTCACCCGACGCGCCTCTCAGTTCAGGGCCGATTTGAAGGCTATAGGTCCTGTCTGCTGCCAGCGGTTCATCTGGCAGAGCTGAAACAGTCTTGTCATTGTCGAGGTATGAAAGAGTGAGCGGCACCTCGGTATCGGTATCTTTCTTGAGCAGTTTGATGGCGTTGGCGGCACTTGTCTTGTCGAGTGGTGCACTGAATCCGGCGACGATGGGTTTGTCAGCTGGCATATCATCGTTGGCAGAGGGATCATCGAACTTGAGATCGGCGGGGCCTACTCTAACGAAGAAAAGTTGAAGCGGTGGTGGAGGTGGTGGATCAGTTTCATTATCGCATGCAGGGGCCAGAGACAAAATCAGGAGAAAACACAAGCCGGCGATTCTTTTCATGAAAAAGCTGATCGAATTAGAAAAAGAAGGTTTCCGGGTGATCCGGAAACCTTCCATGAAATATAAAACAACTGTTAACCTACGGCTTTTCTGAGTTGTACATCAGCGACACCTCGGTTTGCGTCAGAGGAACGGAGAAGATTCTCACGTCGTCCAGCAACCCTTTGAAGTGGTTATTATCGGGGTTGGAGTAATCTGCCCAAGTGTCTGTAATGACGCGGTTCTCGCGCGCCTGGAAGAAACCAAAGGCGAGCTCGTTGCCAGGTGCGGGATTTCCTGCATACTTAACACCGGTGGTCGTCCGTTTGGCATCACCGTCGGGCCACAGGTTGAAATCCCACTCACGTGTCTTCTCACCGTTGACGTACATCGAGCCGACTTTTGCGGTGGCGTCATATACACAAACAACGTGTGTCCACTGATTTCCAAAGATTGCACCGACACCACCAGCTCCCGAAACATCTTTGTTGAACGTCGAACCTTGCCAGCCGCCGTTGTCTTTGGTCTTGCCGTCGCCGTTCCACCAAGTGTCTTCCGCACCGGTATTTCCATTTTCAAACCCATACTGAGTTGCCAGCTTCACAGATTTGTTAGCAGCATCCCAAGCTTCTCCACCGATTTCGAATTGAAATCCTCTGAACCCTGCAAGCCCAAGCACAAACTGACCGTTCTTGTCCGTGCTGGCTTTCACCCAAAAGCTGATGGCGAAGTCTTGATTTTCCATAAGGGCATCCGCGCCAGGGATTTCAATCAGGCTGGTCGTTCCATTGAAGGATGCAGCTTTGCCTGCGGCCTCATTGCGCGATGCGGCATACGTGATGTCAACGATGTCGTCAGCTCCGCCGGGATTGAAATCACCGACTTGATCTTCGGCGTTATCTTCAAACGTCCAATGTGCAATCACACCAGCGGGTGCAAAAGTACCTTCGGTCGTGAAGTTGCGCTCGATGTTTCCCGTGAGCGATTTACCGCCCGTAGATTTTATGCCGCTGATGGTCAAAATGTACAATGTTCCGGAACCCAGCGTTTCATCGGGTGTTATCGTAATCTGATTTCCCGATGCCGACAGTGTCAGCGGAATACTTGCATCGTCGTAATCACGGACCAGTGTGATATTATCGGACGTTACGGTAGAAGCATCAACATCGGTTGAAAAAGTCGCCGTAATCGCCCCAGACGTCGGTACATCAGTAGGACTGGTGGCCGCATTAAGATCTACAGAGCCGGCCATCAGCGTTGACAATGTCAGTTCTGCCGGCTCGTCTTCGTCATCGCAACTCGCGAAAAACGCCATCGTGGCAAGCAATGAAATTGCCAGTAGTGTGTTTAAGAGTTTTACATTTTTCATTTTCATATGGTTTTTGGATTAACAGTTTGCATTTATAGATTATTCCCAGTTTGGATTCTGATTAATTCTTCCTTCCGTCAGGTCGATCTCACTCTGAGGAATGGGCAATAGCTCGTGTTTCCCTTCCTCAAATCCCAGCGGCCCAAGCACTGCTGGCGCCCGACCGGTTCGAACCAAATCCCAGAACCGTTGTCCTTCGAGTGCCAATTCGTGGCGCCGTTCGTCAAAAATAATGTCGCGCAATTCTGCCTGGTTCGTGGTTGTAATATCCGGCAGGATCGCCGGGTTACCACCACGCGCCCGCTCGCGCACTTCGTTGAGGTACGTGAGCGCCTGAGCGGCCTTGTTATCCTCATTCAATGCTTCCGCGGCCATAAGGAGCACATCCGCGTAGCGCAGCAGCCGACGGTTGTGATTGAACGCTGTTGGCACATTATCCCCGGGAGTCCACACCTTTTGATTGTAGCACTCAATCTCAACCAGGTTATCATTCTCATCTCGTGTCTCATCTGGTGTCTGACCGTCGCCGACGATCAGGACGCCATCGAGCGTCTCGCCCAGGTAGATGACTGTTGCGTCAAGCCGCGGGTCGTCATCTTCAAACGAATCCTGGAGATCGATTGTTGGGCGATTGAACCCCCAACCGCGGTTTGGCGAACCACGCACGCCCTGAGTGTTGGCATATTGGTTACCACCCCCTGCAGCATTCTCGACCGGGAGCGCACCGATTTCAAAGATGGATTCAACACCATGTCTTCCATTTTCACTGTTGGCGTCTTCAAAGTTGGGCTCCAGGCTGTACTGACCAGAGTTGATCACTTCCAGTGCGTACTTTTCCGCGTTCGCAAAATCGCCCTGGAACAAGTACACTTTGGCCAGCAGTCCGCGTGCAGCGCCTTTCGAAGCCCTCCCAAGATCAGCGGCGGCATACTCCGATTTTTCAGGTAATCGGTCGATGGCGTTCATCAGGTCTTCCTCAATGAGGTCATAGACCTCCGATGCTGTTGCGCGTTCAAGCGTAAGTGGCGGCGTCGTGGTGGTCACGATCGGCACGCCACCCCAGGCGCGCACCATGTCAAAATAGAACAGTGCCCGCAGAAAGTAAGCTTCGCCCATGTAACGATTCTTCAGATCTTCATTCATCTGAATATCCGGGAGTTTTTCGAGCACTACATTCGCCCGTTTCACACCTTCATAGAGCGTGTTCCACCACCGGCTGATATTTCCTTCCGTAGCGATGTGTGTAAACGAATCGTATGGACCCACCGTCACGGCTGCGTCGTCGGGATTGCTGCCTTTGCGACCATCGTCCGACATAATGTCCAGGATCGGAAACAAGCCCTGGTTGAATCCGCTTTGGTGCATGATATTATAGATGGCGTTCGTAGCTAGCAGCGCGTCAGATCCTGAGGTAGGAAAACTGCCCTGGGTCAGCTCGCCCTGCAGAGGCTTTTCAAGGAAATCCTCGCATCCGGCGGCGACAAGAAAGAAAGCAATCAAAAAAGCGTTTGTGGTCGATTTCTTTATGGTATTCGTGCTCATAATCAAAACCGTTTAAAACGTCAGGTTAAGACCAACAGAGTAAATCGATGCCACCGGATAGGTACTGTTATCGATCCCATTTTCGATCGCACTGTTACTCGCCACTTCAGGAGAGTAGCCCGTAAAATCCGACAGCGTGAACACATTGGTTCCGCGAACATATAAACGCGCGCTACTCATCTTTATTCTGTCGGCCACCGACTCAGGAAGCGTGTAACCGAGGGTTACATTCCTCAGCCTGAAAAAGGACCCGTCCTGTATAAACCGGGTCGACGGCTGAAAGTTATAACCACCGGCGGTGGCGCGTGGTTCCGTATTGCTCGTTCCTTCACCTCTCCATCGGTCAAAAACATGCTGTTCAAAATTGTACAGATCGGGGCGTACCGTTTCCTTGGCGTTGTATATTTTGTTTCCAGTCTGGCCTTGAAAGTCGAGACTCAAATCGAATCCCTTCATAGCAAGATTGAGATTGATGCCGTATAGGAACGTCGGTATGGGCGACCCCAGGTTCGTTCTGTCATCCGCATTGAGAACGCCATCGTTGTTTATATCAACAAAACGAAGGTCGCCGACCTTGGCCTGCGACTGATGAGGATACGCGTCGAGCTCGGACTGATTTTGAAATATTCCATCGACCTGGTAACCGTAGAACGATCCGAGTGGGAGCCCGGGAGAAGTCGCGGTCGTGCTTGCCCCATTAAGAAGGCGATCGCCCGAACCTCCGGTACCAAATACCTTCAGTGCCTCATTGTGAATAGTGGTACCAATCGTCCCGATGCTGTAGCGCAGATCATGCCATTCACTCTCCCACCGCAGACTGTACTCTATTCCTCTGTTCAGGACTTCAGCAGCGTTATAGGTGATCGCTGCTCCTGGACCGTTCCCCAGAAAACCAGGAATTGGCAGGGCGATCAGTATGCCTTTTGTGGTCTTGTTGTAATAATCGACTTCCGCGGTGAGCTTGTCGTTAAAGAAACCGAGTTCGATACCGGCATCCGTTTGATGAGTATCTTCCCAGATCAGATCCTGATTGCCTGTGACCCCGTAGGTCGAACCCGGAACGAGCGTCTCATTGAAACCGAATACCGCCCCGGTCCCATTCAGTACCGGTGAGAACTGCCTCCTGTAATCAATTTTTTCATTTCCGATGATACCCCAGCTGGCCCTTACCTTCAGGTTTGAAAACAGCGCATTATCCTGCATGAAACCCTCATTGATCACATTCCATCCGATAGCAAATGATGGGAAATTCGCATAGCGGTTTGCAGGACGGAATTTGGACGATCCGTCACGCCGGAACGTCGCCGTAAAAAGGTAGCGGTTATCAAAAGTGTAGTTGACACGCGCGAGGTAGGAAATCATCGCATAGTTAAGTGACGCGTCTACGTTGTTGCTAACCAGGTCGCCGTTGATGTTGTCAGGGTTGATATACCAGAAGTCCGGCGCATCCCTCAAAATATTCTCCCCTGTAAGCGAGAAGTTTTCTGAGGATGATTCCTGCATCGTGTAACCGATGACAGCGTCGATGCGGTGCACATCAATGACCT
>CAZLWX010000127.1:0-9580 GCA_964563295.1 uncultured Roseivirgaceae bacterium | reverse complement strand
TAATTAAATTTTTCAACTTAAAAGCTGGCTACAAAAGGTTTATCATCATAGATCACTACATATCGGAGCTCAATATCGGCGTAGTCGACCGGGTTAAGTATCTTGATGGAAACCTTGTGGTGGCCTTTTGGAAGCTGATATCGCCAGAAGGGTGTGAACCTCCGATTGTTTGTGGCAGTATAAAGTTTCGCGGCCTCGATCAACTCACCATCGATGAACATTTGCGTTTCAAACACATGATTGCGTTCGCCGTAGTCTTTGATGTTGGACGGACCGACCACCGCAAAACCAATCCCTTCAAATTCGAATGAGATCTCGTTTTTCGTGCGGTGGGGCACGACCGTCGCTACCGGATAATGCCCTTCGAAAGCGATCTCAAGCGGTACTGTCTTAAGTGGTTGCCGATTGATAACCACGTCTCCTTCCCGGATCTCGCCGCCATTGCTGGCAATCATCTTTTCGGCGTGGCGATAGGAAATGTCGTAGGCAGTGTTCAGCGAGATCGTGGTGCCCATGAATGGAATATCGGCAACGCGCTCGAGTCCCTGCTTCCAGAAATCAGGAATCTTGTCAAAGCCGACGATCGCCGCCAGAATTCCGCCGGCAGAAGCGGGGTTGCAATCCGCATCGTCGCCACAGCGTGTGGCAATTTCAAACGTGCGTGTAAAATCTCCATCACCGTATAGTAACCCCATCAGCACCCATGCGGCATTGATTTTCGCGTCGATGTTAAACGGCTGGAATATCCCCAGCGGCGAACCGGTATCCGTTGCCCACTTGCGGTTGACCTTGTACCATGTGGCCTTCCAATCATCAGGCTCTTCTGAATGCCATCGGATCACATCGGCGATACATTGCGCAAACTTGCTCTCCGCCGGAATCGCCGTCAGCGCCTCTTTAGCGATGCGCTCAATGTCGGATGGATCGTTGGCCACCAGCGCCAGCGAATACAACGTGGCCACATACACGCCGCCGTAGTATCCGTCGCCATAGTTCATAATATGCCCGACCTTGTCACAGATATCGATCGCCGCGTTCGGCATTCCGGGCGACATCAGTCCTGCAAAGTCAGCTTCGATCTGAAAGTCAATGTCATCGGCGCAGGGATTGTTCAGCCAGTGGCCCGACTGCGGTGGCTTCAAGCCGTTCTGAATGTTGTATCGCGCAGTCTGATTGGCAAACCATAATTTATAGTCGGCGTTGGCGACTGCATCAGCAAACTCTTCCGCCGGCGCATCAACCCCTTTCTCTTCGATCACCTTCATAAAGGTAAGATCCATGTAGATGTCGTCGTACGTCCCTGGCTTATCGCGGAATTCTATCGCCAGGGAAGAGTCATTCCATACCAGTTTCTGATTATCCTGGATCATCGTGGAGTTATAATGAAACTCCACCGGCGCGCCGAATGTTACGCCTATCGTTTGCGCTGCCCACGCGCCCTTAATCTTGTCCTTCAGCCTCTCCTTTGACAAGACAATCTGATCCTCGTCTTGAATCCCGGTGTTCTTCACACGCCCACCGCATGCTGTTACCGCAAGGATCGCGAGGGGAAGTATCGTTGTAATTGAAATCTTCATTGACAGTGCTAGCCGTTCTTCTTTTGTTTGTCCGCTTTCGCGAATCCATTGTCCATGACAGCGACGTCAAGGTCAAGAAATTTATTTACTTCTTTTTCTGTCGGGATGGAAGGCTGAGCGCCCATGCGCGTAACGCAAAGTGCTGCAGCGGCGGTGGCAAACTGCACGGAAGCAATCATGTCTTTCCCTTTGCTCAGGCAAGCGACCAGGGAGCCGCAAAAGGTATCACCCGCGGCCGTCGTGTCGACAGCATCCACTTGATAGGCTGGAATGTGACGAAATATCTTTCCATGGCGAACGAGCGATCCGTTGCGGCCAAGCGTCAGGATCACCGTTTTTGCTCCCTTCTTGATGAGCGCATCCATTACTTTTTCTTCACCGATATCCTCGATGGACAGACCCGAGACCTTTTCGATTTCCGTTTCATTGACGACCAGTATGTCCACCATCTCCAGTAGCTCACCATCAATGTCGCGCGCGGGCGCGACGTTCAGGAGGACCTTCGTTTCAAATTGAGCGGCAAGTTCGACCACGTGCTTCACAGTTTCCATCGGAACTTCCATCTGCAACATCACGATGCTGGCTGTGCCAACCTGTCTCGCGACGCTGTCGATGTACTGGGGTGACAACTCATTGTTGGCTCCTGGAGTAATCACAATGCAATTCTCGCCTTCACCATTTACGAGAATAACGGCAGTGCCGGTCGGTATGCCTTCAACGACCAGGGCCGATGAAACATCGAGGCCTTCCTGCTGATAGTATTGAAGCGTATTGCGCCCGTTGGCATCATCGCCGAGGCACGTGATGAATGACACGTCGCCCCCACTCCGGTGCGCGGCAAGGGCCTGGTTGGCGCCTTTTCCACCCATCGCCTGAAGAAACATCTTTCCCTGGATGGTTTCGCCAGCAACCGGAAAGCGCTCGACTTTAGCGATGAGATCCGTGTTGGAGCTTCCAATGACCAGTATTTTTCCCATGCTTGACAATTTCCCGATTTTATAATGAATACAATTTCCCTCTTTCGTACCGGCCCAACTCCTGGCTTGTGCGTCCGCTATCACTGCCAACCATGTCCGAGTCGTCATGACGACGCGGCTCCGGGTTGCCAAAAAGCAGTTGCATTAGTCCGACCAGCAACAAAACTGCGATCAACAGCTTGATGACACTAAAACGAACCAGTACCGGAGTAGGCTTCTTCGTCATCGCAACGCCTTTTGCAACCAGGTCAGACGCCAGGTACCAGCCTTCCTTCCACCCGCCTCGTAATAGGGCACGAACAACAAGGGTTCATGTCCGGGTCCCTTCAGCTCATAAGCAAGTTCCTGATTTTCGTCTGCATTTTCGGCTGGCGACAAATGCGTTTCAATTTCTCCTTCTATGTCTAATACACGTTCCCGGTCCTTGCCATCAATCAATCCATTGGCGGCAAACACCAGCGGGCCGCGCGTGACAGCGAACCACGTCACCTGATAAATGTCACCACCACCTTGCGGAATTCCTGCGGATTCTGTCCGCTCGACAACGCGAACAGCCAATGGAAAATTGATCTCGATCACATCACTATTCTTCCATGTCTGTTCGATACGGAAGAATGACCCGGGCTTTGCACCCGAACTATCGAAAGCCTTTCCATTGATGCGAACCGTGACAGCATTCGACCATTCCGGAATCCTCAGGAACAACGGGAACGCGGCTCGGCGCGATGGTTGCAAGGTTATGCGGATGGCGCCATCAAAGGGATATTCCGTTTGTTGCGTGATGCGCACCTGATTCTTATCCAGCATGACCGAGCCTTCGCTGGCCGTAAAAAGGTTGACCGCAATACCACCCTCCTTCTTTCCGTAAACCATCGTCGCTACTTCCTCGAGCGCCAACGCGCCGCTGGAAGGACAACAGTCGTTGAAATGAGCAAGATGCCTGCTGCCATTGCTGAACGAATGATAACACCAGTCTTCGCCATTGGGATATTGTGCGCCGAGCAGTGCATTGTATGCCGACCGCTCAATCTCTTGCGCATATTCAGCCTCACCAGTGATCCGGAGCAACTCCTTATTGAGCTGAATCCACGACATCGTGCTGCACGTTTCAATGAAGCCATATGGACTCCAGTAATTCTTGCTGTTGAAGCATTCCTTGTGTTTTCCAATCCCTCCCCAGGGACCACCCGCGATCGTCAAATGGTAATCCCTGACGTTCTCCCATGCGTTACGAAGGGCGTTCATATACTTTTCATCCCCCGTCACCTCGTATAGCTTCACTAGCCCGGTCAGGTTCCACAACAGCTGATAAGCCTTTCCATCGCCGACGAGTTCCATGTCGCCACCATTGGCAGCCACGCTCACCAGGCGCGCGCCGGGGTTCGCTTCCATCTTAGCGATAATCGTGTCGGCCAGATCCAGGTAGCGCTTGTCGCCGGTCACCTTGTATAGCTCAGTCACTGGGTCGAGAATGATGGTGGCAGAGACTCCATGGCGTGTGCCATATTCGGTGATATCATGTTCACCATCACCGAAGGTGCGAATCAGAAGCTCGCCGATTTTTTTTGCGGCGTTGAAGTACTTTTCATTGGGAAATTGACGATGAACTTCAAGCAATCCAAGCGCCATGTAGGCGAGATTCCACGAATCCCAGGACCGCACGTGAGACACATCTTCATTGGTAATCCTCACTTTCGGAGAATACGCCCCGATGTATCCATCGTCGGTCTGTGTCGCTACGAGGAAGTCCGCCGTCTTGAAAAGCAGTGCACGGAGATTCTCGTCACCACTTTGCCGTGCTGCGATGGCTGTCGTATAAAGCCATTTACCGCCATGTTCGCCATACCAGTCGGTCTTGTCATGCTGGTCGCGCACATCCGCGCCGAACAGGGTGATGAGCTCGCCGCCATTCCAGGACGGAAGGGTTGTCAGACGGCCCTTCCGACTGGAAGCAATAGCGTCACCCAGAACACCCCCGACAGTGACTTGATCGGGCGTAAAGAAACTATCCTTCGAAGCAATGCGAACTACCGATTCCTGCGCGTCAACCACATCCGCGAATGCGATTCCCGCCAGGGCCAGTGTCAGGCCCGCCAAACGTGATCCTGCTATCATGCTACCGATAAAAACAATTACCAATTCGGATTCTGACCAAGGCCGGGATTCAATTCGCGCTCCTGCTGAGGCACAGGCCACAGGTAGTTGCGCTGGTTGAAGAAGTTTTCCCACGCCAGCACTTCAACGGTCTCCAGGTCGCCGCTGCCATTTACGAACGTCATGCCGTAGACTTTTCCAGGCATTACGTCCTCGGCGATTTGCCAGCGACGGATATCGAAGAAACGCAATCCCTCGAAGGCCAGCTCGACCAGTCGCTCGTGACGCACGATGTCACGAAGTTCAGCCTGCGACTTGCCCGTGGTAATCGCAGGCATGTTCACGTCGGGGCGTTGACGGATTTCATTAATAGCATCATACACCGTCGCATCAATCTGGTTGAGTTCTACTTTTGCCTCTGCATAGGTCAGGAGAATCTCAGCATAGCGCATAAGGATCAGGTTGATTCCGCAATTTTGAGGATTGCCGAGATCTTCCGCATTGACATACTTTTCGAGGTTGAATCCCGTAGGCGACACTACAAAGGTCGACCCTACGGCATCACCCGTGGTGCTGGTTGGACGAGGGTCGAACACCTTGCCATTCGGGAGTACATCGCCGGGAACAAAAATCGAATATCCCAGGCGCGGATCGCGGTTCGCATACGGATTGTAGGGATCGAAACCGCTTCCCGTTGCATTGATATCCAGCCCATTGGTCATCTCGTAAGCATCGACCAGATTCTTCGTCGGAACAAACAAGCTCCGGCTATTCATACTGCTTTGTGCAACGATGTTGAAGATGTTGTTGGAATAAGCATCGTCGATAAACTGAATATCGAGAATCACTTCCGAATTGTTTTCGGCGGCGTAGCTGAACAGGTTGTCGTACGAATTATAGATGCTATAGACACCAAGGTCCATCACGTCGCTGGCAGCATCGGCTGCATCCTGGAATCGTCCTGCATATAGCATGGCGCGGGCCTTGATACCGAGTGCGGCCCCTTTGGTTATCCTGCCCCTGTCGGCCTGAGTGGTCGGCAGGAGATCCGCCGCGGCGGTCAGCTCCGCTGAGATGAAGTCCCAAACCTGCGACACCGGAGTCCTGGTCAGCGACTTGCTCTCTTCGAGCGTGATTTCAGTCGTCACCAACGGCACGTCGCCGAACAATGCTGCGAGGCGCGTGTAGAAGTACGCCCGCAATGTTCTCACCTCGCCCTTCAACCGGTTAATGAGGTTAACATTAGTCGTTTCAACGCGGTCAACATTCGCGAGGAACGAGTTTGCAGCGCGCACGCCGGCGTAGAGGTTCGCCCAATCGTCGTGCACGCGACTGTTCAGGGCGTCAAACTGTCCCTGCAGGATAAATGACTCTGGTGACTGCGGCAGGTGGGTGTAACCGATGTCCGACATACCATCCCAGCTCACATAGTGTGAGGCATTCTCCACGAGCGAGGTGTACACGGCATTGGCACCCAGCACGGCGTCCTGTTCCGTCTTCCAGAAGATCTCCGTTGAGATCCGATCGTTGGGAATGGTCTCCAGAATATCTTCACAGCTCGCCAGCGTCAACGTGGCCAGCAGAAAGAGAGCTTTATATCTAATCGTTTTCATGATTCTGAATTTTTTCGGTTCCTAGAGTTGAAGATTCACGCCAACCGTGTATAGACTGGTCTGCGGATAGTAGTTCTGCCATCCGGAAGACGATTCCGGGTCGAGGTGCCATTCGTTGAGCTTCGAGAATGTCAACAGGTTGGTTCCTGACACGTAGATCGAAGCATTTTGAAGCAACACTTTTTGACTGATCGCCGATGGTATCCGGTAGGCGATCTGCAAGTTCTTCACCCGCAGGTAAGAAGCATCGACCAGCATGCGGTCTGTGGAAGCCTGATTGCGGAGGTCCTGCTTGGTAGGTCTCGCAAAACGGGCGTTGGGGCGCTCCGGAGTCCAGTATGCATTGGTATAAATGTCAGGGGTAAATCCTTCGTAATTACCAGCCTCGCCAAGCGCGCGGGCTATGCGCATCTCCACGTCGGCAGCGCCCTGCAGGGCAAGATTCAAGGTGAAAGATTTGTACGTGACGTTGAAGACACCTCCGAAAGTATATTTCGGGAATGAATTACCAAGATTAGTCATATCATCGGGAGTGATTGCTCCGTCTCCGTCCAGGTCGAGTACTTTCACATCGCCGGCACGCGCCGGCCGCATGAACTGCGGGTAGTTCGCCGCTTCGTCGTCGGTCTGGAACAATCCACCGGTCAGGTACCCCCAGAAAGCATTGATGGGATAACCCTCGGCGGTGATGTACCGGGGATCAATGTCATTGCCGTAAATGTACGGTCCGGTACCGGCCAGGTCCACAACCTCATTGTTGTTGATGGAGAAGTTCAGGTCAGCGTTGACGCCGAATTGTCCGATGACGTTACGTGTTCCCAGTGTGAACTCCAGACCGGAGTTTTCGACCACACCGGCATTCTGCGCACCTGCGTCTAGCCCAAGCGTAGCAGGTACGGGCAGGTTCAGCAGAATCCCGCTGATGCTCTTCTTGTAATAGTCAAAGCTAAGGTTGAATCGGCCATTCAGGAATTCGGCGTCCACACCAATATCGGTCTGCGTGGCGGTCTCCCAGTGCAGGTTCGGGTCGGCCAGCTGACGCTGTACATAACCCGGCACCGTGGCCCCGTTGAAATTGTAGGTGACGAGACTAAGCGTGGGGAAGTAGCTGTACAGGGGTACGGCCTGGTTTCCGGTCTCGCCCCAGGAGCCCCGGAGCTTCAGATCGGAAATCACATCCTCGAGGCCCGTCCAAAATCCTTCCTCCGACAATCGCCATCCCACCGAGAACGACGGGAAGAAACTGTAACGATTGTCACCTGTAAACCGCGACGATCCGTCGTAGCGAGCGTTCGCCTCAAACAAATATTTGTCGGCGAAGGAATAGTTCAGCCTTCCAAAATATGACCGCAATCCCCATTCGTAATCGCCGCCGCCATTGTCTTTGGTGGCATCGTTGGTTCCTTGTCCGATGGACTGAAGATCATTGTTGTAGAATCCCTGACGATAGGCTGTCAGCGTGCTGTTGTCGTTTGTGATCTGCGAATAACCTGCCAACGCTTTGATTTCATGCGAACCAAATGACCTGGTGTAGTTGAGCAAGCTGTTCACCGTCACTTCGCGGTTGTTGTTGCGGATCTCGGTGAGCCGGTTCACCAGGTTCGATTTTCTGACGACGGTCGAATCTTTCGTTTGCCAGGTGTTCACGTAGTTCTTTCCGAAAATGTCGTTATTGCGTATGGCCACCTGCGTGCTGAAGTCCAGACCTTCTGCGATCTTCCACTTGCCCGTGAGGCTGCCGAACATGTAGTTACTCTTGGACCGGTTGATACCGCCTTTTTCGGCGAGAAGGAGTGGATTGTTGCCTTGAGTCCCTCCGCCATATGTCCCGTCGGGGTATTTAGGCACCGCCCAGATGGAGTTCTGCATCATCTGTCGGAAAATCTCATTGATATTATTCGGCTCCATGTCGTCCTGTGCGCGATAGTCAAGGTCTGCCGCGACGCTTACTTTGGGTGAAATAGTGAAGTCGGTATTGAGACGGATGTCCGTCAACTGTGATTCGGTGTTGGCAATGATGCCTTGCTGCATTTGTCTTCTGAGACTGAGGCGGCTGCGGAAGCTTTCATTGCCGCCGCTGACAGCGAGGGCATGGTTGACTTGTGGCGCCGTGTGCATCAGTTGGTTATACCAATCGAACGGAAGCGGGTGTTTGAGCGGGTCGCTCTTTACGCCTTCGACATATTCCTGGATTTGCTCCTCGGTATACTTGGGAGGGCGATTCATATTTTCAAAAGCCGTGTTTTGCAGGCGCATGTAGCTTTCGATGTCCATGTGTTCGGGTTTACTCACCGATTTCTGCGTTGCATAAAATCCATTATACGAAACGTTGACTTTTCCTTGTTTGCCGCGTTTTGTAGTGATCAGCATAACACCGTTCGCTGCGCGCGACCCGTAGATCGCTGACGAGCTTGCGTCTTTGAGGATGGATATGGATTCAATGTCGTTGGGGTTGATATTCTGGAACGGTTGTTCCACACCATCGACGATTACCAGAGGTGAGTTATCGCCGATTTGAGAGTCGGCAATGGATCCGAGACCGACAGGTTGATAAGGACGGCTCACACCGCGCACAACGATTTGAGTGTTGGGTGAACCGGGGCTGCCGCCGCGGTCGAGGATAGTAAGGCCGGGAAGTTTGCCCTGAAGCGCTTGCTGAATGCTGGTCACAGGCCGGCGCATGAGTTCTTCGCCAGCCACGGCGCTGACGGCGCTGGTCATGCTGACTTTCTCCTGAGTTCCATAGCCGACCACGACGACTTCTTCCAGCGCCGTTGTGCTCATCGCCAGGTTGACGTTGATGCGCGAGTTCTCGCCGACAACGATCTCCTGGGTTTCATAGCCAATGGAGCTGAAGACGATAATGGCTTCGCGGTTGGGGACGTCGATGCGGTATTCGCCGTTGACGTCGGTGACCGTGCCGAGGGTGGTTCCCTTGATGAGGACGTTGACGCCGGGGATTCCGGCGGGGTCATCCGGGGAAGTAACTTTTCCGGACACGGTGATCTCCTGCTGGAATGGCGCAGGTGTCGCCTGGGTCTTTAGCATGCAGAGCATGGCGCCCAGGAAAAGGGCGACTGGCATGGTCCTTCTGAGTAGCGTTGGTTTCATATTGTCAGAGGTTTTCAGTACGTCACAAGTATAGGAAAAAAGCTCTCACTAGCACAAACGTTTGTTCTACAAAAGGCGTTAAAAACGACAATTAGAATATATATTATTGATTATCAATATATTACTGGAATACATAATTGGATAATAATAACGCAAAAAACGTTATATTTCATTAAACGTTTGCGCAGTCAGCGCGTTGGATTCGTCC
>CAZLWX010000126.1:0-9684 GCA_964563295.1 uncultured Roseivirgaceae bacterium | reverse complement strand
AAATAGTATACGATGCCGAGTGTGAACAACATGAACCACATGCCGACACCCTGGTGCATATAGTAACCCTGGACGATCGTTTCACCGAGACCATCCTGCCATGAAGGCCAATAAGCGATGAAGGCAATCACGATCGTGAACATCACTGCAGATACGATATACCAGTTGGAGATATAGATCTCCCGGGTGGCCCGGCGCGCAATGGTCTTGATATAATTGACTAGTGTGAGCACCAGTCCCGCGCCAAAGAGTGCCATCACCGGCCAGATGTATTCGCGGTATTCGCCGCCGCCGTTGTTGATTCCGGCCATCAGGCAAATCGTCCCTACGATCACAGACGTGTTGATAAGGGCCAGTGATATCCAGCCCTTACGAAGACTTGCGATGGCAACGTTGCTGACGATCGGGACGATGTAGTAGCCGAGACCGAGCATGGCGAGTGAAGACCATCCCCAGAACACGGCATTGGTGTGCACCGGCCGGAGTCTGCCGAAACTGAGCCAGCTTTGTTGATCAAGATCCGGAGCCAGGAACTTGATCCCGAGACATTCACCTACGGTGGTGCCAAACACTAGCCAAAAGATTGCGCAGCCGAGGTACCAAATAACCAAACGCGACAGTCCGGGGTCGATATTAGGTCTCGTTGAGGCTTTTTTCTTCGCGGCGACGAACGGTATTCCCGCGTGACTGCTCGATTTCCGAATAATTCCGCCTGGATCATCGGCTGCGAGTTCGCCGGAGAGTTCCTTATGAGTAAGGGGATCTTGCAAAAACCGTTTTCTTGCCGCCAGGAATGATTCAAGGTCTTTGCTGTCTGGATCCAGGAGATACTCAGCCAGTTGCCGCGCCTCCCGTTCTTTCGCGCGACGGCGATAGGTGTTCAGGAGATTGTTGATCCGCATGATCAGAAAGACGACGCTCGCAACAAGTGGGATCAGAATCAGAACGACCGTGATGATGATGCCTGGTTGGGCGAACAGATCAGCACCGTCACGCTCCGCCGACTCGGCGACCATGGGTATCAACAGAAATAATACCGGGAAGATCGCCGCGGCCTTGCCCGAAGTCGACCGCGGCGAATGTTTTTTGTCAGCGTTTCGAAGCTTCAGCAGCATGGACAGTTCTGATGGGCTAAGCTCTTCGAGATACTCGTCTGGCATTGGCGGCTTACTGTCCTTTTGCGAATACTGTGAAAAGAAGGTGCGCGCTTTGAGGACAATCCAGAGCACCAGGAGCATGAGAATCGCGATACCTATTGTGATCGTCGTCAACCAGCCCATGGCGTTTATACCGGAGGTCGCGGTTGCTGAAGGCAACCATAGCCGGATTCCCGATGTGAAGAAGTTGTTAAAGGCGGCTCCGATCATAATAGGATAATTTTGTCCTTTTATAATTCAAATTTTTTTTTACCCTCGTTTGAGATAAGAAAGACCCTTGTCGAGGTCCTCCGTAAATTCTTCCAGGGCTGTGGATGCCAGCATCGTTTTCAGGTTCGACCGGATGGCTTTGAACTCATAATGAATGGGACATGGCTTTTTTTCGTTGCAGGCCCTTAAACCGAGTCCGCAGCCGGTGAGCAAATCGTCGCCGTCGATAGCTGTGACGATGTCGGCGAGCGAGTTTTGCATGTGCTTTCCGTTCATGAAGAAGCCACCGTTTCGTCCCTTGGTGGAAAGGACGAGTCCCTTCCTGCTGAGGTCCTGGAGGATTTTAGCCATGAACGGCTCCGGTGAATCTACTGCCCGGGCTACCTCTTTGATGCCGGTGCGCAGCCCTTCCCTCGATTTCCTGGCGATGTATAACATCCCGCGGATACCATATTCACAAGCCTTCGAAAACATCTAACGCAAATTTAGCTTCTGCATTGAATATAAAAAGACTTTTTTATCTTTTTATTGCAGCGGTTCAAATGACTCAGAAATTGGCCATTTCAAGCTCGCTCTGGAATTCCTCGCACTTTCTGATTACCATGACTTTCGCTTTTTCTGCCGTGGGTCCAGCATACAACAGGTCGATGGTACTGAGAAACAGGGTCGTCCACCTGATAAAATGGCGAGGGCTGAACATTTCTCCGATATGTTCAGGAAAATCCGCCTGTCTGCTTTCTAAACGATCGAAGAGCACCTCATTCCAATAGGCATAAAGCGTCTCACGTTGCTGGCGCGCATCTACACGCGAGAAGATTGGCCCTAACAGGTTATCTTTCCCCGCTCTCGTGTAAAAACTGTCAACGAGTATTCTGATGTCGTCGATTGTGTTGATATCGGTATGCATGGTGATTTTAATTCCTGGTCTCGTGATGCTCAATTTACAATGGGAATGTCGAAATAAAAAGACTTTTTTATCCTTTTTAATGGACTTTGCGGTTCCTGTGCTCCCGATAGTTTATCGTCTTTGCGATGAAGTTCCCGATCTTAAACGCTGGTCGAGCGTTTCGTGTACAACAGGTACCGCCCAACCGGGTTTCGCATCGTGGTGGTAGAAAGATTCTCAAAATACCGTAGCACGAAGAACACGATGAACCACAAAGGCCACAATGTGCGATAACTTTCGTGCGGATCCGTTGATCCCGCTAGACGGTATTGAACCGGAGAGTCTCAAAGTGCGGGGTACCTCCTACGTTGCCTCCCCACACGCCTATGCTAAACTTCGGAGGGCAGGCCCCGCGCTCGCGCCGTGCTCAGCATAAAAGGCCAATGGCTAAAGGCCAACTACCAATAGCCAAAAGCTCCCTCCGAAGCTTTTCCCTAACAGTAGCACAGGAACGCGGAACCCGGAACCTGAAACGAATCCTTAAATTTGGTCCCATGTTCATCATCAACCTAAACTACACGGCCCCGCTCGAAAAGATAGATGCCGCGATGAAAGACCACATGGTCTTTCTCAACGCCTGTTACAAAGAGGGATTATTCATCGTCTCGGGGCGCAAAATACCTCGCACCGGCGGGATCATCATCGCTCAGGCAAGTTCAAAGGAGGCCATGGAAGCACTCATGCGAAACGACCCGTTCGTGGCACAAGGGCTGGCGGAGATGGAGGTTATCGAGTTTCAGGAGTCACAGATGAGTAAGAAATTCAAGGAGTTCCTCAGTGACAAACGAGATCCGGAATAAATTTATTCTGGAGGCCAGCCATTTGATTCGGGTATGAGGACCTCGAACGAACTAGTTCCTCAAACTGATGCTCCCCTTATACTCCTTATCTGAATACTTAAGCGTGTAGAAGTAAACCCCCGCCGCCTCCTTGTCTGGATACCACCGAAAATTGCGGTCCTCGCTGGCGAAGACCTCTGTGCCCCAACGGTTGTAGATCACAATACTTATGAAATGACCGACGCAATTGTCGATGGGAAGAATACTTTCCAACTCCTGCGTTGCCGGATTCTGCCTCACCATCGCAAAAAAATCGTTGCGAGCGTCACCATTGGGAGTGACTACATTCGGTGGAATGAATGCCGACACCTTACTATCCTTGTCGCGCACCGTAATATGAACGGCCACCGTGTCAGTCTTGTTATTGAAACAGCGATTGTCGCGGGTTACAAAGCGAAACGTATAGTCGTTCTCGTAAACACCGTTCTGAAAGATCGAGCATTCCGGATTCCATGTGAACGTGGTCTCCGCCGACCCGACGCCAATTGCGGGCGCAAAATTATACCCGACCGGGTCGGTATTGTTGCCACTCGCCTCCACGAGATCGATCCGTATTTCATCAGGCGCCGGCGTATTGTCAGGATCGTTGGCAATCAAGCCAAGTGACACCTGGTCGCCTATCATCAACGACTGCTCATTGTCCTCGAATGGAAGGTCGGGATTGGTATTCACCACCACGAGATCGGGTGGCTGGTTGTCCGGAGGTTCAACGTTCACTTTCACATTCAGGGTCGATGCCTTGTAAAAACCACACTTGTTTTGACTGTCGACAACCATGAACTGAAGCTCGAACTGATCCTGCAACGCCAGGTTGACGTTGTCGCAGGTGATGTTCCAGTCGAATAAAGAAGCTACCGAGCTCTTGCCCTCATCGCCCGGAAAACTCATAGCAAGATCATCGAACTTAAAGCCTACGCCAGTGCCTTCCAGTACCAGGAAGTCGTCATCTTTATCTGTGCCAAAAACATGGAAACCCAATGGCTCGAAAATTTTTCGCGTGACACCATTCTGCAACTCCTCTGGCGAAAGGTCTGTCGAGATGACCGGGTAGTCGTTCACCGGGAGCTTCACCGCGAGATTGAATGTCATCGTATCCCACTTTGGAAAATTGCATTCGTCTGCGTCATCGATCAGGACCTTCAACAGGAAGTTCGACTTCTGTGTGAAATCATACACATCGCAGCGTGTATCCCAAACGAGTTGGGCTTTGTAGGAGCCACTGTCGTGAGCGACTTCGTTAAGAGTCATTCCGACGTTGGCGAGGCTGAACCCGTCGTTGAGGAATCCGATGGTTAGCCAATCACCGTCGGCATCAATGCCCTCGATATCCCAGAGAAAGCTGTCACCTTCCTGGGCGGAAAGCTCCACGACATCCGGAGTAATAAACTCCGGCTTCTGGTTGAGCGGGGGTTCCACATTCACCAAAATCTTGAGGGTATCGGTTAAGGGCAGCGCGCAAGCGTCGTCATATGCGACGATTCCGATCTGGTAGGCCCCACCCTCAAAAGGCGGACAGCGATCAAAGCAAATGTTGAAGATTTGCGAATCATTCGTTTGCGTGAGTGTGGCATTCGTGATCTCGGGCAAGACATCTGAAATATCCTTTTTGAAATTCAGCGCAACGGCCCGAATGTGCACATTCTCGGTGAAATCATCCAGGGCATTGAAAACGTCCTCGTCGGAGACTTTCACTTGCACGCATCGATCTTCATCGCTGACGGTGTTGTCAAAGGTCACAACCATGTTTTGATCGTGGGTGAAGTCGGGTTCGGTCGCGGTTCTCCCGGTTATCTGTGGAGGCACCGCCACATCTTTACAGGGAATCACGAGCATCTGGAAGTCGCGCCTCACCTCGCCGATCTTGACGCCGTCGCGAAATTCCTCACACTTGACAGCGAAGACAAATAACCCGGTTACTTGCGGAGTCACCGTGAGGAATCCTTCATCGGAAATCTTCAGGTCCGGATTCCCTCCAAGAATATTGTTAGGCCCAAACGGTTCACGCCATTTTACAGTCGGATAGGGTCGCGGACGCGGAACATTTCCGGGTGGCAACGCATCGGCGGACTTCGTGTTCAACGGTGCCACCAGCGAATAAACCAGGGAGTCTCCATCGTCGTCAGTGCCGGCAAAATCAACATAGTACGGTCTGCCTGGGCAAGCGTAATCATTGAGCGGAGGAAAGAGACGCGGCGTTGAATCGATAAACGGAACACCATCTTTCACGACTGGCGGAAATTCGAGATAGAACGTTTGTCCTGCATATTGACCTCCGCCCGTCGGGTCGTCGCTAAAGATATTGGTGATGGTATAATTCCGACAGCACCTTTCCCACGCGATGTAATATCCTTCCGGATCATTGTATTGTGTCGCAGGCATCTGGATCTGCGTCGTGTAGATAAGTTTACTGGTCACAATCTCACCCTCCGAACACGCGGGCTGCGTATAGGACACCAACTGTTCATTCGTGAGGTTAAGCACCACATTTGTCATCACGAAGTTATCCTTCTTGCGGAAGATGCGCGCCACGACAACCAGGTCGCGAGCGCCAGGGTCTCCGTTCAGTCGATCGAAATATAAAATCAGATTAACCTTGTAATTGCTGCCTGAAACATACAGGATCTCAAACTCACCGCCCACAATGTGTGACGCCACAACAGGAAAGGCGAGCAGACAAAAAAGAACCAGAACAATCCGTTTCATACCAACTTCAGGAACCTTAAAGATAGCAATTGGGTATAATGCTTAAAACACCCATTATTCAGTAGTTTTGCAATTTTGACGACCGAAAAATCCCGACTCTGAACATGCGAAAAGGTGAAATTGTCGAAAACATCCGCGTCGACACCATGGCGTCGGAAGGCAAGTGCGTGGGAAAAGTCGACGGACGGGTTATCTTCCTCCAGGGCGGCGCGCCCGGCGATCTCGTTGACGCTGAGGTTACAAAGATCAAAACATCTTTCCTCGAAGGTCGCGTTGTCGACATCAAAGAATACTCCCCCTCGCGCGCTACTCCTTTTTGTGTTCATTTTGGACTTTGCGGCGGCTGCTCGTGGCAACATATAGGTTACGAAACACAATTACAGTACAAGCAAAAGCAGGTCGTCGACAACCTCGAACGTATCGGCGGGCTCACCTTACCGGGCATACGGCCGATCGTCCCATCCAATAAGACAAGGTTTTACCGCAATAGGTTGGATTTCACTTTCTCATCACAGCGTTGGATGTATAAGGAGGAACTGATCGAGGCTGAAATCAACAAAGCAGCGCCCGAACCGGCGTTGGGATACCACATTCCGAGAAAATACGACCGGGTTTTTGACGTAAAAGAATGTCATCTGCAGCCCGAGCCCTCAAACAGCATTCGGCTGGCAGTCAGAGACGAAGCCATCAGGAACAACATTCCGTTCTTCGATCTGCGAAAACAGGTCGGCTTCCTCCGCACACTCACCATCCGCACGGCCAACACCGGCGAAACGATGGTGATTCTCCAGATGACTTACGATAAAATGGAATGGACCGAAAAAATTCTTTCACGGCTTGAACGTGAATTTCCGCAGATTACGTCCTTTCATTTCGTTATCAACGGCAAACGCAACGACACGTTTGCCGATCTCGACATCCAATGCTGGAAGGGGAACCCCTACATCACGGAGACGATGCCGAAAGCTGACGGCACCGGGAGCCTTCAATTTCGCGTTGGACCGAAATCATTTTACCAGACTAATTCCGAACAGGCCTATCAACTTTATCGCCTGGCGCTCGAAATCGGTGACATTCGCGACAACGAACTCGTATATGACCTTTATACTGGCACCGGTACCATTGCCAATTTCGTTGCTGCCCAAGCGAAACATGTTATCGGGCTCGAGTACGTGCCAGAAGCGGTCGCGGACGCACGGCTCAACTCGGAGATTAATCACATCTGCAATACCGCGTTTCACTCCGGTGATATGAAAGACCTGCTCAATGAAGATTTCTTGTCAGCGCATGGAACGCCCGATGTGATTATCACCGATCCGCCACGCGCAGGCATGCACGAAGAGGTGACGCGAATGATTGTTCGGGCTGCGCCTTCCAGGATTGTTTATGTGAGCTGCAACGCTGCCACGCAGGCCCGCGACCTCAAGATACTCGATGAGGCTTACACGATCACTCACGTGCAGCCCGTGGACATGTTCCCACACACCATGCACGTCGAGAACATTGTGGGCCTCAAGCGGAAGAGCAAGTGATGAAACTTCTATCGCTTGCCGGATTTTACCTTCACCTTCATTGCCAACTGAACCGCTTCGTAGCTGTCGACCAATCCGCCGGTGATGCTGATCTGGTCGAGTCTAACCATCTCCTTTGTTCCCGGCTTTATTACTTGAAGGCCATCAAACTTCCGCGTTGATTGACGCAGGATATCTCTGACCTGGACGGCCGAGAGGTGTGGAAAGTACGACATCAGCAGCGCTGCAACTCCAGCGGTCGCGGGGCTGGCCATACTCGTGCCATCGAGGCTTTGGTACTCATTATTTGGTATCGACGAGTAGATCTCCACACCCGGAGCGAATAGATCGACGGATTCTTTTCCATAATTTGAGAAGGTCGCCACGAAATTGCTATCTGCACTCCATGACGAAGCACCCACCTCTATCCAATTCGATACAGCCTTTCCTTTTTTCAGGGTGCGGCTCGGGTACTGCGGCACGTTGTCGACATTGTGAGCATCGTTGCCGGCGCCATGGACGAGCAATACTCCCTTTGATTCAGCGTACTTAACGGCCTTGTCAACCGCATCTTTGTGCGGCGAGAACCGCTTGCCGAAACTCATGTTGATAATTTGAGCACCATTGTCGACCGCGTAGATGATCGCATTGGCCACATCCTTGTCGCGCTCGTCAGCACCAGGAGGCACTGCCCGCACAGACATGATCTTCACGTTATCGGCAATTCCCTTGATTCCGATTGAATTCTTCCGGTTCGCTCCTATTATACCGGCCACATGCGTACCATGCGTCGGGTCGGGACCCTCAACGTCGTTGTTGCCATATGCTTTTTCATAGGGGTCGTCCGGATTGTCGCCCACGATAGAACGGGAATCAAAGGCGGCATTGTAACCATACTCGACCGCTGTCCGGTAGTGGTGGACTCCCTCCGTAAGTTGGCCGAGAGCAAACTCCAGTTCGAGGAGCAGGTCGCGAACGTACAGGTCTTCGGCGGAAACATTCTGCAGGATCATGATCATGTTGTCCCGCGCCTCGCGAACGGTGTCGTTGGCGGCCTCGATGTCCGGGAGCCCGGCCTTGGTGACAGGGGCGCCTGTAGCAGCCTGCAAAACGCTGTCGTAGTAGTAGATGGTTGCGTAGATATTGCTATAGAGCTCCAGTTGCTGAGTGAACTGGTCGAGTTGTTCCTTGCTGTACGTGGAGTCATTAAGGAATTTCTTTTTTACAACTTTCCAGTATTCAAATTCTTCCCGTTCTTTTTTGGCGACAGTCTGGTCGGTAATATTTTCAAACCGGGGTTTCAGGCGCGCGTATTCACGGGTGACTTCGTACGTATCTTCTTTGACGTTGCCGTCCTTCCCTCCGATAAAATTCCACCCGTGGATATCGTCGACGTAACCATTCTTGTCATCGTCGATTCCGTTGCCGGCGATTTCGTCCTCGTTAACCCAGAGCACATCCTTCAGGTCTTCGTGATCAATGTCAATTCCGGAGTCGATGACGGCAACGATGACTGTCCGCGATGGTTTGTTTTGCAGAAGCGAATAGGCTTTTTCCGCGCTTACGCCCAGGTAGTGGTCGGTTTCAGCGTCTTTGAGAAACCAATCTCGTGGCAAAGCCGTTGTGTCGCCCGATTCCTGGAAGGCCATCGCAGGAAGGATGAGTAAGATTGTTATCAGGGTCGATAGAATAACGGCTCGCCTCGTAATCATGCGGTTCATTTTGGTTTGGTCGCGAATATACGGGTTAGCTAAAACTATTCCGGATTTATTATACGGCGGCCAAAACCGGGAAAAAAAGACAAAAAAGCGGGAAAAATATTACTTCGGTGCCTCGGAAGCTTCTTATCGCGGGTTAGTCAGGATTGTTATGACAACATTAGTACTCATTACGGTAACGAGTATGATCCTTGTGTTTACAGCAACCGTACTCTTCTATTTCATCCTGTTCTGGTCTGCCGAGCGATTCAACCGGCTCGCCGGCTGTCATCAGTAGTGGGCGTTTCTGAAATCTGGCGAGCCAGGGTGAAGGAGGGCATTACAGACGGGGCGTCGTGGTGAAAGTCCATGGTCGACTCCGGATTAGCTATCGGGACCACGGTTGTGGGAGCTGCGATCCGTTCTGGTGTCTCAAGTTCATGGCGGGCCTTGACCAAATACCGCCCTAATGCTTCGCGGTCCAGGTCAATCATCAGCAGTTGTTCCTTTGCTGAACCCAGGCATTTTGGCCTTCGCGTGGGTTGGGAAAATTCTCAAAACGTTCTACCATTGTCGCCCCCATCCGGCCACGCTGGCTGGGATTTGCCCAGGTGGTGAAAT
>CAZLWX010000125.1:0-9730 GCA_964563295.1 uncultured Roseivirgaceae bacterium | reverse complement strand
GACCAAACGAAGTCTCGTATTTGTCAACATTATCCTTCAGCGCCAGCAAGAAACGTTTCGCGTGCTCGGGGGTGATCACAATGCGGGCCTTCACCTTCGCCTTAGGCACGCCGGGCATTAAACGAATGAAGTCAATGACAAACTCGCTATTTGAATGCGCAATCATTGCCAGGTTCGAGTAGATGCCTTCAGCAATTTCCTCGGTGAGTTCGATGTTGATCTGGTTTTGAGCCTGCTGGGGTTGCTTCGTTTTTTCTTCTGCCATGATGAATGTCGTTAGTTTTCCGCGCGTGATAAAAAAGGAAGAGTCATTAGCCCGCGTATTTACGCAACGGGTCAATGACTCTTCTAACTAGTACTCTGTATGCTTAATCCTGGAGCTCTTTCTCACGGTCCCTGCTCCGGGCTTCAGCGCTGGCCAAGGCATCATATTCATCCTTATGGGTGACGATCAGGTCATTGAACTTGCGCTGCCCGGTTCCAGCCGGTATCAGGTGGCCAACGATCACGTTCTCCTTCATACCCATCAACCAGTCGGTCTTGCCGCGGATCGCTGCCTCGCTCAGTACTTTGGTCGTTTCCTGGAACGATGCCGCCGACAACCAGCTCTCAGTCTTCAGCGACGCCTGGGTAATACCTTGCAACGTCGGTCTGGAAACGGCCGCCAACGCATCCCTGACTTCCACCAACTTCTGATCCTTGCGGCGCAGCTGTGAGTTCTCATCGCGCAATTCACGTGCGGTGATGATCTGGCCGGCCTTCATCGTTTGAGATTCACCCGAATCGACCACCACCTTCTTGTCGATCACGGCGTCATTCTCCTCGCGGAATACAAACTTGTCGACATACTCACCAGGCAGGAAGGTAGTATCTCCCGGATCGATGATCTCAACTTTCTGCATCATCTGGCTCACGATGGCCTCAATATGCTTGTCGTTGATCTTCACCCCCTGGAGGCGGTAAACTTCCTGGATCTCGTTCACCAGGTACTCCTGTACGGCTGTTGGTCCTTTGATCAACAGGATATCCGAAGGCGTGATCGAGCCGTCAGACAAAGGTTGACCGGCCTTCACAAAGTCGTTGTCCTGAACAAGAATGTGCTTCGACAGCGGCACGAGGTAGCGCTTCTGAACGCCATCGCGGCTCTCGATAAAGATCTCGCGGTTACCACGCTTGATTCCACCGTAGGTCACCACACCGTCGATCTCGCTGACCACAGCCGGGTTGGAAGGGTTCCTCGCTTCAAACAATTCCGTTACGCGAGGCAAACCACCGGTAATGTCGCGCGACTTACCCATCGTGCGAGGGATCTTGGCCAACACCTGGCCAGCCTTGATCTTTTCACCGGCATCGACCGCCAGGTGAGCGCCTACCGGGATGTTATAGCCCTTCGTATCAGTCTTACCCTTAACAATGATCGCCGGGTTCTTGGTCTTATCGCGCGTCTCGGTAATCACCTTCTCGCGGTGACCGGTCTGCTCGTCCGACTCTTCCTTGAAGGTTATCCCTTCAATGATCGACTCATATTCAATCGTTCCGTCAAACTCGGAAAGAATCACTGCGTTGTATGGATCCCAGAAACACAGCTCGTCCCCTTTCTCCACTTTCTGACCATCCTTCACTTTGAGGAATGCACCATAAGGAACGTTGTTGGTGATGAGCACGCGGTTCTTTTCCTTGTCGACAATCCGGATTTCGCCGGTGCGACCCATTACCACACGCACAGGATTGTTGTCGTTGTCGGTGGTCTCGATAATCCTGATCGCCTCGAACTCGACCGTTCCTGGGAACTTCGCCCTGATGTTCGCTTCGACAGCGATGTTCGACGCTGTACCTCCCACGTGGAATGTACGCAGCGTCAGCTGGGTACCCGGTTCGCCGATCGATTGTGCTGCAATAACGCCGACAGCTTCTCCCGTGTGCACCATCTTGCCAGTAGCCAGGTTGCGTCCATAACATTTCGCGCAACCGCCGATTTTCGACTCACATGTAAGGAGGGAACGAATTTCCACTTCTTCGATCGCCGTCTCCTCGATCCTCTTGGCAATTTCATCCGTGATCTCTTCGTTCGCATCGACGATCACGTCGTCCGTGAGCGGATCGTAGATGGCATGTACCGTTACACGACCAACGATCCGTTCAGACAATGGCTCGACAATATCCTCATTGTCTTTCAGGGCAGTAACCTTCAAACCACGGAGTGTGCCGCAATCATCTTCAGTAATCACGAGGTCGTGAGCCACGTCCACCAGTCTCCGGGTCAGGTAACCGGCGTCAGCTGTTTTCAAAGCTGTATCGGCAAGACCTTTACGCGCACCGTGAGTAGAGATAAAGTACTCCAACACGTCGAGACCTTCCTTGAAGTTGGACAAGATCGGGTTTTCGATAATGGAGCCCACCGATCCTGCCAGGTTCTTCTGCGGTTTCGCCATCAGTCCGCGCATACCGCCCAACTGCCGAATCTGTTCGCGCGATCCGCGCGCACCGGAGTGCATCATCATATAGATCGAGTTGAACCCCTGCTGATCTTCCTCCAACTGGCGCATCAGCGTGTTGGTCAGCAACGTGTTCGTCCTCGTCCAAATATCAATAACCTGGTTATAGCGCTCGTTGTCGGTGATCAGACCCATCATGTAGTTGTTCCACACGGCGTCAACTTCCTCCTGCGCATTGGCAACGAGTTTTTCCTTCTCGACGGGTACCTTCACATCGTTCAAGCCCATCGAAAGTCCACCTTTGTAAGCCATCTGAAATCCCAATTCCTTGATATCATCGAGGAACTTGGCGGTCTTTGACAAGCCGGCGTGCTTGAACACGTCGGCAATGATGGTCTGCAGTTTCTTCTTCGTAAGCAGTTCATCGACAAAGCCCACTTCTTCGGGTACGTGCATGTTGAACAACACGCGGCCGACGACCGTGTCGATCATCTTATAGGAGAACGTTCCAGTCTTCTTGTCTTTCACGTTCACGCGCACCTTGATATTGGCGTGCTTCGAAAGTTTTCCTTCGTTGAAGGCGATAATTACCTCCTCAGCAGAGAAGAAGCGCCTGCCTTCACCCAAAACCGGGTGCTCAGGTGCGCTTTTTCTACCCTTCGTCAGATAATACAATCCAAGCACCATATCCTGCGAAGGAACAGTGATCGGCGCTCCATTTGCCGGGTTGAGAATGTTGTGCGAAGACAACATCAACATCGAAGCTTCGAGTATAGCCTCCTGACCGAGCGGAACGTGCACAGCCATCTGATCTCCATCGAAGTCAGCGTTGAACGCCGTACATACCAGCGGGTGCAGCTGAATAGCTTTTCCTTCAATCAGCTTCGGTTGGAAAGCCTGAATACCTAAGCGGTGAAGCGTCGGGGCACGGTTGAGGAGGACAGGGTGTCCTTTCAACACGTTTTCCAGGATATCCCAAATAACAGGATCCTTGCGGTCGACGATCTTCTTGGCCGACTTCACAGTTTTCACAATTCCCCTTTCGATCAACTTCCGGATAATAAATGGCTTGAACAATTCCGCCGCCATGTCTTTGGGAAGTCCGCATTCATGAAGCTTCAGTTCTGGTCCAACGACGATGACCGAGCGACCGGAGTAGTCGACCCGCTTTCCGAGGAGGTTCTGGCGGAAACGCCCCTGCTTGCCTTTCAGCATGTCGCTGAGGGACTTCAACGCACGGTTTCCATCAGAGCGAACAGCGTTCACTTTTCGTGAATTGTCAAACAATGAGTCGACGGCTTCCTGGAGCATCCTCTTCTCGTTGCGGAGGATCACTTCCGGAGCTTTGATATCAATGAGTCTCTTGAGGCGGTTGTTGCGAATGATCACCCGGCGATAGAGGTCGTTGAGATCCGATGTCGCAAAGCGGCCACCATCCAGCGGCACCAACGGACGCAGCTCGGGTGGGATGACCGGAACCATCTTAATGACCATCCATTCCGGCTTGTTCTCAATGCGGCTCCTGGCGTCGCGGAACGCTTCAACCACTTTCAGACGCTTCAGCGCCTCAGCTTTGCGCTGTTGTGACGTGTCAGTTGCTGCCTGGTGGCGTAGTTCGTACGACAACGTGTCAAGCTGCGTGCGCGAGAGTAGCATTTCAAGGGCTTCAGCCCCCATCTTCGCAATGAATTTCTTGGGATCGTTGTCGTCAAGCATCTGATTCTCGCGCGGGAGCTTGTCAACGATGTCCAGGTATTCTTCCTCGGTAAGGAAATCGAGGCGGTTCACGCCGTCTTCCTCCTTGATACCGGGCTGAATAACCACATAGCGCTCGTAGTAGATAATCTGGTCCAATTTCTTGGTAGGCAATCCGAGCAGATAGCCGATCTTGTTCGGCAACGAGCGGAAATACCAGATATGCGCGACGGGTACTACCAATTCGATGTGGCCCATGCGTTCGCGGCGCACTTTCTTTTCGGTCACTTCAACCCCGCAACGATCGCAGATAATCCCCTTGTAGCGTATCCGCTTATATTTTCCACAATGACATTCCCAGTCCTTCACCGGTCCGAAGATCCGCTCGCAGAACAAACCACCCATTTCGGGCTTGTAGGTTCTGTAGTTGATCGTTTCCGGTTGCGTCACCTCGCCATGTGAACTCTCGAGAATGGATTCCGGAGAAGCCAGGCTGATCGTGATCCGGGAGAAGTCGTTGTTGATCTTTTTATTTTTTCTGAAAGACATATTATAAGTTTTCAGTTAGTATTTGAATTCAGTATGCGGCAACCCGCGTCAGTCCATTGTTATTTCCAGCGCGAGACCTCTAAGTTCATGCACGAGCACGTTGAACGATTCAGGTATGTTCGGCTTGCGCATGTTCTCACCTTTCACGATCGCCTCGTACGCCTTCGCGCGGCCAATTACGTCGTCCGACTTAATGGTCAGAATCTCTTGCAGGATGTGGGACGCACCGAATGCTTCGATAGCCCAAACCTCCATTTCTCCAAATCGCTGGCCACCAAACTGAGCTTTACCACCCAGAGGTTGCTGCGTAATGAGTGAGTATGGTCCGATGGAACGCGCGTGCATCTTGTCATCGACCAGGTGACCGAGTTTGAGCATGTACGCTATACCCACCGTTACGGGCTGATCGAATTTCTCTCCAGTCAGACCATCGAACAGGTAAGTTCTTCCATATTCGGGAAGGCCAGCCTCCTTCAATTCTTTCTGAACTTGCTCAAGCGATGCACCGTCGAAGATCGGAGTCGAATATGTCCGGCCAAGCTTATATCCTGCCCAGGCCAGCACGGTTTCGTAGATCTGTCCCAGGTTCATCCGCGAAGGAACCCCTAGCGGGTTGAGGCAGATGTCGACGGGAGTTCCATCTTCCAGGAATGGCATATCCTGTTCCTGGACGATCCTGGCAACAACGCCTTTGTTACCGTGCCGCCCGGCCATCTTATCACCAACTTTGAGTTTGCGTTTCTTGGCGACATACACTTTTGCCAGCTGCACGATGCCCGTCGGAAGTTCGTCGCCCACTTCGAGAGTAAATCGCTCACGCTTGAACTCGCCAGCATAGGTGTTTCGCTTCACCAGGTAGTTCTTCACCATCTGGCTGACCAGGTCGTTGGTGTGGTCGTCGTTCGTCCAGTTTTCGAGGCTGACGTCGGCGATCAGGTTCACTTCTTCCGGAACGTGGTAATTGCTTTCGTCGCGATAAATGTTCTTGTCGGGGAACAGGTTGTTCTCAATCACCTTGGCGGTGAACTTAACTCCCTTGCTGACCAGCTCATCGCCGAACTTATGCTTGACACCATTGCTCGTCTTGCCGTTGAGCAACGTCGAAAGCTTCTTCACCATTTCATCGCGCAACTCACCCAGCTGTTTGCTGTATTTGTTCTTAAGGGCATCCAGCTCCTTCTTGGACTTCGTCCGGATATCCTTGTCGCGCTTCGGCCGTGAGAAAAGTTTCGTATCGATCACGACGCCCTTCAGTGACGGCGGCGCTTTCAGGGAAGCGTCTTTCACATCGCCGGCCTTGTCGCCGAAGATAGCGCGGAGCAATTTCTCCTCCGGAGTCGGGTCAGTCTCTCCTTTCGGTGTAATCTTGCCGATCAGGATATCGCCTTCCTTAACTTCCGCGCCGATGCGGATGATTCCGTTCTCATCGAGATGTTTAACGGCCTCTTCACTGACGTTGGGTATTTCCGAAGTCAGTTCTTCCTCGCCGCGCTTGGTGTCGCGAACTTCCAGTTCAAATTCCTCGATGTGTATCGACGTATAAATGTCATCGCGAACAACACGTTCGGAGATAACAATCGCGTCCTCGAAGTTGTACCCTTGCCACGGCATGTAGGCCACCAACAGGTTTCGGCCAAGGGCAAGCTCGCCGTCCTGCGTCGCATACCCTTCGCACAACGGCTGACCGGTAACGACTTTTTCTCCTTTTCTAACCAGCGGCGTCAGGTTGATGCACGTATCCTGGTTGGTTCTCCTGAACTTGATCAGGTTGTACGTTTTGTATTCATCGTCGAAGTTCACGAGACGTTGTTCGTCGTTAACTTCATATTTGATCACAATCTTGCGGGCGTCGACGAACTCGACAGTACCATTTCCTTCTGCGAGGATCAATGCGCGGGAGTCGAGTGCCACCTGACCTTCGAGACCAGTTCCAACAATTGGCGCTTCCGGTCTCATCAGCGGCACGGCTTGCCGTTGCATGTTCGATCCCATCAGGGCGCGGTTAGCGTCATCGTGTTCGAGGAACGGAATGAGAGACGCGGCAACCGATACAATCTGGTTTGGAGCGATGTCCATGTAGCGGAGATCCTTGGGTTCCACCACCGGGAAATCGCCTTCAAACCGCGATTTTACTTTCTCGACAGTAAACTCGCCACTGGGTTTCACCGGAGCGTTGGCCTGCGCGATGTAGTTGGTATCCTCTTCTTCAGCCGTCAGGTAGATCACCGGATCCTTCATCTTCACACGGCCATTTTCGATCTTCCGGTAGGGCGTTTCGATAAAACCCATCTTGTTGACTTTCGCGTGCACGCACAGCGAAGAAATCAATCCGATGTTCGGACCTTCCGGAGTTTCAATGGTACACAGCCGGCCGTAGTGCGTGTAGTGTACGTCCCTGACCTCGAAACCAGCGCGTTCGCGTGACAGACCGCCTGGTCCCAGGGCCGACATCCGGCGCTTGTGGGTGATCTCGGCGAGCGGGTTGGTCTGGTCCATGAACTGCGACAGCTGGTTCGTTCCGAAGAACGAGTTGATCACGGACGATAACGTCCTGGCATTGATCAGGTCAACAGGCTTGAAGTCTTCGTTGTCGCGAACGTTCATGCGTTCCTTGATCGTCCGGGCCATCCGGGCGAGTCCGACGCCGAACTGCGAATACAACTGTTCGCCTACTGTCCGCACCCTGCGGTTTGACAGGTGATCGATATCGTCAACGACGGCCTTGGAGTTGATCAGTCCGATGAGGTATTTTACAATCAGGATAATATCTTCCTTGGTGAGCACACGCTGGTCATAGCCAAGGTCGAGTCCCAGTTTTTTGTTGATCCTGTAACGGCCTACTTCACCAAGGTCATATCTTTTCTCGCTGAAGAACAGGCTTTGGATAATATCGCGGGCTGTCTGCTCGTCGGGAGCTTCTGTGTTGCGCAACTGACGATAGATATACTCGACAGCCTCTTTTTCGGAGTTAGAGGTATCTTTCGCGAGCGTGTTGAAGATGATGTGATAGTCCGCGATGTTGATATCGTCGCGATGGAGGATGATCGATTTCACTCCAGAGTCCAGAATGACATCCACGTCTTCGGCGGCGATCACATGGTCGCGCTCGAGGAGCACTTCATTGCGATCGATCGAGACCACTTCACCGGTATCCTCGTCGACGAAATCTTCTGTCCACGTCTTGAGAACACGCGCGGCCAGTTTACGGCCCACTGTTTTCTTAAGGGTGTTTTTGCTGGCCTCCACTTCTTCGGAAAGTCCGAAGAGATCGAGGATATCCTTATCTGAGCCGTAGCCGATGGCGCGGAGCAATGTCGTTACAGGGAACTTCTTCTTCCGGTCGATGTAGGCGTACATGACGGCGTTGACGTCGGTAGCGAACTCGATCCAGGAGCCTTTGAACGGGATGATCCGGGCGGAATAGAGTTTCGTTCCATTGGTGTGCTTGCTCATCGCGAAGAACACCCCCGGCGAACGGTGAAGCTGAGACACGATTACCCGCTCAGCGCCATTGATCACGAACGACCCCTTTTCAGTCATGTACGGGATATTTCCCAGGAACACTTCCTGCTCGATGGTCTCAAAGTCTTCGTTGTCCTCATCGTTGCAGGTGAGGCGCAATTTAGCTTTGAGGGGAACGGAGAACGTTAACCCCCGGTCGATGCATTCGTCGACGTTATATTTAGGAGGATCGATAGTGTAGTCAACGAATTCGAGCACGAAGTTTTCGCGTGAATCGCTGATCGGAAAATTCTCGGCAAAAACTTTATACAGACCTTCGTTCTGCCTTTTTTCTGCCGGCGTTTCTATTTGCAAAAAGTCCTTGAAGGACTGGAGTTGCAGATCGAGAAAATCAGGGTAATCGAGGACTTTTTCAATGGATGAAAAGTCAATCCGACCGTTATTTGCTTTCTTTGCCAAGGTTGTTTCGTTTAAGTTCTTAAATCCTGGACTTGTACCAAACGCTCATGTGCGTTTCCAACATCAATTGGGTGTCAACGGGCATAAATAGGGATAGACCCCGTCGAATCCGGCCTTTTGGGCAGGAGCAGACCAGGGTCTAACCGAAGCGCGTCAGACTGAATCTTCGTCTTCAGAAGATTACTTCAACTCAACTTCGGCACCAGCCTCGGTGAGTTGTTTCTTAAGGTTTTCGGCTTCGTCTTTCGGCAATCCTTCCTTGATAGTCTTGGGAGCACCATCGACCATATCCTTTGCTTCTTTCAGCCCAAGGCCGGTGAGTTCCTTAACCAATTTCACGATTTGGAGCTTGTTGGCACCAGGGGCCTTCAACACGACGTCGAAGTTTGTTTTTTCAGCAGCTGCTGCACCGCCACCCGCGCCACCTGCAGCGGGACCAG
Source organism: uncultured Roseivirgaceae bacterium (assembly GCA_964563295.1). Lineage (GTDB taxonomy): Bacteria > Bacteroidota > Bacteroidia > Cytophagales > Cyclobacteriaceae > Chryseosolibacter. The sequence continues at coordinate 690 of CAZLWX010000125.1, read as the reverse complement.
CTACCACAGCGGCCGCAGCGGGCTCGATGCCGTAGGTTTCTTTCAGGTAAGAAGCTAACTCCGTAACTTCCTTTACGGTGAGTTCAACGAGTTGATCTCCAAGCGCTTTGATATCAGCCATTTTTGTAAGATTTATTTAATTCAGGTTCAACAATTTATTTAGTGCGACTTTCCAGGGTTTTGACAAGTCCTGCAACGGTCTGCTTGCTGCTCAACAGGGCAGAGAGCACCTTGTTTGCGGGAGCCTGCAATCCGGAAATGATATCACCGATAAGCTCATTCTTTGACTTGAGCTCGGCGAGCGTATTCAGGTTTTCGTCTCCTATATAAAGGTCTTCATTGATGGACGCGGCCTTCAACACGGGCTTTCCTTCCATTTTCTTGCGGAATTCCCTGATGACCTTGGCGGGGACATTGCCGATCTCGCGGGAGAAAATCACTCCCGAAAATCCCTGCAGCGTCTTGAACAAGGGTGAATAATCAGTTCCTTCCTGTCTTTCGAGCGCTTTGCGAATGAGGGTGTTCTTGTAAACACCGTATTCGATACCGCTCTTGAAGCAAAGCCGCCTGAAGTTGTTCACCTGCGCAACGGTAAATCCCGAAGCATCGGTGATATAGAAGTGTGCGTGGTTCGCAAACTTCTCCGCAAGCGAATCAATGATCTGTGCTTTTTCTTCTCTGGTCATGTTT
>CAZLWX010000124.1:0-9936 GCA_964563295.1 uncultured Roseivirgaceae bacterium | reverse complement strand
GCCTCCTTGCCGGTGCCAAAGATTTGGGCAAAGTAAACGTCTTCGAGGTCGGCGTCGACTGGTTGGAAACCATCACCGGGTTGCATCTGACTGAAGACCCTTATCTCGGGCGTTCCCGCGATGAGCCTTTCGGAGATCACCGGAAATGTTTCTTTGTGTTTCTGCAACTCGAACTTGGGGATCCGTTTTTTCCAGATCTTTCCCTGGATTTCGGCGATTGCATCGATGGGCCGGCCTTTATAAAGCACTTCACCCCGGTTAATGATCGCCATGTCGGTACACAGCTCCTTCACGTCGTCGACGATGTGGGTGGAGAGAATGACGATCGTGTTTTCCCCGATTTCGGACAAGAGGTTTAGAAACCGGTTCCTTTCCGCAGGGTCGAGGCCGGCTGTCGGCTCGTCGACAATTATGAGCTTAGGATTCGCCAGCAACGCCTGGGCTATGCCAAAACGTTGTTTCATCCCGCCGGAAAAACCACCAAGATTCTTGTTTCGCGCCGCCCAAAGATTGGTCTTGTGCAAAAGAGCTTCCACGACTTCCTTTCGTTCCCTTTTTTCGACGATCCCTTTCAGAACGGCCAGGTGGTCAAGTAAGGTTATTGCATCGACCTTGGGATAGACGCCGAACTCCTGCGGTAAATAGCCAAGAATTTTCCGGACCTCGTCTTTTTGCCTGAGGACGTCGATATCTCCCAACGTGACGCGACCGCTGTCCGCTTCCTGCAAAGTCGCGATCGTCCGCATCAACGAAGATTTTCCGGCGCCATTTGGCCCGAGCAAACCGAACATCCCCTGCTCGATGGTGAGGTTTACATCTTTGAGGGCCTGCACGCCATTGTCGTACGTTTTACTGAGGTTCTCTATAATAAGCTTCATGCACGTGGGTTTTTGCAACCAATAGGTCACTCAAAATGCAAAAATATTACAACGAAAAAAAGCCGTTGATCAAATCACGACGTTGACAATCTTGCCCGGAACGATGATCACCTTGCGAGGTTGCTTTCCCTCCGTCCATTTCTTCACGATGTCGGAGGCGACAACCATTTTCTCGATGTCTTCTTTCGGCATGTCGAGGGCGAACTCCATCTTGGCGCGCACCTTGCCGTTGATCGAAATCGGATATTCGAAGGAATCTTCGCGCAGGTATTCCTCGTCATGCACGGGGAACGAAGCCGTTAGAATGGTTTCACTATGGCCAAGCTTTTCCCACAACTCCTCGGCGATGTGTGGAGCGTAGGGAGACAATGCAATCACCAACGGTTCGAGTATTTGCCGCTTGTCGCATTTGAGCGCCGTCAGCTCATTGACGCAGATCATGAACTCTGCCACTGTGGTGTTGAATGAAAAATTGCCGATATCCTGCTCGACCTTCCTGATCGTCCGGTGCAACACCTTGAGTTCGTCGCGTACAGGCGCCTGGTCGCTGACACGGAAGTTGCCGTTGCTGTCGTGAAACATGTTCCAGAACTTGCGCAGGAACTTAAACACGCCATCGATGCCGTTCGTATTCCAGGGTTTCGACATCTCCAGCGGCCCCAGGAACATTTCATACATCCTCAGCGTATCGGCTCCATACTTCTCAATGATGTCGTCGGGGTTCACGACGTTGTACTTCGACTTCGACATCTTTTCGACCTCGGTTCCGCAGATGTACAGGCCGTCTTCCAACTCAAACTCGGCGCTGGCGAAGTCGTCGCGCCATTTCCTGAACGCCTCGATATCCAATACATTGTTATCAACGAGGCTTACATCCACATGGAGCGTGGCAACTTCATACTTGTGCTTCAGGCCGAATGAGACAAACGTGTTCGTCCCGATTACGCGGTACACGAATTTCGACATCCCCTGGATATGTCCCTGGTTGATCAACTTCTTAAAAGGTTCTTCTGCATCAACATAGCCAAGATCCCTCAATGCCTTACACCAGAACCGTGAATACAAAAGGTGGCCGGTGGCATGCTCCGCGCCGCCAATATACAAGTCGACATCTTTCCAGTAATGCTGGGCTTCCTTACCGACGAACTCCTTTTTGTTATGAGGATCCATGTATCGGAACCAGTACCAGCTCGATCCCGCCCAACCCGGCATGGTAGTCAGCTCAAAGGGATGGGAATTGTAGTTCCAGTCCCGCGCGCGACCGAGTGGGGGTTCTCCCGATTCCGTCGGCTTGTACTCATCAATTTCAGGAAGCGTTACCGGCAAATCCTTTTCGTCCACCAGCCTGGGGATACCATTCTCAAAATACACCGGAAAGGGTTCGCCCCAATATCGCTGTCGTCCGAAAATCGCGTCTCGTAAACGGTAGTTGACTTTGCCTTTGCCGATACCCCATTCCTCGAGCTTCTTTATTCCTGCCGTGATGGCTTCGGTGACGGTCAACCCATTCATGAAACCGGAGTTGATGATTTTCGCGTCCCAGCTCACGAACGCTTCCTGCTGGACGTCGGGTCCTTCAACAACCTGGACAATAGGCAGGTTGAAGTGGTGTGCAAAGCGATGGTCTCGTTCGTCGTGGCCAGGGACTGCCATAACTGCTCCGGTGCCGTAGCCGGCAAGCACATAGTCCGCGATCCAGATTGGTATGCGCTCATTATTAAACGGATTGATCGCATAGCTGCCGGTGAACGCGCCGCTGACGCGCTTGACGTCGGCCATGCGCTCGCGCTCGCTGCGTACTCCGGCGGCCTGAACATATTCGTTTACCGAGCCACGGTGTTCACCCGTTGTAATTTTATCAACCAGTTCATGTTCGGGTGCCAATACCAGGAACGTCGCGCCGAAGACAGTGTCGATGCGCGTTGTAAATACCCGGATTTTTTCAGCGCGGCCCTCAATGGCAAAGTCAAATTCGGCGCCGAGGGATTTCCCAATCCAGTTGCGCTGCATCTCCTTTACCGGTTCAGGCCAGTCGATCATATCGAGACCGGCGAGAAGTCGTTCGGCATAGGCGGTGATACGCATGCTCCATTGCAGCATCTTGATGCGTTCAACCGGATATCCCCCGCGCTCCGAAACACCGTCCTTCACTTCATCATTGGAAAGGACTGTGCCGAGCGCCGCACACCAGTTGACGATAGCCTCGCGCTGATAGGCAATGCGGTACCGCTGCAACAAATCTTCGCGTTCTTTAGCGTTGAAATTGTTGAACTGCTTCGCTGTTACGGATGGCGTATCTTCGTCGCAGGCTGCGTCAATGTTCTTGTTGCCTTGTTGTTCCAGAGCCGCGATAAGCGTTTCAATTCGCTCAGTTTTCCCCGTAGCGTTATTATACCAGCTGTTGAAGAGCTGCATGAAGATCCATTGGGTCCATTTATAGTAGTCCGGGTCACACGTCTGCACCTCCCGGTCCCAATCGAACGAAAATCCGATCTGTCTGAGCTGTCTCTTGTAGGTTTCGATGTTGCGCGCGGTGGTAATAGCAGGGTGTTGCCCGGTCTGGATGGCATACTGTTCCGCCGGCAGACCAAAGGCGTCAAAACCCATGGGGTGCAAGACATTGTAGCCCTTCAGTCTTTTGTAACGGGAGACGATATCGGAAGCGATATAGCCGAGCGGATGGCCGACGTGAAGCCCGGCGCCGGACGGGTAGGGGAACATGTCAAGAGCGTAGTACTTGGGCTTGTTCGAGCGGTTGTCGACCCGGTAGACTCCACGTTCCTGCCAGATAGTACGCCACTTTTCTTCAATGCGACGAATCTCCTCTTTACTATAGTCGGCCATTTATCGGAAAAATTAGCCCCAAAATTAACAAATGGCGCGGAATGGCGTGGCCAAAATTCTGCCCTGCGGGCCCGCCATGAATGTGACCGGAACATCAGCCCGTCGCAGGCTGAAGGTTCGCGAGATCGGATTCCCTCATCGGCTTGGTGATAAACTGAATTACGTTCTTGTTTCTCATGACTTGTTCGCGATCCGACGTGCTGTTGGAACTGGTGAGCACGACAATTCGCGTTTTGGCGACAACCGGTGCAGGCAGTTCATTGAACAGCTTCAAAAATGCAAAGCCGTCGAGGTCGGGCATGTTGAGGTCGAGAAAAATGAGGTCAGGGGGCGTCTCGCCGTTGCTGGTCTGCAACCACCGGAGCGCGTCTCGGGCCGAATTTTAGATCACCAGGTTCTCCGAAAACTGGTAGACCTCCAGAAACCTTCGCTCGATGAACAGATCGATGTCGCTGTCGTCGATCAGCACGGCTTGGCTTATTTTGTTGGCCATTGAAACGGTTCCGGATAGCAGTCGAAAGTAGTCAAAAACTGTTCAAATTCCAGAAATTTGGCCTGAAATAGGCTCCGTGCGGTTTTATGGGAGTAAAAAATGTGTTAAAATTGAGACTTTCTTTCTAAACCTAATGACCATGAATCGTAAGCGACCCATTAATTACTTTTTTAGTGTCCTTTTCACATTGGTTCTGGCTTCATGTGCAGCCCCCAGCGAAAACAAGAATAATTCAGATGAGTTTGATCAAGCGAATGAATCCCTGAAGGCGCAGGTTGAGACTCTACTGAATAATATGCCGTCGCCCACGGAGATACCGTACCTGCTTCAGGCCACGGGCGCCGAATACAACCAAAGCCTCCTCAACGAGCGCGGAAAGGTTGATCAATATGTCACCCGCAGTGATGAGTCAGCCCTCAACCTCGGCGTCTACGTAGCCGACATCGGATACCTGACGTCGTATGACAAGACGCAGGAAGCAATTGATTACCTGGCGGCATGCAAGAAACTGGCCGACAACCTTGGCCTGGTAGGAACATTCGACGCGGAGCTGGGAAAGCAGTTTGAGGAAAATATTTCCAACAAGGATTCTCTTGCCCACCTGCTGGACAGGACGATCAATCACGCCAACGGATACCTCATCGATGAAAACCGGAACCGCTTGTCGTCGTTGATTGTCACCGGGAGCTTTATTGAAGGATTGTACATTTCAACGGGACTCATCAAGCTTTATCCGCGCGATATTCTTCCTGAGGATAGCCGTAACCTGATCCTCACGCCGTTGATGCGCGTGGTGCTCGAACAAAAGAGAGCCGTGTCTGAGCTCGTTAAAATGCTTTCGGTGGTCGAGCAACAGGAGCCGGTTCCCAGTATCCTTGGCGAGCTGAAAAATCTTGAGAAAACTTACCAGGAACTCAACATCGAAGAGCAGATTCGAAACAATCGAGCCGACCTGGTGTTGAGCGACAAGAACCTGGCGGGAATCACGGATATCGTTAGCAAGATCAGAAAAGAAATTACGGACTAGACCAGTGAACCCGAATCAATATCCAGGGACTGGTGTTGACCGGTCCCTTTTTTTTTGACGGAGGAACCTATCTTTAAAAGCTATGAGTGAACCCCTACTGCACGCAATCCTGCGCCTGTTTGCTATTGTTGCCAAGGAAGGTGGTGTCGCACAACAGGAGCGGGACTTGATCCACGCCTTTCTGGATGAGCACCTGAGCCAGCACGTGGTCGCGAAATACCTCAAGATATTTGACGGCTATTGCCAGAATATCCCGGAAGGCGACGACCTCACGCGAATAGCCAAGTTGTGCGCCGAGATCAATCCGCAGCTTACCCAAAAACAAAAGATCGTCATCCTGCTCGAGCTGGTGACCATCATTCAGGCCGACGGTACAATATCTCCTCACGAAGACAAACTCCTGGCAGCCATCTCCGAAAATTTCAGGATCAGCGTTTCAGACACTGAAGCGGTCGAAAAATTTGCTATGGGACAAGCATCCCAGGCGCTGGACCATCCCAGCATCCTGGTGATCGATGCATCACCGTCCACATCCTTCTCTAAGGCCCGACACCTTGTGCGTTCTCACCTCGACGGTTTTGTCGCCGTTCTTTACGTCGAGGAGGCCGATCTTTATTTTATCAAGTACGTCGGCAACTCCCCCGTCTATCTCAATGGTGTACCCGTCAAGTCAGGCAAAGTCAGCGTGCTTGCGGTGGGAAGCCTCCTGCGGTGGGAGAAGGACGAACCCGTATACTACGGACAAATCCTCAACAAGTTCAAGACGTTTGGCGACCACAGCCGCACATCGTTCGAGGCCCGCCACGTCAGTTTTACGTTCCCGAACGGCCGTGTTGGATTGCGAAACATTTTTGTCGCGGAGGAGTCGGGCAACCTCGTAGCGCTCATGGGGGGCAGCGGTGCCGGCAAATCGACACTCCTGCACGTACTCAACGGCTCCGACAAGCCGACGGAAGGAGAGGTACTGATCAATGGTATCAATATTCATCAGTCGCCAGACGAGGTCGAAGGAGTGATGGGTTTCGTTCCGCAGGACGACCTGCTCATTGAAGACCTGACGGTATATCAAAACCTGTACTACGCGGCAAAACTCTGTTTTAGCGAGAAGTCTGAAGAAGAGATCGACGCCCTGGTGATGAGAGTGCTGGAGGATCTTGGTCTGGCCGAAATTCGCCATCTTAAGGTGGGTTCGCCCCTGAGAAAAACGATCAGCGGAGGACAACGCAAGAGACTTAACATAGGCCTGGAGTTGCTGCGAGAGCCCGCCGTGCTTTTTTGCGATGAACCGACCAGTGGTTTGTCGTCACGCGACTCGGAGAACATCATTGACCTGCTTAAGGAACTGTCGCTGAAAGGCAAATTGGTGTTCGCCGTAATCCATCAGCCGTCATCGGACATCTTCAAGATGTTCGACAAACTGCTCATCCTCGACAACGGTGGCTATCAAATCTACTACGGCAACCCGGTCGATGCGATCACGTATTTCAAGCGGTGCATCAACATGGTCAACAGCGAGGTGGGCGAGTGTCATGAATGCGGGAATGTCAATCCCGAGCAGATCTTCAATATCATTGAAACCAAGGTGATTGATGACTACGGCTTTTTCACGAACGAGCGAAAGATTTCGGCCGAACAATGGAATGCGCTGTTCAAGGACAACTACAAGCCTTTCAAAATAAGTCCATCGACCGAGGTTCCGCATTCGACACTGAATCTTCCGACGCGATTCAGGCAAATGGTGCTGTTCATGACCCGCGATTTGCAAGCCAAGCTGCACAATCGGCAGTACATGATCATTAATTTGCTGGAAGCCCCGCTGCTGGCGTTTATCCTGGCATTTATCGTTCGCTACTATAACACCGACGATCACCTGATCGCCGGTTATGTCTTTGGCAAGAATCCGAATATTCCAGCGTACCTGTTCATGAGTGTGATCGTGGCTCTGTTTATGGGTCTGACGGTCAGCGCTGAAGAAATTATTCGCGATCGGAAGATTCTGAAGCGTGAGGCGTTTCTACACCTCAGCAGGGCCAGCTACATCATGTCGAAAATCCTCATTCTTTTCATGTTGTCGGCGATACAAACCACCACGTTTGTGCTGGTGGGATCGCTCATCCTTGAAATGAAGGGCCTCATGATCGAGCACTGGTTTATCCTGTTCAGCGTATCGTGCTTTGCGAACATGCTGGGCTTGAACATTTCGTCTGCATTCAACTCGGCGGTGACGATCTATATCCTGATCCCGCTCCTGATCATTCCCCAGCTCATCCTCAGCGGCGTTGTCGTGAAGTTTGATAAGCTAAATCCCACAATCGGCAATACGGCTACGGTTCCTTTCGTCGGCGACCTGATGGCCTCGCGATGGGCATTCGAAGCCTCCATGGTTACCCAGTTTAAGGATAATCCATATGAGCGTGAGTTTTATGTGTTCGACAAAGTGATGGCCGACGCAGATTTTATGAAGGTGTACCTGATCCCCGAATTAGAGACCCGCCTTCAGTACTGTTTGAATAATTACCGGTCGACGGAGGCAGACAAACAACAAGAGGTGAGCAACAACCTCGCCCTGTTGCGAAAAGAGATCAGCGACGAACTCAGCGATGTCGGCCGTGATAAGTTCGCCCGCCTCGACGACGTGCAGCCGTCCCGTTTCGACTCGACGCTGTATGACGACATCAGCGCATTCCTCGTCAAGCTGAAGAATTATTATGTGCACCGTTATAACGTGGCCGACCAGAAGAAAGAACAGAAAATTGCTTCGATGACGGACACGCCGGAAAAAGAAAGGGAATTTGAATCGCTTCGTGAACAATACCACAATGAGTCGATTACCGAACTGGTAAAGAACATGGCGGAATCACACCGCATCATTGAAAAGGACGGCAAACTCGTTCAAAAGATATTTCCGATCTACAAGGATCCCGAACCTGATCATATGGTGGATTTCAATGCGCAGTTCTATATGCCGTCGAAACATTTTCTCAGGAGCAATATCGATACCTTTTGGTTCAACACCGGCGTGGTGTGGTCCATGACTCTTTTGCTGGCCGGGCTGCTTTATTTTGATGTGCTCCGGATCATCATCGAGGGCATCGGCAACATCTCCAACCCGTTGGATTTGCGGAAGTAATCATGTTATTCGCGCTGTCCAAAATACTGGCGTTCCTGACGTACCCGCTTACTTTTATTTGCGCATTCCTCGTATGCGGAATCGTGGTCCGTTCTCCAATGTGGAGGAGGAGGTTTCTGTTGGCGGGCGTGGTGCTGTTGTTCTTTTTCTCAAACCAGTTCATCGCCAACCTGACCATGAAGGCGTGGGAGGTGCCGGCAACACCTTACCGGAAAATGCGTCCTCATAAACTTGGGATAGTGCTGACCGGAACTACGATTCCACTACTGGAACCCGATGACCGGGTCTATTTCCAGCGCGGTGCCGACCGCGTAGTCCACACTGTTCAGCTGTATCATCTCGGTTTGATCGACAAGATCCTGGTGAGTGGCGGAAGCGGGAGGATCGTTGGCGAAAGTAAACGCGAGGCGGATCTGCTCAAGCAGGTGATGGTGATGATGCATATTCCCGCGGACTCGATCATTATTGAGAATGATTCCCGGAATACCCATGAATCGGCGGTGGCCGTGGCGCCGATGCTTGATTCGTTGGGGATTGCGGCCAACGATTGCCTGTTGATTACTTCGGCGTTCCACGTGCGCCGGTCGCGGGCATGCTTCCGAAAGGTTGGACTTGATCTGGAAGCTTTTAGTACCGACTTTTACAGTCAGCCTCTCTACTTTACGCCTGAAGTCCTGTTTGTACCCTCGGTCGAGGCATTGTTGATTTGGCACAAATTGACCAAGGAATGGGTGGGATTACTAGGTTATAAACTTGCTGGATATGTATAAGGTATTTGCACTGGTATTTTTTGGGGGACTGCTGATGATGACGTCCGCAACCGCGCAGGAAAACGTCGTAAAAGATCTGACGGCGATTGATTTCAATGAGCAACTTCGCGCCACGCCGGATGGGGTGGTGCTCGACCTTCGCACAACGTCGGAACTCCAATCTGGTGTTATTCAGCGTGCACAGCAACTCGACTACTATGACCGTGACTTCAAAGAAAAACTGAAGAACCTTGACCGGGACAAGCCTTACTTTGTCTATTGCGCGGCTGGGGCGAGGAGCCGCAAGGCTGCAGACCAGATGAAGAAGCTCGGTTTTAAGAAGGTTTTCAATTTGAAAGACGGTATTACCGGTTGGGTGGATGCGGAATTGCCTACGGTGCCGTACCAATCTCACTGAAACTTGGGATTGCGACGACTACTGCCCCAAAAAACCAAAAAACCCGTTTAAAACGCTTTCCATCGGTTTCGGTCCATCAAAATCACCGCTTACTGAAGTTAATTCCTGAGATTTTTGCTAACATTGGTATTCTAAAACTCAACAAACTATGCACCTGAGATTAATGTCTTTTTTTAAATACACCCTGCTTGCAGTGGTGGTTGCATCGCTGGTCGTGATCAGCGGATGTGATAATGACGAGGAACCTGCGCCGACCAAGACGGTATAAAAACTTGTTCAGGAGAATCCTGATCTAACAATTCTGGAGGAAAGGTTGCTTGCTGCTGGCCTGGATGATGAATTATCTGTCGATGGCCCTTTTACACTGTTTGCCCCCAGCGATCAGGCAATGAACACC
>CAZLWX010000123.1:0-9960 GCA_964563295.1 uncultured Roseivirgaceae bacterium | reverse complement strand
TCCCTTGCCCGACGTTCAATAACCGTCCTGGTTTCTGGAAGTAGTCAAGTTGCAAGTTTCAGGTTGCAAGTTTCAGGTTGCAAGTTTCAGGTTGTTCAAACCATAAGTGTGGTTGACATGTCTTTCCATTTCAGGCTGAAAGTCAGGAAAATTGGACATGCTTTTTGTTTGGTGTCAGGTTGAAGATTTCTAGATTGTGAGTGATGAAGAGTTATCAGGATCTGGAAATCTACCGTGAATCACGTAGGCTGGCATTGCAGGTGCACGCATTGTCGATGACCTTGCCAAAGCATGAAATGTATGAAGAGGGGAGTCAGCTACGGCGATCGTCCAAGTCGGTCACCGCTTTGATTGTGGAAGGTTTCGGCAGACGGCGATACAAGTCGGACTACATCAAGTACTTGGTGTATAGCCACTGCGAATGTGACGAGACCATCGTACACCTCGATTTCCTTATTTCGGCCGGATCTGCTGCCGCACATGCGGAAATGTCTGCCTTGAAGGAGGACTACAAGACCCTAAGCAAACGGATAAATAAGTTCATCCAATGGCTTGAGGAAAACCTAAAAACCTGAGGGATTTATGCCCTTTGCAAGCCTCTGGTTGCCAGATCATCACGACTCTTCTTTAAGTATCCATTTCCACTCACAACCCGCATCCTCCTGCAACCTGTAACCTGGAACTTGAAACCTTGCAACACCTGCAACTTGCAATACCTGGAACTTGCAACCTGTAACCTGTAACCTGCACCCTGCAACTTGTAACCTGTAAACGGCTGCTTATGGGCCCATACCTCCTCTGGTCGACAGAACCCCTTTTTGGCCATTTTTGGGCGGTTTCCTGCCGTAGATTTAGCCGATTAACTATGTGCCCGTGTGTGGATGTGGGCGTCAAGGGCTTTGTTAATGAGGTTAAACGTAAAGTCAGGTTGGAGTCTTCCATCGCTTTGGTGCCGCCTCGCGGGATGGATGCGCAAAGGAGTAATCGCCTGCTGCATTATGCTGAGCTTGCCTCTGGCGGCGATCTCACAATGTAACACGCTGCGACCGCAGATATCCATCATTTTCAACACAGACCAGTTGTGTGCGCCTGTGACTGTTACTGAATTCCGCGTAACCTATTTCTTCAATATTCCACAGGATCCCTCCACGATCCAGATTCTTTACGAATGGAACGATCCGGCGAACTCGACTACGATCGTCGGCGCCGGGACGGGATTGGTGGTGGACGCGTCGAGTGCCGGACCGAATACGGCCTTTACGGCGAATGCCACCTTCGTCTATACGAGCAACAACAACCAATGCGACATCACACCCACAACTTACGTCGTCATCGACGGAACGATCTGCGCGACATCGCAGCAGGTGCAGACTGCCTATTATTGGGATACCGACAACCAGGCAAACGGAGTGGTTCAAATGAATCCGGAAGAGTGGGAGGTGTGCTACGACAACCCGGTGGTCAATGCTGTCTTTGAGGATGCTTCAGAATTCAATTGTAACATCATGGTAGAACCGGACAATCCGAATCTCGGCGCCCGGCATGTTCAATTCGTCTATGGTACGAATCATAATCCTGCGTCTACCATCAGGAACCTGACGTTAAATGATGGTGCTATTCAAAACCTCACGGACGGCTCAGGTAATCTGTCGACCTCTTCCACGCGGGGAACAGGCGCCATCCTGATCACTGCCGCGTACTTCGGTCCAGTCGATGAGGTACCATTTCCGGCGAACGGACCCGTGTCCGTGTCGTTCCCGATGAACGCGCCGGCCGATCCGGCGAATGCCATCGGAAACCGCTTTGAGATCACCATGTTCAACTGGAATATGTGTAACCCGTGGAACGGCGATCCCATCAATCCAAACTATGAAGATGCCATCCTTACGACCGGATACATCGTCATTGTTGAATCGCCGCAGCCAGACTTTTTTACACTCGATGCTGACGGAAATCCTGCTACTGATTTTTGCATTGGTGAATTGATCTCATTTCGGAACAACACGGCGAACGTCGCAAGCTATAACTACACATGGAAGTTTTACGACGATCCCGCTGGTACTGACCTGGCCGGCACGAGTAGTCAGCGACATCCGAATTTTGCGTTCTCATCCGGCGGTCAAAAACTGATACGGCTCACGGCCTCCAATCCGACCGCACAAGGGTCGTGTGTTGAGGAGTTTGAAGCTTTCGTCAATATCACGCCGTCTATGGTGGCTGTTATCGGTGTGACCGACCTCGCTGATGTACCGATCACGCCCGACTTCTGTCAGGAGAGCGATGGTACGCTTACTGCTTTCAACGTTCGATTTCATGACCAATCAACAGGTGTTTCCACTCCATCAACTGGACGACGATGGGAATTTTTTGATGAAAATGGTAACCTGGTTTTTGAATCGCCCACGGGCGGAGGATACGCGGTGGGAGTCGGCGGACCTTTTGATCGGGTGTTCCTCAATCCGGGGGTCTACGATGTCACTTTGCACATACGAGACAATGTGACGGAATGTGAGAGTATCGCTGCCACGGCTGTCCGGGTGTTCGAGAAGCCGCATCCGGAATTTAGTGCTACCAGGGTTTGCGAAGGACTTGCCACAGAATTCCAGGACCTGTCAACCTTATCGCCGATCGCTGGTGAATCCATCGTCTCCCGTGAATGGGACATGTCTTACGATGGCGTGACGTTTTCAAAAGATCCATCCCTGGACGATCAGCAGAGCTTTACCTACACTTTTCCCGCCGCCGGCAATTATACTGTTGCGCTGCGCGTCACGACTGACGAGGGAGGCTGCTCTGATATTTTCACCAGTGATGTCGTGGTTGACCCGATGCCTGTCGCCAGCTTTACTGCGGATCAATCTTCAGGTTGCAGCACACTTGATGTGGTCTTCACCAATACTGCTGTGAATGGCCAGCCCGGTGTCATCGACGAATTTCGATGGGAGATCGATGATGGATCGGGGTTTGTTGTCGACGGCATCCAACGCCCGTCTGACCCTGGGTTCACAACCACCTTCACGCGCTCGTTCACCAACACCGGCAGTGCCGACATGGATTACCAAGTCAGGCTGCGTGCTGTTACTGTTAATGGATGTGAAACTGTTTCTCCCGTACAGACGATTACTGTTTTTCCAGCTCCTCGCGCAGGCTTTGTCTCGCTGAACTATTCCCCGTTCAATGACAATTGTAGCCCCGTTACCGTTTCGTTCGAGGCCGACGCGCAAACCATCGCCCTCAACCCGACGGAGTACGTTTGGACAATCAGCGACAATGCGGGAGTTGTTTCACAGGAGAGTTCAGGTACTGATCCTTCATACACGTTTGAATTCACCAACACGTCGCAGGCGCTCAAGGATTTTATGGTCACGCTCGAAGCCATGCTGCCGAGTGGATGTTCAGGAGATTCTACAAAGGTGATTCGTGTGAGTCCTGTGCCGAATTCTGATTTCTCCCTCGAAGTGGTTGAAACACTTTGCGATGAGGTCACCCTGCACCTAGAGGCCTTCCAAAAAGGGCTAGCGGAGTATGAGTGGACCATCAAATCTAATGGCATAACGTTGTTCAATTCGACGACGGCGGGAGATGCATTCGACTATGTGATCACCCGGTCCGCGACCGTCGAACAGGCCATCGAGGTCACGTTATCCACGCGCAACTTTGCGAACTGCGAGGGTGCGCCTGTCGTTCATGACTTGACCGTTGGAACGCGGGATGATATTGGCGCATCCTTTACAGCCACACCTTCCAGTCAGCAATTCCCGGATGCCACGGTGGTCATCACGAATAACACCAATCCCGGACCCTGGGAGTATTCCTGGGATTTTGGAGATGGGTCAACCAGCACCAGTGCCACGGTACAAGATCACACATACGCAGGTCCAGGCACCTATACGATCACGCTTGTCGTTTCGAGTCAGAATTGTTCGGAAACACGCACGGCCACAATTGAGATCACGCCCGGAAGTCCAGTGCTTGACTTTACGTTCGATCCTCCCGCAGGATGTGCGCCATTAACCGTGGCGTTCACCAACCAGTCCCTCTATACCGACCCTGCGACCTATCAATGGGATTTTGGGGATGGAACGACGTCAAGCAACGAGAGTCCCGTCCACGTTTATGGCACTCCGGGTGTTTATTCGGTAACGTTAACAGCTAGCAATTCCGCGGGAGAGTCGGAGCAGTTGAAGAAGGACCTCATCATTGAAGTATACGAGACCCCAATTGCGCAATTCAACATCAAGCCGAGGCAAATACCGTTTCCCGGAGGAAAACTGTATACGGACAACCAAAGTTTCGGCGCCACAAGTTACTTGTGGGATTTCGGCGACGGTACCACCTCAACCGATTTCGAGCCTGAACACACCTACACCGAACAAGGAACTTTCACGATTACTTTGACAGCCAGCAACACCGCCGGATGTTCAGACACGCGCGTGATGGAGGCCGGCGCGCAGACTATCTATTCCGGACAGGTACTTATCCCCAATGCGTTTTCTCCAAACTTATCGGGGCCGGGTACTACCGGCGGTCAGAATGATGTATTTCTCCCGATCCTCAGAGGTGTGACGGAGTTCCAGATGCTGGTCTTCAATCGCTGGGGCGAGTTGCTGTTTGAGACAACCGATGCAAGCCATGGTTGGGATGGCTACTACCAGGGAAGGTTGTGCCAACAGGATGTTTACGTGTACAGGATCACGGCGAAGTATGCCGATGGTCAGATCATTACGCGGGTAGGAGACATCCATTTAATCCGATAGGGGTATGCGGAATCTCAGCTTCATACTGTTTTTGTTTTTGACGATGACCGCGTTCGGTCAGGATCCGGAATTCTCGCAGTACTATGCGGCGCCGTTGTCGATGAACCCCGCGTTTGCCGGCACAGCGTCGGATCATCGCCTTATCGCCAACCACCGCAATCAGTGGCCTAATATTACAAATGGCTTTGTGACTTACGCACTTTCGTACGATTATAGTCTCCATTATCTCAACAGCGGCCTGGGCCTGCTGGTTATGACCGACAAAGCGGGCACCGCCAATCTAAAGTCAACGACGATAAATTTTCAATATGCTTACAAGCTCAATCTTCAGGACAAATGGGTGCTGAGTGCGGGCCTGAATTTCGGACTCGGCAATCGGAATATCGACTTCAGCAAGCTCGTGTTTGGCGACCAGCTTGCATTTGACAGCGATGGGGGAACACCGTCGGATGATCCGGTGATTTCGAATCTTCAGGGCACAACGTATTTCGATTTCGGGGCCGGCATGTTGGCCTATAACCGCACCTTCTGGATTGGTATTTCGACCATGCACCTGAACGAACCCAATCGGTCGATGATCGGTGACGAGGCTTTGATCCCGATCAAGACGTCCGTTCACGCTGGCGTCCGCATTCCATTGTATCATGGTGTCCAAAAGAAGGATCGCACAGCGGCACTGATGCCATCATTCGTCTACAAGCAACAGGGACGGTTCGACCAGCTGGACCTTGGAACGTATTTGCTTTATGAACCCGTGATCATGGGATTGTGGTACCGCGGGATTCCGATACAACAAAACGTGCTGGACAATATCAGCCAGGATGCGGTGGTCGTCATCCTTGGATTTCAACTTTCGCAAATCGAGTTGACCTATAGCTACGACATAACGGTCTCCGAGCTGGGCCCGATTTCCGGAGGGTCACACGAGGTCGCCCTGAAATACAAGTTGGACCTGGCAACAAGCACGCGTCCACGGAAGAAGCAACGATTTCTCCCCTGTCCAACATTCAGCAAGGACTAAGAGCAAAAGGAAACACCCGTTTCCCCTTTTGTTTTTACTTTTGTCCATGAATTTGTCGTCATCTCTCAATCATTCAATTTTTCGGACAGTCGGTGAAGTCGCTGACCAGCAGGGGGTCGAGGCGTACGTCGTTGGTGGCTATGTGCGCGACATCCTGCTGAAGCGACCATCCAGCGATGTCGACTTTGTTGTTGTTGGCAGCGGAATCGACTTCGCCCAAAAAGTGGCGGCAAAGTTGGGGCGGGGAGTGTCGGTCACCGTCTTTCAGAATTTCGGCACCGCCCGCATCAACTATGACGACCTGGAACTGGAGTTTGTCGGCGCCAGAAAGGAATCTTACCACACCGATTCGCGAAAGCCGGTAGTTGAGGGCGGAACCCTCCAGGACGACCAGAACCGCAGGGACTTTACGATAAACGCGCTGGCGATTAGCGTAAATAAAGATCGCTTTGGCGTTCTGGTCGACCCCTTCAATGGCGTCGAGGACCTGAAGCGAAAGGTGATCCGCACTCCACTCGACCCGGAGATAACCTTTAACGACGACCCGCTGCGGATGATGCGCGCCGTGCGATTCGCTTCACAATTAGGCTTCGATATCGAACCTGGTACATTTCATTCTCTGACACAACTCGCGGGGAGGTTGAAGATTGTTTCGCAGGAAAGGATCATTGATGAGTTGAACAAGATCATCCTGAGCAAAACGCCGTCGTATGGGTTCAAGCTGTTGTTTCAAAGCGGGCTATTAAGACAGTTTTTCCCTGAGTTAGTCGCGTTGCATGGAGTTGAGTATGTCGGTAACAACGCGCACAAGGACAACTTTTTCCACACCCTTCAGGTGCTAGACAATGTTGCAAAAGTGTCCGACAACTTGTGGCTGCGTTGGGCGGCTATCCTTCACGACATCGCCAAGCCGGCCACAAAACGGTATGATCCTGCGCATGGATGGACGTTCCACGGCCACGAGGAAAAAGGCGCCCGGATGACGCCAGGTATTTTCCGCCGGCTGAAACTCCCGATGGATGAGCGCATGACGTATGTTCAGAAGCTCGTGCGACTACACCTCAGGCCTATTCCCCTGGCCAAAGAAGTTACCGATTCGGCGATCCGCAGGCTGCTCTTTGACGCCGGTGACGAGATCGAGGACCTAATGAAACTCTGCCGTGCCGATATCACGTCAAAGAACCTGGCCAAAGTCGATAAGTTTCTAAGGAACTTCGACCTCGTGGAGCAAAAAATGAAGGAGGTCGAAGCAAAGGATCACGTTCGCAATTTCCAGCCGCCTGTCACGGGTGACGAGATCATCAGGATGTTTAACCTTCCCCCCAGCAGGATAATCGGTGAGCTCAAAGAGGAAGTGAAGGAAGCAATTCTCGACGGTGAAATTGACAATGACCGGGACCAGGCGCTCGCTTTCCTGCGGCGCAAAGCGAAGGAGAGGGGTTTGATCGAGGTCGGAACCCGGATTTGAGACCTGGTGCAACCTTTGAGTTTTGCGATTGTCTTTAATCAGATATAGGCTGCTTGGCGCAACAGGTCGACATAACTGAAGATTTGATTTCCAGGTGCAAGGCCGGTGACCGGTCCGCGCACTACCAGCTATATAAGCGGTATTCAAGGGCGATGTTCAACGTTGGCTACCGGATAACAGCAAGCGTGGAGGACGCCGAAGATGCATTACAGGAAGCGTTCGTCAGCGCTTTTAGAAACCTGGATTCGTACCGCGGCGAAGCGACCTTTGGAGCCTGGTTAAAACGCATTGTCGTGAACAAAGCGATAAACGTGTTGAACAAGCGGCGACATGAGAGCTTGCCGGAAGATGGCGAATTCGACGTTGCGGAAACTGAGCAAACAACGGAATACCGGGAGGGACTTACTGTTGATCGGGTTCTGAAAGCGATTGACAGTCTTCCGGATGGCTATCGCACAGTTCTCTCGCTATATTTGATCGAGGGATATGACCATGAAGAAATCGGTGAGATCCTTGGCGTTACCGTGTCGACCTCGAAATCGCAGCTAAACAGAGCCAAGGCCAGGCTGAGACAACTCTTAAGTTAACCGTTATGAAAGATCGACTGGAAGAATTTGTCAGCAAGAACCGGGAGGCACTCGACGACAAGACGCCGGGACCGGATGTGTGGACGGCGATCGAGATGACGTTGTTTGGCAAGAAAACGACGTGGTGGAATTCTGTCGTGCTGTGGCGAGCCGCGGCAGTGATCTTCCTGGCTTCCACCTTGTACCTGACCATCCCCGCATGGCAGGCCCGCGAGCAGGGGACTCTCGCGTTGCGGGAGTTTAATGATGTTGAGGAATTCTACTTCGACCAGATCTCCCACAAGGTCGATCTTATTGAAGACTTTGAAGGCAGCGACGGAGTCGATGGGTTTACCCGCGATTTTCAGCAATTGGAGGCGATGTACCTGGTACTCAAGGAAGAAATGAAAGTGCGGCCCAGCAAGAAAGTGAGAGATGCCCTGGTATTGAATCTACTGGTGCGCATCGATTTGCTAAACCAGCAATTGCACAAACTTGAGGAAAGGGATGATCACCGAACCGTGCCGACGTCCAGCAGCTGATCTAGTAATCGGTCGTCAACTCAAATTTCTCAATTGCGGAGTCTAACACTTTTCCGTCCTCGCATTTCAGTATCCTGCATGGGAATCGCTTAATCAGTCCGTAGCTGTGTGTTGCCATGAGCACCGCAGTTCCGCTTTTGTTGATTTGCTGAAAGATCTTCATGATCCCCGCGGAAACTTCCGGATCGAGGTTCCCTGTCGGCTCATCCGCGAGCAGAATTTGAGGCTCATTGAGCAGCGCTCTGGCGATTACCACCCGTTGTTGTTCTCCGCCCGAGAGTTGATGAGGCATCTTTTTCTCGACGGAGCCCAAGCCGACTTGCATCAGCACTTCCGACAAACGCGCCCGCATCTTGGTGTTCTCTTTCCATCCGGTAGCTTTCAGAACGAACATGAGGTTTTCAGCAACCGTGCGGTCGTTGAACAGCTGAAAATCCTGGAAGATGATCCCCAGCTTACGTCTCAGGAGCGGAACCTCAGAGCTTCTAATGCCGCGGATCGCGTGACCTGCAACGTGTACGTCGCCGAGTCGAAGAGGAAGGTCAGCGTACAATGTTTTCAGTAAAGATGATTTACCGGACCCCGTGCGGCCAACAAGGAAGACGAACTCGCCTTTCTCGATATCGAAGTTGACATTGGAGAGCACCGTATGATGATCCTGGAAAATGCTGACATCCCTTACGCTTACAACCGGGTCTGACGAGAACATAACACCCTAACGTTTTACCCGTTTACCTTCCTGTGGTCGGCGAGGAATTTTTCAAGCCCGATGTCGGTGAGTGGGTGTTTAAGAAGGCCCATGATCACGCTCAGCGGGCAGGTGGCAATGTCAGCGCCGATCTCCGCACATTTGATCAGGTGGACGGCGTGGCGGATGGAAGCCGCCAGGATCTCTGTTCCGAATTCATAATTGTCGTAGATGACCCTCAGTTGAGCGATGAGTTCCAGTCCATCGTGCGATATGTCATCCAGCCGGCCGATAAAAGGCGAAACATAACTGGCGCCCGCCTTGGCGGCGAGAATAGCTTGTCCAGGCGAGAATACCAGCGTACAATTGGTCCTGATGCCCTCACTGGTCAACTTCTTGATGGCTTTCACGCCGTCCTTGATCATTGGCACCTTGACTACAATCTTGTCGTCGATCTTGGCCAATTCGCGGCCTTCTTTCAGGATACTGTCGAGATCGGTTGCTATAACCTCCGCGCTGACGTTGTTGTCAACAATCTTGCAGATGGCCTTGTAATGCGCCCTGATGTTTTCAGCGCCCTTAATGCCCTCCTTGGCCATCAACGATGGATTGGTCGTGACGCCATCGAGTACTCCCAGGTCGTACGCTTCCTTTATTTCATTGAGATTCGCCGTGTCAATAAAGAATTTCATGGTCTAGTAGTGGTTTCTTGGGTAAAAATAGTCAAAGTTTTTGGTTGAGTCGCGACGTATCATGTCCGGAGAAATGAGTACTTTTGTTCATGGTGATGAAGTGTCGTAACTAAATCTACCATGAAAAAGCAAGGTCGGAAATGGCCTTGCTTCATTTTTTTCCCGGACAGTAATAATTTCAAACTTCAAACTACAAACTACAAACTTGAAACGCCGCTGCGTACTC
>CAZLWX010000122.1:0-10472 GCA_964563295.1 uncultured Roseivirgaceae bacterium | reverse complement strand
TTGACCGTTGACCATTCGCAACACCGCCCTGACCCCCCATCAATAGACTCTCCATCGCAACCTACTCTGCCAGGGACCATGGACTATGGACCATGGACTAAAGCACGAATTAGAAATACGAACATCAAGAATTCGGAACCCGGAACTAGCGTCCCTTCGGCCTCCGATAATAACTCTTCCGCTTCGAATTGTAGAGTTTGCGGTTGCCGCCGCCGAAGATCTCTTCGGGGAAATAGTATTGAAGAGTCAGGTTGGCGATGAAGTACCCGTCATTGTATTTTGGGTTGCCGCGCTTGCCTTTGTCATAGGACAAGTTGATTGTTCGGCGCATCGACATGACTCGCGCGAGGTCGCTTTTCAGCGTCGCCGGATCCGGGTGACGAACGGAACTCGCATCGTCGAGATAATCGGTGAACGTAAGCCGATAACCAGCTTCGAGCAACACATTAAAGAATGGATTCAATTTGAATCGCGCTCCCAGTCCGAATGGAATGACGGGCTGAAACCGGCTGTAGTGTACACCTTCGGTTTCGAGCGGCTGAAGCGCCACCCATTGGCCAGCTTCCGGCAGCGGAACGCCATTAATAATGGTGTCAGGCGCAATCGCTTTGGGGTTCATATACAGCACGCCAATTCCCGCGAAAGCGTGGAAATTGAAGAGCGACCGCTGGTAAAAACGCCGTCCCATAGGGGTGAGGTTCACAGCTCCCAAAGCTGTAAACTCCCAGTTATTGGACCTGAAACTCAGGTTTCGCAATACGCGGTCATCATTTGCCCGGGCATCGTCCCCGGACAGCTGAAACCAGGTGAATTCGGCTTTTGCGCTGATGCGCGGCGTAAGAAAGTATTCTGCTCCAATGGCCACGTTGGGCTTGGTGATGCCCATTTGCCTGGGATTGACCATTTCACCAAAGTAATTGGCCGTTCCCGATCCCACATTTAGCAGCAAATTCCGGTTTCGCCTGACGGCATAGAAGCTTTGGGCGTCAGCCAGGAGTGTGGAAGCGACAAGAACAATAAGCAGGAGGATTCGCCTCATAAAGCCAGCCAAATTCAAAGGGTCAATATAATCAAAACTGATAAAAAAATCAGCCCAGAACCTCCTGGACGCGTCTGGCGGCGTCCTTTAGCAAGATTGCAGATTTTACCTTCAGGCCCGATTCTTCAATGATTTTGGCTCCTTCCTCGGCATTGGTACCCTGGAGCCGGACGATAATTGGAACCTTAATGTTTCCAATCTTCTTGTAGGCTTCCACGACTCCGTTCGCCACACGGTCGCAGCGTACGATGCCGCCGAAAATATTGATGAGGATTGCCTTTACATTGGGATCCTTGAGGATTATCCGGAATCCAGCCTCCACCGTTTCGGCGTTGGCACCGCCACCTACATCCAGGAAGTTGGCGGGCTCTCCACCGGAAAGTTTGATGATGTCCATCGTCGCCATAGCCAGTCCAGCGCCGTTCACCATACACCCTACATTGCCGTCGAGCTTTACGTAATTGAGACCGGCTTTTCCGGCTTCCACTTCCAATGGATCTTCCTCGGAGATATCCCTCAGTTCAGCGAGGTCCTTGTGACGGAAGAGTGCATTGTCATCGAGGTTGACCTTGGAGTCAACAGCTAGTATCTTGTTGTCTGATGTCTTGAGCAGAGGGTTGATCTCAAACATGGAGGCATCGAGGCCCAGGTAGGCGTTGTATAGCGAATGAATGAATCTTACGCCTTCCTTGAACGCATTTCCTTCCCATCCCATGGCAAAGGCCACCTTGCGCGCCTGAAACGGCTGAAGGCCAATGTTGGGATCGATCCATTCCTTTACGATTTTGTCCGGCTGTGTTTCTGCCACTTCTTCAATGTTCATCCCGCCTTCCGTAGACGCCATGATCACGGGACATCCCTTTGACCGGTCCAGGAGGATACTCATATAATATTCTTTTGGCTGGGATTCGCCGGGATAATAGACATCTTCGGCAATGAGGACTTTGTTCACCCGCTTGCCGTCAGGGCCGGTCTGATGCGTTACCAGTGTACCTCCAAGGATGCCTTTAACTTTTTCAGGCACCTCTGCCATGCTCTTGGCCAGCACGACACCCTTCGATCCGGTTTCGCGGACGACGCCCTTACCGCGACCGCCGGCGTGTATCTGGCTTTTTACCACGAACCATTTGGTTCCGGTTTCAGCCTGAAGCTCTTTTGCGGCTTGCACAGCTGCATCGGGAGTGTCGGCGACGATGCCGCGTTGAACGGCAACACCAAATTTCTTGAGGATCTCCTTGCCCTGGTACTCGTGGATGTTCATGTGAGGTTGGTTTGCTTAATGTGCGAAAACTAATGCATTTTGGCCGTTAATTCAAACCTGCGACGCATTACTGCCTATTTGCATTTTGCCGTCAGTACCTCGTAATTAGCGTTGCCCGGAAAAAGAAGAAATCAATGCTGCAGGCAGTTGGAATCCAGAAGAGTTATGGTCAGCTACAAGTGCTGAAGAACATCGACCTGCAGGTGAGCAAGGGCGAAATCGTTGCTGTTGTCGGTGCTTCCGGCGCCGGAAAGAGCACATTGCTACACATCCTCGGCACACTCGACACGCCGGATCAGGGAAGAGTACTGATCCACGACACCGATGTGTTTGCTCAGTCGCCGCGCGTATTGGCGGCCTTCAGGAATAAATCGATCGGGTTTGTCTTTCAGTTTCACAATCTCTTGCCCGAGTTCACGGCCCTGGAAAACGTTGTTATTCCCGGCGTGATCGCCAATCGCCATGAAAAGGAGGTCGTCGCGAAGGCGGAGGAGCTGCTCGATATGCTCGGCCTGAATGGCAGGAAACATCATAAGCCTTCGGAGTTGTCGGGTGGCGAGCAGCAGCGCGCAGCAGTAGCCCGGGCGTTGATCAATTCACCCGACCTCATACTCGCCGACGAGCCGAGTGGTAATCTCGACTCCCGGAACGCGGTCGAATTACACAACCTGTTCTTCCAACTCAGAAAGGACCTTTCTCAAACCTTCATCATCGTCACCCACAACCCCGAGTTGTCGCGCATGGCCGACCGCCGCCTCGAAATCCGCGACGGCCAAATCGTCCACTAATGACCGCTGATGCCCCAATCAGCGAAATCAATCAGCGAAATCAATCAGCGAAAAATCAAATCAGCGAAATCAGCGTAATCTGCGCTAAATCAGCGGTCCGACTGCCTATATACACCAACAATCTCCCCGAAAGCGAGTATGTGACCCGTCATCCCCTTTTCAACATCATGCTTGCGCGAATTTTTGGGAAGCTTAAGTGCTGTATCGAGCGCATACACTTTGAAAAAATAGCGATGCGTTCCTGACGGGGGACAAGGCGGAGTATAGTCGTTGTGGTCGAGGCTGTTTTTGCCGACGGTCCCGGGTACGCTGTCCTCAGCGATCTCATTCGTTGGCGGAATATCCCATACGATCCAATGATCAAATGTGCCCCTGAGCGCGTCGGGGTCGTCCATGATCAGCACAAGAGACTGTGTATCCAACGGCAGGTCCGAAATCTTTAACGATGGATTGACTCCGCGACCGTTGCACGTGAATTTTGCTGGAATACTACCCTTGTTGCTGAATTCAGGGCTGGTGATGTCGAGTGTTGCCCATTGTGCTGCTGCCATAAACGGGTTGAATAATTCTTCTTTCTAAAAGTAAGAAATCAGGAGGCAACATGCGACAATGCGTGGACGAGTTGCAGTAGCCGAACCTAAACGTGACCGGCCACGCCGACAGTCTCAGCGTCCTCCACTGACGCCGTTCCATTGGCTTCAATACCGGTAAGCCTTACCACTTTGATGTCGTTCACCAGCAGCGGGTCGTAGCGGGCACTCACGCGGACGTAGTTCTCGGTAAACCCGTGCATCATTCCATCTTCAATATCGTTTTCAAACAACACGCGCCGAGTTGAACCGATGTTCTCTTCATAAAACTTCCGTCTCTTTTTTTCCGAAAGCAGGTGAAGCATCTTCGACCGGTCGGCGCGCGTGCTGCCGGGCACCGATCCAGGCAAGGTGACAGCTACTGTATTCTCGCGCTCGGAGTAGGTGAAAACATGGAGGTAAGAAATGGGGAGCTCGTTGAGGAAGTTGTAGGTCTCAAGAAAATCCTCGCGGGTTTCTCCCGGAAAACCGACGATGACATCCACGCCGACACAGCAATGCGGCATGAGGTGTTTGATGGTGTTGACGCGGTCGGCATACAACTCGCGCAAATACCGGCGACGCATCAGCTTGAGGATCTTGTTGGAACCCGACTGCAGGGGAATATGAAAATGAGGAACAAATCTTTTTGAATTAGAAACAAATTCGATGATCTCGTCCGTGAGCAAATTGGGTTCGATAGAAGAGATCCGAATGCGATCGATACCCTCCAGCGAATCAAGTTCGCGCACGAGGTCTATGAACCTGTCTTCGCGCTCGCCGTTCCGAATCCCAAAATCTCCGGTGTTTACACCTGTCAACACAATCTCGCGCACACCGGTAGCTGCAATTTCACGTGCCTGGTCAGTGATGTGAGAAATGGTATCACTTCGGCTGTTGCCACGGGCTAATGGAATTGTGCAGAATGAACACGAATAGTCACAGCCGTCCTGTACCTTCAGAAAAGTTCTTGTTCGGTCGTGTAGAGAGTACGAGGTGTGGTATGTGTTGGCTTCAGCGATGTCGGAGGCCAGCACTTGCGGCTGAGGCTGCCGAACGAACCCATCGAGCAGCTCAATCAGTCTGAATTTTTCCGCAGCACCCAACACGGCATCTACGCCCGGTATTTGAGCGATTTCGGCCGGTTTCAGTTGGGCATAACAGCCGATCAAAGCGACGTATGCATCCGGTGAGATCGCGCGTGCTTCGCGAACGACCTTGTGACATTTCCTGTCGGCATTCTCCGTGACCGAACATGTATTAATAATGAAGATATCAGGGGTCTCGGTAAAATCCACCTTTCGATACCCCTTCTCTTCGAACATCCGCGAAATGGTGGAGGTCTCCGAGTAGTTGAGTTTGCAGCCAAGGGTATAGAATGCGACTTTTTTCATACCGAGGCCGCAAAGGTACGGCTTCAACGCCAGAATTCAAGGTCCCGACTCGTCGGTAGGCGGGCAGCCAGATTCAAGTTGCCGTCACCTCAAGCTTTCCCTGCGATACCGCCATCCAGTTGCAAAGCTGGTAGAGCAGGCGTGCTCCAACATTGGCATCCCAGTCATCGCGGCCGGGCGCCACTTCATTGAGGTCGAATCCGATGATGACTTTCCCGGCGGCGACCAATCTTTTGATGAGGAAGATGACCTGGTCGTATTCGAGACCTCCGGGCACGGGCGTCCCTGTTCCGGGACAAAGCGTTGGATTAAGGCCATCAATATCAAAACTGATATAGACGTGTTGTGGCAGGTCGCTAATGATCTGGTCGCAGATCGCTTTCCAGGAGTGACCTTCGTGAAGACGGTCTTTCATGCTCTGGTCGAAATACGTTTTCACCCTGCCCATGGCCCTGTCGATCACGGCGAGTTCCTCATCGCAGTAATCGCGAATGCCAACCTGGACAAGCCGAGCTATCGCGGGTAGCTTGAGAGCATTGAACATGATTGAAGCATGAGAATACAAAAATCCTTCATACGCCTTGCGCAAGTCGGCATGAGCATCGATCTGAAGTACTCCAAACCGATCGTACTGCTGACTCAGTGCCCGCAGGAATCCCAGCGGTGTACTGTGATCGCCACCGACGAGGCCCACCAACTTCTTTTCTCCCAACCACTTTTCTACTGTTGACTTCACATAGATGTTAAGATTTTCGCAGGCTTCATTTATGGTTCGCACTACCGGACTCGACGCGTCGAGTGGTAGTCCGGATTCCAGGGCCGTTATGTGAGGCTTGGCGAGCTCGCGTAAACGAGCGCTCTCTTCAAATATGCTTTCGGGTAGAGGCAGCATGCTGATGCCCAGCTTCCACGCGTCTCGTATTTCTCTTATCGACAGATCGACCTGCGCCGAGGCTTCAAGGATAGCGCGTGGCCCCTTTGCCGTCCCGGAGTGATAGGATACCGTAACCTCCCACGGCAGGGGCACGATGACGAGCTGGGCTGTCGCCGGCGTGAAGGGCAATCCAAAAAGGTTTCCGGCAATACCCGGTCCGTTGCAGTCAAAGCCGGCAATGATTTCTTCTCGCATCATGAGGCCGCGCTTTTTTCGATTCCTGGAGAATGATGGAGAGTGAGCTTCCCACGGCCAGACGCCAATTCGGACCAGTGTGCGATGTGTAAATTGATCAAAACCAATGACGCCGGTGTCAAACCCAGGGGCGTACGGGTGAGCGCTTCCGCGAGTTGCGAAAGGGTGGGGTTGTGCCCAACGACCATCACGCTGTTGAGACTTTCGTCACATGCCCGCAGGAAAGTAAAAAGGGAATCCAGCGAGGCCTCGTAGAGCTCACCTGAATAAAATGTCTTCACCTTGAGCGGGATTTCGTTGGCAGCAATCATCATGGTCTGTCGCGCGCGTATGGCAGTGCTGCAAAAGATAGCGTCTATTGGGATTCGCTGTGCGCGGATAGTGCTTCCTGCTTCGCGCGCTTGCTTCTCGCCGATGGTCGTGAGCTCACGCGCAGCATCTCCCTGCCTGTGCTGTTGCGCACCAGCTTCCGCATGACGCAGTAGACAAAGTTGTTTCGTCATAAGTGTCGTAGCAACGCTGAAGTCATTTAAGTCATCCTGTTTTCAAACCGCCAAAAATCCTGTTCCGGGAATAAAATCCGAGCCGGCTGATTTTCCGAAGCCAGGCGCAGAACCGGGTTTGAAATTTCATTCAAAATTTGATTATTTAAAAAAATCCAGATATTTGGCACGAAGCAAATTGCTGACGCGCGCGAAAAAAATAGATAAAATGAGCGGTCAAATCCCTCAAAGTAGCTCGAAAAAAGGGAAATGACTGCATTTTTTTCCAGCCGAGCGCTGTATATGGCAAGCCGTCCGACGACGAATCGTTCGCGGCGAATGCTAGGAAAGTATGTTAGGAAAACCCTATGATTTAATCATACTCATTGCGGTTGTTGAGCAGTAAGAATTTATGTCGAAGAATTTGGTAATAGTTGAGTCTCCTGCGAAAGCAAAGACCATTGAAGGTTACCTGGGCAAGGACTTCAAGGTGGCGTCAAGCATGGGACATATCCGCGACCTTCCGAAAGGCGGTGGTGCTATTGATATTGAAAACGGATTCGAACCTACCTATGAGGTCAGTCCCGATAAGGTAGAGGTGATCAATAAACTGAAGAAACTGGCGAGCGATGCCGAGATGGTGTACCTGGCAAGCGATGAAGACCGCGAGGGAGAGGCCATCAGCTGGCATTTGAAAGAGGTACTTGATCTTTCGGATGCAAAAACGCGGCGAATTGTTTTTACGGAGATCACTAAAAAGGCAATCCTTAATGCCCTGGAGAGTCCTCGCGGGATCGATGTTGACCTGGTCAACGCCCAGCAGGCGAGGCGCGTCCTCGACCGGCTAGTAGGCTATGAGTTGTCTCCCATCCTTTGGAAAAAGATAAAGACAGGATTGTCGGCTGGGCGCGTGCAGTCTGTCGCCGTGCGCCTGGTTGTGGAGCGGGAGAGGGAGATCACAGATTTCAAGGTTAAGTCATCGTATAAGGTAACAGCGACATTCGACCTTGAAAAAGGGAAACAGCTTGTCGCCGAATTGCCGGAGAGATTTGACACCGAAAAGGAAGCGCTGGATTTTCTTGAATCGTGCAAAGGAGCAAAATTTACGATCGCCGACCTTCAAACAAAACCCTCGAAGCGATCACCGGCGCCGCCATTTACGACATCGACGTTGCAGCAGGAAGCTGCGAGAAAGCTTGGATTTTCGGTCATACAGACGATGACCGTTGCCCAGAAGCTGTACGAGGCCGGTAAGATCAGCTACATGCGAACGGACTCGGTCAGCTTGTCGGATGAAGCGCGACAAGGCGCCCAACGTCAGGTCGTCTCAGCTTTTGGAAAAGAATTCCATCAGCTGCGGCAATTCAAGACAAAGTCCAGCAGCGCGCAGGAAGCTCACGAAGCGATACGTCCCACGGATTTCTCGCTGCTCGACGCGGGCACGGACAGGAATGGCCAGCGACTTTACGAACTTATCTGGAAACGGGCAATCGCCTCTCAGATGGCAGACGCCGAACTCGAAAAGACGACGGCGACGATCGGAATTTCAACCAGTCCGAGAACATTGGTGGCTACGGGCGAAGTCGTGAAGTTTGAAGGCTTTCTCAAAGTTTATATGGAGTCCGGCGACGATGAGGATGAAGAGGAAAATGGCAAGACGCTTCCTCCATTGTCCGTTGGCCAGAATCTCCTGTTGAACCAACTCATCGCTCGCCAGATATTTTCACGTCACCCTCCACGGTACACGGAGGCTAGTCTTGTAAAGAAACTTGAGGAAATGGGGATTGGACGGCCGTCGACCTATGCGCCGACCATCACGACGATACAGAAACGCGGTTACGTGGTAAAGGAGATCCGCGAAGGTGTGGAGCGAAAGTATAACGTGTTCACTCTTCAGAATGATCAGATCGCTAAGCGCGAGGATTCCGAGATAACCGGCGCCGAGAAGAACAAACTTTTTCCAACGAACACGGCGATGATCGTGAATGACTTCCTGGTCGAGCATTTTCCCGACATCACCGACTACTCATTTACGTCGGAGATCGAGCAGGAGTTCGACGAGATCGCCAGCGGCAAGCTGAAGTGGAAGAAGATGATCGGTGATTTCTACAAACCGTTTCATAAGAAAGTTTCGCAGACTGAGAAAGTCGAGCGTTCCTCCGTTGGTAAGAGTAAGGAACTGGGAGTCGATCCGAAGACCGGCAAGACGGTCTACGCCAAGCTGGGCAAGTTCGGAGCGTACGTGCAGATCGGCGAGAACCCCGACGACAACGGTGGTGAGAAACCTAAGTTCGCGAGTTTGAGGCCGGGCCAGTTCATTGAGAACATCACCCTCGAGGATGCAATGGAGTTGTTCAAGATGCCTCGGGATATGGGATTGTTCGAAGACAAACCTGTTGTCGTGAGTATCGGTCGTTTTGGTCCGTATGTTTTGCATGACAAGAAGTTTGTGTCCATTCCAAAAGACATTGACCCGTATACTATTACGTTGGAGAAGTCGATCGAGCTGATCCAGGCAAAGCGCGTTGCCGATGCCAACAGACTGATCAAGGCGTTCCCCGATCATCCGGAAATTCAGGTGTTGAATGGACGTTTCGGCCCCTACATCAAGGCTGGCAAAAAGAATGTCAAAATCCCGAAAGGAAAGGTCCCTGCCGAGCTTACACTGGAAGAGTGTCTGGCGTTGGCTGAGGCAGCTCCTGAACGGAGAGGAAGGTGGGGTGCTCGCAAGACGGTGAACAACGAGGAAGCGGCGCCGCGGGCAACGGCAAAACCTGCTGCGCGCAATGCTGTAGCGAAGACCGGGAAGACGGCCAAGCCGAAAAAAACCGTGGCAAAGAAAACAGCTACGACAAAGAAATCCGCTGCCAAGAAAAAGAAATGATCTATTAGGGGCTCTCCCTAAGAAATTTCCGCATGAGTTCCGCGAAGAAGAAGCTGGTAGTGCTCAGCGGCGCCGGTGTCAGCGCCGAAAGCGGCATACCGACGTTCCGGGACTCGAATGGCCTCTGGGAAGGTTATGATGTAATGCAAGTTGCCACGCCTGAGGGCTGGAGTAAAAACCCCGCGCTCGTCCTCGACTTTTATAATCAACGACGCAAGCGCGCTCTCGAAGTTGAACCCAATCGTGCTCATCGTATCATCGCCGAGCTTGAAGAATTCTTCGACGTCACCGTCGTGACCCAGAATGTTGATAACCTTCACGAGAGGGCCGGATCCACGAAGGTCATTCATTTACACGGCAGCCTGTTTGAATCCCGAAGCTGCATCGATGACTCCTTGGTTTATCCAATCCAGGGCTGGGAACTGAAACTCGGCGACCTGTGTGAAAAAGGATCGCAGCTGCGACCGAACATCGTATGGTTTGGTGAAATGGTACCCTTGATGGACACCGCCGCGCGCCACGCCTCCCAAGCCGACTTGTTCATAGTCGTAGGAACCTCTATGGTCGTTTACCCCGCCGCCGGCCTGATCGACTATGTCCCCAACGAAACAATGAAGTACGTTGTAGACCCCAAACTCCCCGACATTCGTCCGATGCGCTACCTGAAATTGATCGAAGACAAGGCGAGTTCGGGGATGGAGGTAGTGTGGAGGGAGTTGGTTAATTCCTAATTCCTGATTCCTGGTTCCCGATTCGAATGCGCAGCATTCACTCGCCTAACAATCGCAAGGACTGGTGACTGGTGACCGGCGACCCTCCTGCGCTACCTCCCTCTTGCCTTCCGCTAACTTCGGAGGGCAGGCTGGCGACCAACCGTAAACTATTTGAAGCCCCGAGCTTGCAACCTGAAACCTGCAACAGGTGAC
>CAZLWX010000121.1:0-10613 GCA_964563295.1 uncultured Roseivirgaceae bacterium | reverse complement strand
CCGTTCATAGCTTCCTCAATTTCTTCGTCTGTAGGACTTGCATTCTTATTCAATAAAGCAGCGGCAGTCATGATCTGTCCAGCCTGGCAGTAGCCGCACTGAGCAACATCGTGCTCGAGCCACGCTTTCTGCACCGGATGATCGCCGTCTGGTGAAAGCCCTTCTATCGTCGTGATCGCTTTATTCTCGACGGATGACACTGGCAATATGCATGAGCGTGTTGCTTCGCCATTGAGGTGAATGGTGCATGCACCGCATTGGGCGATGCCGCACCCATATTTCGTTCCGACCAGGTCGAGGTGGTCGCGCAGCACCCACAGCACCGGTGTCTTTGGATCGACATCCACCGTGTGCTTTTTGCCGTTTACGGTAAGACTGATTGTTGCCATAAGGGTTGGTCCTTTAAAGAAATTGAATTTAAGCTCCAATCTCCTGATTTCAAAGTCGATTTCCATCGTGAGCATATTCGCTCGCCATGGTTAGAGCACGAGCGGTCAGGGATCTTATCAATTTTGCGATGACAACTGTCCCCAGGTATCAGGATGAACGTCATTGAATTCCATTTCTGAATAATGGAGTTTTGCATCTCCATTGGTCTGCTATCAAAGCCAATGAACCTACCATGAAAAGCATCGGTATTTGTGCAGTTGTGTTCGTGCTTGCCAGCTCCCTGCCGGCCTTCAGTCATTGTGATACGATGGACGGCCCCGTTGTCGCAGATGCGAGAAAGGCCATTGAACAGAATAATGTCAATTATGCCCTTAAATGGGTCTCCGCAGAGAACGAAGACGAGGTCAGAAATGCTTTTGATCTTGCCATGCGCGTTCGATCGCTGAATGATGACGCGAAGAACCTGGCAGACATGCATTTTTTTGAAACGCTGGTCAGAATTCACAGAAATGATGAGGGAATTGGATACACCGGAATCATGCCACCCGGAACGCCCGTCGACCCAAGGATCAAAGCGGCGGATGAATCCGTCGCGTTGGGTAATCTGACCCCGATTGAAAAATTGGTCCCGGCTGAAAAAATGCCCGAATTGGAAAAACGATTCGCCCGGGTGATGCAGCTAAATGATTTCGACGTCAACGACGTTAGCGCGGGCCGTGCCTTTGTGGAAGCCTACGTCCAATTTTTTCATTTCGCAGAAGGGGAGCATGAAGGCTCACATGTCCATCATGCACAGTCAAACCACACCCAACACCTGGCCTGGATCCTGGCCATCATTTTCTTCGCAACAACCGTAGTCCTGAGCGTTTTTTACCTGAGCCGCTCCGCGAGAAATAAAATCGCTGTCAATCGGTTGTAACCTGACCTAGGCGGGAAATCTCAAAATTGAACTCCGGCCTGGCTGAATGCGTTCTAAATAAACGAATAAATAATACCTTTGCGCCCGTGAGAAACAAGGGCATCATAATCTGGTTGCTGGCAATAATGACATTCCACGGTCTGTCATTGGAACAGCTTTTTAAGTTGCCCGTGCTGATCGCCCATTACTTTGAGCACCAGGAACGCGGTCAATCGATCACCGTCACGGAGTACTTGTCGATGCACTATTGGGGAACGGATATCAACGACGACGATCAGGACCGCGACATGCAACTGCCCTTCAAAAAGGTCGATATGGGGCAGTTTGCCCAAGCACTCTTCATCCAATCACCGATCGACCTAATTGCTGACGACTTTCCTCTCGAATGTTCATATTCGATCCTGGAATCTCAACATCATAGCTCAAATTACCTGGGCTCATTGTTTAAGCCACCGAGGCTGATCTAATCACTCTCCTTTCTATTCCAATTATTTCTCAGGGCACCGCTTGCCTTGTTGATCTTTCAATTTCATAACTACACTCATGCTTAATAGAGTTATTAGCTTCTCTGTTGAGAATAAGCTACTTATAGGAATATTCGTCATAGCTCTCATCGGCTGGGGAACATACGAGCTCACTCGCCTCCCCATCGACGCGGTACCCGACATCACCGACAATCAGATCCAGGTTATCACGGTCTCGCCTGCGCTGGGAGCAACCGATGTGGAACGGCTGATCACGTTCCCCATCGAGCAATCGTGCAGCAACATTCCCGGCCTGAAGAACATCAGAAGCTTTTCGCGCTTCGGGTTGTCGCTGGTGACCGTGGTGTTCGATGATGACGTTGACATTTACTGGGCGAGGCAACAAATCAGCGAACGACTCGTCCAGGTCCGCGCCTTCATTCCAGAAGGTATCGGATCACCCGAGATGGCGCCCGTGACAACCGGCCTGGGTGAGATCTATCAATATGTTGTTCGCCCCAAGCCTGGCTACGAACACCGGTACAATGCGATGGATCTCCGAACCATCCAGGACTGGACGATTCGTAGACGACTGCTTGGCACGCCAGGCGTTGCAGACGTCAGCAGTTTCGGAGGTCAACTGAAGCAGTATGAGATAGCGGTCCAGCCAGAAAACCTGAAAGGCTACGGGATCACCATCGCTGACATTTTCACTGCCCTTGAGCGCAACAACGAAAACACAGGAGGCGCCTACATTGAAAAAGGTCCGACAGTTCTGTATATCCGGACCGAAGGCTTGACGAAGGGTGTGGCAGACATTGAGAAAATCGTTGTCAAGAAACTCGCTAATGGCGCGCCGGTGTTGATGAGGGATGTCGCCAAAGTGGGTCTTGGGTACGCTACCCGTTATGGTGCCATGACGTTCAACGGGCAGGCTGAGGTCGCCGGCGCCGTGGTGATGATGCTGAAAGGTGAAAATTCTTCCGTTGTCATCGAGAATGTCAAACGCAAGATCGCCGAAATCCAGAAGAGCTTACCCGAAGGAGTGGTGATCGAGGCTTTCCTGGATCGCACCAAAATGGTGAATAACGCCATTCATACCGTCAAAGTGAACTTGATCGAGGGCGCGCTGATAGTAGTGTTTGTTCTCGTGTTTTTCCTGGGTAATCTCCGCGCGGGGCTGATTGTCTCTTCCGTGATCCCGCTGTCGATGCTTTTCGCGGTCATCCTGATGAATAAGTTCGGCGTTGGTGGGAACCTCATGAGCCTGGGCGCCATTGATTTTGGTCTGATCGTGGATGGCTCAGTGATCGTGGTGGAGGCTATACTTCATCGCTTTCAACATTCGAAACACTTTGCCAAGGTAAGGCTGCTGAATCAATCACAAATGGATCAGGAAGTTGGCCGGTCGACAGGGTCAATGATTAAGTCCGCAGTCTTTAGTCAGATTATCATCCTGATTGTCTACATACCCATTCTCTCCCTACAGGGTATCGAAGGAAAAATGTTCAAACCGATGGCTTACACCGTGGCGTTTGCGATACTCGGAGCTTTCATTTTATCCGTAACGTACGTCCCGATGATGAGTGCCTTGCTTTTAAGCAAAAAGCTCAGTCACGCGAAATCCTTAGCCGACCGCATGATGGCTTGGGTGGAGCGCAGATACCAACCGCTTGTTCGATATGTTCTCGAAATACCCAGGACCACAATCGCGGTAACGCTATTGATATTCGCGCTTTCAGGATTCGTCTTGTCAAACATGGGCGGAGAGTTCATCCCCGAACTGGAAGAAGGTGACTTTGCCGTGGAGACTCGTCTGTTGACAGGAAGCAGTCTGACAAACACGATCAAAACGACGCAGAAGACCGCAAAAATACTGGTCGATCGCTTTCCTGAAGTTGAAAAAGTTGTCACCAAGATCGGAAGTTCAGAGATACCGGTCGATCCGATGCCACTTGAGGCCAGTGACATGATGGTCATCCTGAAACCAAAAAGCGAATGGGTATCGGCGGCATCGTTCGACGAGTTGGCTGAGAAGATGAGCCAGGAGCTCAACGACGTCCCTGGAGTGAGCATCGGATTTCAGTTCCCCGTTCAGATGCGATTTAACGAACTCATGACCGGCGCGAGACAGGATGTCGTCTGCAAGATCTTCGGCGAAGACCTCGATACGCTTGCGCATTATTCCAACAAACTTGGAAAATTGATCAGCACGGTGGAGGGCGCCAAGGACCTTTATGTAGAGACCGTTACCGGCATGCCTCAAGTGGTGATCACGTACAACCGCGACGCGATGGCCATGTACGGATTGACCGTTCGCGACGTCAACAATACCGTCAACGCAGCCTTCGCGGGTCAGGCAGCTGGTGTTGTATACGAGGGTGAGAAACGCTTTGACCTGGTCGTTCGATTAGAACAAGCATCGCGCAAGAGTGTTGCCAACATCGAAAATTTACTTATCCCCGTCGGTGACCACAATCAGGTGCCGCTGTCTCAAGTCGCCACCATTGAGGAAATCGTCGGCCCGAACCAAATTCAAAGAGAAAATACGCGCAGGCGAATCATTGTCGGCTTTAACGTGGTCGGCCGCGACGTGCAATCCATTGTCAACGAACTTCAGGAGAAAGTAAAGACGGAGCTTAGACTTCCGACCGGCTATTCGGTTGTATACGGTGGAACGTTTGAAAATCTGAATGCCGCCAAAGCGAGGTTATCGATCGTGGTTCCCGTCGCCCTCATTTTGATTTTCCTTCTGTTATACTTTGCCTTTGGATCAGTAAGGCTTGGCCTTCTAATCTACAGCGCGATCCCATTGTCGGCGATGGGAGGCATTTTCTCTCTTTGGATACGCGACATGCCATTCAGCATTAGCGCTGGTGTCGGCTTCATTGCCTTGTTCGGCGTTGCCGTACTGAATGGAATCTTACTCGTGACCGAATTCACACGGCTCAAAAATGAAGGATGGCACGACACCCGGCGAATTATTGTTCATGCCACGAAGTCGAAACTCCGCGCGGTGTTAATGACTGCGCTCGTGCCCTCCCTTGGATTCATTCCCATGGCCGTCAGTCGGGGTGCCGGTGCCGAAGTCCAAAAGCCACTGGCTACCGTCGTGATCGGTGGACTGATTATCTCCACGTTGCTGACCCTATTTGTGTTGCCCGTGCTTTACCGCATCTTCGAACGGGGCTCCGTGAAGATACAACCGCGTGTCGCTGCCGTCCTGCTGTTTGGTCTTTTGCTGATTGGAAACTTTTCCCTCAAAGCACAACAACCAATTTCCCTCGACGAGGCGTTGGAGATCGGACTGAAACATAATGCCAACATCGAGATCTCAAGACTGAATAAGTCGTATTACGAAAATTTACGGAAGACGTCATTCGATCCAGGTCCAGCAAATGCGTTGGTTGAATATGGTCAGATGAACAGTATCGCCAACGACACGAAATTTGGCATCACTCAGTCTATCCGGTTTCCGACGGTATACTCAAGTCAGTCGCGTATCAACAAGTCAAATGTCACAATTAGCGAACTGCAATTAAGGAAGGACGAAAGTAAACTGAAGGCGGAGATAAAAACCCGCTTCTATGAGTTGGCAGTCTTTGAAAGAAAGATTGAGCTTCTGAGGATGGCGGACTCAATTTACAGTGAGTTCCAAAAGAAAACCGAAAGGCGTATGACGCTCGGCGACGCTGATATACTGGAGCATTCAACAGCTCGAAACCAACAGCAGCAAGCCCGAAACCAGATCAATCAAATTCTTACGGAATACGAAGTAAAGCTTCAGGAGTTCCGACTTCTATTGGGTCTTGATTCTTTGGTCACTGTTAAGATAGAGAACTTGATCTATCCATTCGTGATCGTGGACACCACACTCGACCATTCGCCTTCGATGCAGATTCAATCAGAACTCCTAAACCAGAGTCACCTGGCCCTCAAGCTCGAACGAAACAAGCTTCTTCCGGAGCTGACATTCGGATACAACAATCTTAGCTTCATTGGGTACCAGCGAATAGGCAATGCCGAACAATACTTCAACAGCTCCGATCGCTTCGCTTATTGGTCGGTCGGCCTCGGTATACCGATTTTTAATCGCGCCCAGTACGGCAGGATACAAGCTTCCAGGATTCAGGTGGAGATGCAGCAGCTCGCCACACACTTCTCGAAACGCAGGATAAAAACCGAGTTCGAAAACCACATCAAACTCCACTACGATGCCGCAATGCAGGTTGCCAGCTATGAGCGTTCACTTCGCGCGACTTCCGATGCTATCCTCAATGCAGCTTCCAGGAGACTCGAGCGCGGTGAGATTGGGTATCTCGAATGGGTGATCCTGGTTAACCAGTCCATTGAAATAAAGGCGCGATATCTCGATGCCGTTCAGCGTCAAAATGAGGTCGCATTTAAAATCGAAGAACTACAAGGAAAATGAGAAATACATTCAACATGAAAATTGTGAAATTCGTGATCGCGATCACTGCCTTACTTTTGACGCAGTGCAATGGTGATTTATCGACCGAGAAGTCCATAGAAGACGTCGAGACCTCGGGCCAGGCCGACATTGTCCATCTCACAGCCACACAAGTAAAAAATGCGGGTATCGCGTTTGGCAAACCAGCGCTGCGGAAAGTCAGCTCTGCAATAAAGCTGACCGGAGTCGTCGACGTAAGTCCAGCCAACAGAGTTTTCGTAAGTAATCCATTCGGAGGATTCGTCAAGAAAGCTAACATATTACCCGGTTTCCGGGTGAAGCGCGGCGACCTGTTGGTGTCGATGGAAGATCCGCAATACATCCAGATGCAGCAAGATTATCTCATGGCAAAGACCCGCCTCCAGTTTCTTGCGCAGGAGTACGAGCGACAACAAGATCTGAATGCCGATAAGTCAATAAGCGACAAAGTGTTTCAGCAAACGACAGCTGAGTACACGAGTCAGAAGATTTTCGTCCGCTCCCAGGCGGAAAAACTTCGCCTGATCAATATCGATCCTGCAACCCTGAGCGAAGGCAATCTTTCCCGGATTGTAAATATCTACGCTCCGATAGACGGCTATGTCTCGGCAGTCTATGCAAGCGTGGGAAAATACTTAAACTCAACAGAGCCACTATTGGAGTTGACGGATGAAAAGGCTCTGCATGCAAGCCTGACCGTTTTTGAGAAAGACCTGCGCCACATCGCCGTTGGACAACGACTGAAGATTAAATCCCCCTCATTGCCCGGCAAGGAATACGAGGCCAGCGTTCATTCCATCAACCGCTCCTTGAGTGCTGATAGGTCCAGCGAAGTCCATTGTGATTTCGAAAACCCGGATAGCGATCTTTTTCCCGGAATGTTCATCTCCGCTGACCTGGCCGTTGCCGAAGGAGAAGTTCTCGCTGTGCCGGAAGACGCCATCGTCAGTTGGGATAATCAGCGTTTTGTTTTTGTCGTCAACAGTGACGAAGAGTTTCAAATGACACCTGTTGAAACGGGTATGAGCTCAGATGGTTTTGTTGAATTGAAGGGCGACCTAAATGGTAAAACCCTGGTGACGAAGAATGCTTATAGTTTGTTGATGGAATTAAGGAGTGAGGAGTAAATTGCATTGGCCGGCCAGTTTCCTATTCGTAGGCTAAAGCTTCTCTTGTAGTAACAACCCCCGCTTTCTTCGCCGGA
Source organism: uncultured Roseivirgaceae bacterium (assembly GCA_964563295.1). Lineage (GTDB taxonomy): Bacteria > Bacteroidota > Bacteroidia > Cytophagales > Cyclobacteriaceae > Chryseosolibacter. The sequence goes on along the minus strand of CAZLWX010000121.1, from coordinate 3,186 downwards.
AGTATTGTTGCGAAATAACAGGATGATGAACACTCCGAGAACGATTCCTCCGTTTATGAAGATCTGGAATAGTTGGTTCATGAAGGTGGGGTACCCGTGCAAAGATAATCCTGGAGCCCAGTCAAAGGCTCGGGCTGACGTCCAATAGGATATGTTGGACGTAAAGGTAGATGGTATTTCTGCACGGGCAGTCGGCAATGGCAATCGTTGCTTGCTGAACTTCAAAATGATTCATTGCTGAAATCGCGGAAAGTTATACCTTTGCACTCCTCAAAATCACCGAATGCGTCCATTTTACGCAGATTTTTGAGGTCGTGCGTTAGTTTACTAGAGGAGTGGCAGAGCGGTCGTCCCGATCCCGATAGCTATCGGGACCATCAGGAGCGGCGGTCCGACTCCGAAGGAGATTGTTATTAGAGGAGTGGCAGAGCGGTCGAATGCGGCGGTCTTGAAAACCGTTGAGCTGCAAGGCTCCGGGGGTTCGAATCCCTCCTCCTCTGCCAGGTCACATTCATTGACTAACAAAACCCCGAAATTCGTTCAATTTCGGGGTTTTTTATTTCCGGCCACACCACATTTTGAGCATTATCGGTCGTTTTGTAGAGGCAAATTCGGTGCACCATAGTTTTTGCTTCTTAAGTGCACCGAATCATCGAAATTTCATCAAAAACACACTTTTCATAAATTTTAGGTTCGAGTTACTTCAGGAGTCGAACCCCCGGAGGCAAACACAAAAGTTTGCGTTGACTTTTTTTGACGCGAAGCGATTCGAACTCTCGAACTCTTGTGTGTCCTCCGAAGTGCACCGAAGCATGTGCAGCGAGGTGCGCTCAAGGTTCATTTACGTTCCGTCTCTCGAACCTAATTTCTTTGAAATCATACTGCATTTCAATATTCGGTGCACTTCACTGCTCAACGCAACGGTGCACCTAATCTCCACCGAACTGGTTCGATAATCGAACATCTTGATTGCCGGTTTACAGCGCAGGTAATTTGAAGTGTAATTGAATTACCATGAGCACTACACTCAGCGTTCTATTCTATGCACGCAAGTCCAAGATGAATGCACTTGGAGAAACGCCTATCTATATGCGTGTAACAATCGATGGTCAGCGACTTGACATCGGAACAAAACGTTTCATTCATCCGGATCAATGGTCAGCAGAAGCCGGAATTGCAAAAGGAAAAACAGAAGATGTAAGGGAGATCAACTCATTCCTGGAAAGCTTGAAGATGAAGGCATACTTCCACCAAAAGGAACTCCTGCAGGAAGGCAATCCCATCACGATGGATTTTTTTAAAGCAAAGTGGTTTGGTCGTGAAGTTGAGTCGGGGCGAATGTTGATGGACGTATTCACCGACCACAACGACAAAATGAAGGCACTGATCGGAATTGAATTTGCCCCATTGACTCACGAGCGTTATGTCACATCAAAGAAGCACACGCAGGAGTTTATGAAATGGAAGTACGGCTTTGATGACATTGACATCAAGAAAATCAATTATGAGTTTATCAGTGAATATGAGTTCTGGTTAAAGTCTGTGCGCAAGTGTGATCATAATACAACCGTCAAATACCTGTCGAACTTCCGGAAGATTATCAACATTTGCCTCAAACACGGATGGATTGACAAAGATCCGTTCGTAGGTTTCAAAATGACCAAGCGTGAAGTGGAAAAATCGTTTTTGACCCAGGAAGAAATCGAACGCATCGAGCAGAAAGAATTCCCTGCTGAACGGATTAACAACGTCAAAGATATTTTCCTATTCAGTTGCTATACCGGCTTGGCGTTAATCAGGATCGATTGCTCCCTGTGCTGAGCAATCAAAAGATGAATAGCTACCTGAAAGAGATAGCCGACCAGTGCGACATCAAAAAGAAAATGACCTTTCACATTGCACGACATACCTTCGCCACAACAGTCACACTTACCAATGGTGTTCCGATCGAGACCGTAAGCAAAATGCTTGGTCATAGAAACCTCAAGACCACGCAGCACTATGCAAAAATCCTGGACAGAAAAATTAGCGAAGATATGATGGTACTGAAATCGAAGTATCTCAAGAACAGTGCAGCCATGATCGATACAACTGAAGCAAATAGTCAATGAAGGTGCATTTGATCAATAGGCGCTTGATCACCGAGTACCTGGAACGCCACAAGGACAGCAGGAGAAGTTTTTCAACCTGGCTAACCATCATGAACCACGCAGACTGGAATTCTGCGGCAGACATCAATGAAACGTTTGGGTTCACTTCCCGCCAGGGTCGCAATGTGACATTCTACATATCTGCAGCAAGTTTGAGAATAACATGTCGTTGTCACCTTCTCCCCAATCGCGTTCATCTTATCATCCGGAAAATTGAAATCCATGAAGCACACAGTGATCAAATCCAAAGAGCAGTACAGTGATTATTGTCGTGCACTGGAAAAACTCCTTACCAACAAGTCGAACGAAGACGAAATCGAATTACTCACTCTTCTGATCGAATCGTGGGACCGTGAGCACAATCCATTTGAAAAAGCTGATGGGGTAACCGTCCTCCGTTACTTAATGCGGGAGCATGGGTTGAAGGCAGTTGAGGTTGCGGATATTGTTGGCGTAGGTCGGACACAAATCTCGGATATTCTTAATAACAAAAGAGTCATACCCACGGGCATGGCGCATCGACTTGGTCAGCATTTTAAAGTAAAAGCAGGGATTTTTGAAGATCCCTGCAAATCCAAGTAAGTCTTGGTCTCACTTCGCTTTCGTCTTCATCATATCGTGAACATCTTCGCAAGAGCAGACGACTTGACGCGACACTCCTCTCTCAGTGCAAAATCCGGCCTTTAGAGTTTGTCCAGAAAATTACCGATTCTCTTAAGGACTTCGTCAAAATCCGGCTGGCCATTATAGTATAGTGCCCGAGTGCTTTGATATCTTTTTTTGAATGCTTCCCTTAGTTTAAGATTCGAAAGTTTGAACGCTTCATTTTCAGCAATAGGGATTTCTAAATCTATCTTAGGGAACCTTCTTTTCTTATGAGCCTCGTATTCCTCGGTTCCGATGAATTTCAATACAAGTTCGTTAGCCAGCAAACTATATACATCATAGTATTGTCGCATGTAGTTAGCTCGCTCTTTCCCATCAGTTTGCTCCTGCCGAAATTTGGTGGCAATGGTTTGCAATTTTTCTACAAACG
>CAZLWX010000120.1:6996-10643 GCA_964563295.1 uncultured Roseivirgaceae bacterium | reverse complement strand
AGAAGAGGGTCTGGTACCGACAGGAGTCACGTTTACCGTGGATACAGCCGATTCATATGTGAAGTTTACGGGACATGGCGTCGGCAAGAATCACCCAGGGACCTTTAAACTGAACTACGGCGCCCTGGCCGTCAACAACGACTCGATTTCGGGTGGAACATTCGTGATCAACATCAACTCGCTGAAGATGGAACAAAACGGCAAGGACATCCTCGAAAAGTTGAGGCCTCATCTGCTCAGCGGTGATTTCTTCGATGCGGAAAAATTCGGACCATCGACATTTGAGATCACCAACATTGTTCCGTATCAGGAAAAGGATCAGGAAAAATCGCTCGTGGAGGGCGCGAACTTCATGATCAGCGGAAATCTCACACTGAAAGGCGTAACGCGAAACATCAGTTTTCCGGCGCGAGTTGACCTGGATGGGAATACGCTAAAGGCTAGGGCAAACTTCGACATCGACCGGACGGAGTGGCAGATGAATTATGGAAATGACCGCACACTGGGGGATAATTTCATTTCCGAGACGGTGAACATCGAGCTCTACCTCGAAGCCATGCGCGCAAACGCGTGACATGCGTCGGCTGTTTTTACCTTCAGATGGTAGTCAAATTCGAGAGTCTCGAAAGGCAGTAACACGAGGAACACTACGAACCACGACGGGCACAACGCGGTGGTCGTTACAAACGAGGCCAGTTAATGCCGGCAGAGTTGTTAAATTGAAGACAGTCAAAATCCAGCGCACAACGTTTGATTCTCCCCCAAAAATGTTAGAACCAGGAACCAGGAACCCGGAACCAGGAACTCGGAACCAGGAACTCGGAACCAGGAACCCGGAACTCGGAACCTTAAGCCTTGGAACCTGCAACCTGATCCATTACCTTTACGCCGCAGAAAACGTTTGAAACATGGCTTTAGTGGAACTGGTAATGCCAAAAATGGGTGAAAGCATCATGGAGGCCACAATCCTCAAATGGCTGAAAAAACCCGGCGACCGCGTGGAACAGGACGAGTCGATACTGGAGGTCGCCACAGACAAAGTCGACACGGAGGTGCCGACCACCCATGCCGGTGTACTGAAAGAAATTTTGGCTAAAGAAGGCGAAGTAGTCAAGGTCGGCAAGGCCATAGCCCTGATCTCCTCCGAGGCTGACACAGAAGAAGGTATAATCACGCCTGCCGTTGCCGCCGTCAGATCCGAGCCCGCGAAGGCTCAGGTACAATCCCGGTCCAATGGATCAAACGGTGTGACCGTTGCTCCCGACTATCGTTCAGCGAGCCGTTTCTACTCGCCGCTGGTAAAGAATATCGCCAGGGAAGAGAATATTCCAGTCGCGGAACTGGAAACTATTCCGGGCTCGGGAGCGGAAGGTCGCGTCACAAAGAAAGATATCCTTGGCTATTTACAGCAGCGGAAGTCCGGCGGAGTTATGACGACTCCGCAACAACACGCTGGCGTCTATTCGCCGAAAGGGCCGACGCGCATTCCCGCCTCAATCTCCGGCGACGACGAGATCATCGAGATGGACCGCATGCGCAAGATGATCGCCGAACGCATGGTTGATTCCAAACGGATTTCCCCGCACGTGACCTCGTTTGTCGAAGCCGACGTGACCGGTATCGTCATGTGGCGGAACAAGGTGAAAAACGAATTCCAAAAACGCGAAGGCGATACATTAACATTTACGCCGATTTTCGTAGAAGCCGTGGCCCTGGCGATCAAGGATTACCCGATGATCAATATCCAGGTTGACGGCGACCGTATCATTCGCAAGCGCGACATCAATATCGGTATCGCGGTAGCTCTTCCCAGCGGGAATCTTATCGTGCCCGTAATAAAGAATGCCGACCAGTACAACATTACCGGACTCGCGAAAGCCGTTAACGATCTGGCGCGCCGTGCACGAGACAATAAGCTCAAGGCCGACGACCTGGCCGGCGGAACATTTACGATTTCCAACGTAGGATCCTTCGGTAACGTGATGGGCACACCGATCATCATGCAACCGCAAGTCGCTATCCTCGCCGTCGGCGCAATCCAAAAAAAGCCCGCCGTGATCGAAACCCCCAACGGCGACGCTATCGCCATACGTCATAAAATGTTCCTATCCCACTCCTATGATCACCGCGTCGTGGACGGAGCACTGGGCGGATCGTTTGTGAGAAGAGTGGCGGACTATTTGGAGAAGTTTGATGTGAACCGCAGCTTGTAAGTTGCAAGTTACAAGTTGCAGGTTGCAGGTCACAAGTTACAAGTTGCAGGTTACAAGTTGCAGGTTACAAGTTGCAAGTTACAAGTTGCAAGTTGTAGTGCAAACCAACCCGAAAACTTCAACACTTCGACACCTCAACACTTGAACACTTCAACATTTTGAACACTTGAACACTTTCCAAGATGAAATTCGGAACAAAGGCAGTGCATGCGGGAGTAGAGCCTGATGCGTCGACGGGTGCCATTATGACACCTGTTTACCAGACGTCAACGTATGTGCAGGAAGCACCGGCGAAACACAAAGGCTACGCCTACGCGCGTGGCGCAAACCCGACCCGGAATGCACTTCAGAAAAGTATTGCAGCGCTTGAAAATGGGAAATTCGGACTCTGCTTTTCGTCGGGCATGGGTGCTACAGATGCGGTAATCAGGCTGCTGAATCCCGGTGACGAGGTAATCACCAGCAACGACCTATACGGCGGATCGTACCGGCTGTTCCGGCGCGTGTACGAGCGCTTCGGAATAAAATTTCATTTCGTAGACCTGACCAACACCTCGAATATCGAGCCGCTAATTAATTCCAAAACCAAACTCCTTTGGCTGGAGACGCCTACCAACCCGCTGATGAACATCATCGACATCGCGGCGTGCACGGCTATCGCGAAGACGCACAAGGTAATGGTGGCAGTCGACAACACGTTCGCTTCGCCCTACCTGCAAAATCCGCTCGACTTCGGCGCCGATATCGTGATGCACTCGGTGACCAAATACCTTGGAGGCCACTCAGACGTAATCATGGGCGCACTGGTAACGAATGATGAGAAGCTGTACCAGGATCTCTCCTTTATAATGAACTCCTGCGGCGCTGTGCCGGGACCGCAGGATTGTTTCCTCGTCCTGCGCGGCATCAAGACGCTCCATCTTCGAATGGAACGCCATTGTCTCAACGGCCGTAAGGTCGCGGAATTCCTTCGTCAACATCCCAGGGTTGGAAAAGTCTATTGGCCGGGGTTTCCCGACCATCCCAACCACGCCATAGCAAAGAAACAGATGCGCGACTTCGGCGGCATGTTGTCGTTCACGCTCAAAGACGACAGTCAGCAAAAAGCAAATCAGCTGATGGTGAACGTTAAGCTGTTCTCGTTAGCCGAGTCACTCGGTGGCGTTGAATCGCTCATCAACCACCCGGCCTCGATGACACACGCGAGTATTCCGCGGGAAGAACGCCTCAAATCGGGACTCGTCGACTCGCTCATCCGGCTCAGTATTGGTGTGGAGGATCACGAAGACCTCATCGCCGACCTGGATCAGGCAATCGCATCATGAGGCGCTATTGTGCTATTGTGCTAATGTGCTAATGTGCTGATGTGCTATTGTTAGTGTTCGGGTGTTCGGGTGTTCGCGCTTCCAAGTAGTTATTGGAATTTATTCACTC
>CAZLWX010000120.1:0-6896 GCA_964563295.1 uncultured Roseivirgaceae bacterium | reverse complement strand
TCGACCATGGACTGTCGACCATGGACTGTCGACACAACCACTTCCGGTAATACTCGCACACACTACTACCCCTCCCCCAATCCAGGCATCTCAATCAAACTAAACCTCCAGCATTCGCCGTCATACATGAACTCGAACCGGAAGTCGCCCTCATAGCGCTCGCTGGCATCAACAGACTTGACACCATACGCGAGATGCCCCGTGACAACAGCTGACTTTTGTTCGAGGTCGAAGCTTACATGATGAATATTCAACGATTTCCGCCGAAAGGCGCGGCGCGACGCCTGGAACGACATTAATAGGGAGGCTGCTTCCTCGCGACTGTGACGCACTCCAAACAACGTCAACTCTTCTGCTAAACTAAATTCATCGAACTCCGAATCCCATTTTCGTTTCAACAACCGGGTGACGAACTCCGTCGCGCGTTTTCGTAGATCGTAGTCGTGGTTGGGATGGAATTCCTCATAAATGAAGTGGGTAGTCATCCCGGGAATGCGGATGTCGTCGACCGTATGTTGGAAAAGCTCTTCCGTGATAAAGCGGTAGATCACATCATCATCATACTCGCAGAGTGTGTCGAGCTCGATACCGTTTTCTCCCAGTATGCATTGGAGTCGAGCCAGCTCGCCGGGTATTTCCACGGGAGAAAGCCTGTCAACCGTATCAAATCTCGGGCGTCCGATAAAATCGTAAAGCGGCATCTGTTTGTTGCGTCTGAACTGCTGTTCGAATTCATAAATGTGCTTTAACCATTCGTTCTCAACTTCCGGAGGAAGGTTTTCGGTTTTCGAACCCTGCATGTGATGCTCGGTTTCGAGCTTGAGCTTGAGCACTGCGTTTTCGGCCCGGAGCAGATCCTCGGGGCTACCCAATCCTGAGAGGTCTTGATCTTTCATAATCGATTGTGTTTGGTGAGCAGCTCAATGTAACGCAATTCCGTTCGCACATGGGTCCATATCAGCATTTTATCAGGATTTTCAGACAACCCAAGTGCGCGTTTTCATGACCATTTCGGTCATCGCCGTTGAGAAAAATTCTATATTGGCGGTGTTAACCTGCGTGCCCGGCTCATGATCCAACTCCTCAACAACGTTTCGAACTGGCGGTTCTTGTTGCCGCTGATGATCACCACCTTTGCTTTCTCCTTTGTTGTTTTCCCTTATTACCAGGCGCGTCTCACCGCCCTGTCTGATGGAGAATTCAGACCATTGGATACACAATTCCTGTACACCAGTCAGGAAGTGCGCAACGGCTTCGAGGCATTGGGCGAAGAAGGACGCGGCGTGTACCGGATGGTTGTGGGCCAGCTCGACATGATTTATCCGGTATTCTACGGATTGTTTCTCGTGCTGTTACTGGCCAACGTCGTCAAGAAGATCGCACCGCCGGGTTCATCCCGGGTGCTGATCGCGCTGCTGCCATTGCTCGGCGTGCTGCTGGATTACCTGGAGAATATGAATACGCTTCGACTCCTCTCCGATTTTCCGGCTGTGGATGATGGTCGTGTACAATGGGGCGCGATGATGACACGGATGAAACACATAGTAGGCATGACGTCAGTAGGAACGATTATCGTTTTGACGATCCTTCTCGTCGTGCAGCGCTGGCGCAGTCAACAGCCCGCGCGATAGTAATCCATTTTTGGATGAACCTAATTTCCTGAAGAATCGCCCATAAGCCTGCTGATCCGGCCTTCGATGTCGGTGATCACATCGCCATGAATAACACCCATTTCGCCGGTGCGAATATTCCGGCGCCTGTAGATGGCGTAGTACTTTTCATTCTTCGACACCTCTTTTTCAGTGATCCCCTGTTTCGCCTGATGGAGATACCGAACGGCCTCATCGCGGACGGCCATCGCCTGCGCATCCGCCGGATCCATTTTGGCGTATTTTTCCATAGTAATGATGCCCATGTACAAGAATGCATTTGGATTTTCCTGCTCCGTTTCCAGGTACTTTTTCAGCAACGGCTCGGCGACGTCGTATTGTTTCTTTTCCAAAAATTCAAAAATATCCTTGTATTTGACTTTTTGAGCGGAAGTAACGGCGCTGATCACCATCAACAAACAGATCAACATGGCGCGGATTTTCATAAGCATCGGGGCTACTAAGTAAAATTAGCCAAAATTTTATCGTGCTGTGACCAGTTATCTACAGTTTCGCAAATCGGATGCCGCCCTTGGAATTTCGCTGAGTGGCCCCTCACAGGCAGCCCTCTGAAATGTTCGTTTTAGGACATAGACCGTCCTGTGAAGGACAGGCGCGAGTTTCAAATGCTTGTTTGTTAACATGTTGCATATTTGGAACGCATTTAGAGTAATGAACCCTTAAATCCACCTTATTCGTCCTATGCTGTTTAGCTACATCACGATCGCTGCTCGAAACCTGGCCAAGAACAAACTTTTCTCGCTGATCAATATCAGTGGTATGGCCATCAGCATCGCTTCCGTGCTTCTCATTGCCCTGTTTGTTCACGACGAATCCCGGTTTGACGAGCACGTCGCTGACCGACAATCGAAATTCAGGATTTACAACGACTATGTCATCGACAACGGGAATACAAAAAAGATGGCGATGGTGCCACCCATGATCGCGCCGACGCTCCAGGCCGACTTCGCCGAGGTGGAATATTATGCCCGGTTTCTGAATTTTAACAATCCTGTACTCTTTGAGGTTGGGAACAAGAAGCTCACTGAAGGAAGTGGGGGCTATGCGGACCCGGAGATCGTTAGGATGTTCAGCCTGGAATTGCTTGAAGGCGACCCGAACACAGTACTCAAGGAACCCAATACTATAGCCATCAACGAGACTTTGAAAAAGAAGTACTTCGGCGACGGCACGGCCCTGGGTAAAACGATCTCCATATTCAATACTGATTTCAACGTCGTGGGCGTGTTCCGCGATTTCCCGGAGCACGCTCACTTGCAGCTTCACTATTTCTTGCCCATGGCAAACCTGCTAAAGGATTTGCCTGACCGAATGAAGAGCTGGAACTGGAGCCAGTTTCATACCTATGTGAAACTCACAGACGGCGCAGACCCGCAGCAGCTTGAGGCCAAGCTGCCCGCGTTCGCGGAGCAGCACGCTGGTGAGGTGTGGAAGAAACTTGGAATGCACTATACGCCACACCTGATGCCCCTCGAGGACGTGCACCTTCACACGGCCGACCTTCAATACGAGATCGCGGTTCGCGGCAATGTGCAGACAGTTTACATCCTGGTGGCGACAGCGGCGTTTATCCTGATTATCGCGATCCTGAATTTCGTGAACCTCTCCACGGCGCGGGCTATCAACCGCGTGAAGGAAGTCGGTGTCAGAAAAGTCGTTGGGGCATTCCGCTCGCAATTGATCCAGCAGTTCGTCAGCGAGTCGGTGATCATTGCATTTGTGGCCCTGGCCCTTGGCGTAATGCTGGCCGAGGTGGTGCTGCCCTTTCTCAACGATTTTACCGAAAAGAATATTTCAACTGAAATATTCCTGGATCCCCTCACCATTCTCGCCCTGATTTTCTTTGCCATCGTTCTTGGCATCCTGGCCGGTGCGTACCCGGCATTTTACATTTCTTCTTATAAGCCGATCGTTATCCTGGCCGGCAGGCAGACCGGGAACACCGGTAGAGCATTCTTGAGAAAGTGGTTAGTTGTTTTTCAATTTGGCCTCTCCTGCTTCCTGATTATCGCCTCACTCGTGGCGTCGGATCAACATCATTACATGCGAAGCAAGGACATGGGTTTCAACAAGGACAACCTCATCGCTATACAACTTCGTGGCGAAATGAGTGACGACGTCGAGCGCACTAAGCAAGTCTTTTCCAACCATCCCAACGTCATCAGTTCGACCCTCGGCTATGGTCTGCCGGGTGAAGCCTATGCGGGAGACATGATCATCGACCTGGAAACCCAACAGAACCTGCTCACGTCGGTCCTGACGGTTGATCATGACTACGTCAAAACACTCGAATTGAGCATTATCGCGGGCCGTGATTTCTCGGAAGATTTCCCGTCCGACGAGACCAGCGCTTTTATCGTCAGTGAAAAAGCTGCCAGGCTGATGGGCTACGACCATCCGGCTGATGCCCTTGGCCATAAGGTAGGTTGGAACCGCTGGGATGTTCAAAGTGGAGCGGCGCAGGGCGACACGTTGAAAACCGGAACTGTGATCGGCGTGGTCAAGGATTTTCACCTCAATAGCCTGCGCGATGCGATTAACCCTGTGGTTATCCACATCTTTCCATTCGCCTACACCACGCTCACCCTCCGGGTGAAGCCCCGCAACCTGCCGGAAACGATTCACCATCTGGAGTCGTCATGGAAGTCCATGAATACCGAATGGCCCTTTGAATACCGCTTCATCGATGATAACTTCGATAGGATGTACAAGAACGAAGAGCACCTCGCCAGGTTGTTCTCCTATTTCACGGCGTTCGCCATCTTCGTGGCATGCCTTGGAATGTTCGGCCTGGTCGTCTACAGCACTTCTCAGCGATATAAGGAAATCAGCATACGCAAAGTCCTGGGTGCGCGCGAGTCCTCGCTCGTGATAAAACTATCGGCGACCTACATAACACTCATTCTCGTCGCCTTCGCGATCGCTATGCCGTTCAGCTATTTCGTAGCCGCCAGGTGGCTACAGAACTTTGCCTTTCATATCAGCTTGTCACCGGCTCTTTTTGTGAAGGCTGGCGCGCTCATCATCGCCATTGCACTGCTCACCGTCGGGCTGCAAGCGTTCAAGGCCGCGCGGGCCAATCCCGCCAGGGCGTTGCGGGAGCAGTGACCGTTAAAAGATTCCATACTTTTAATATCTTTAGCCTCGACCGTTAATCCCCGGCAGTAGGAACCTGTCAGGCATGAGCACCGAGCCCGTCATCGAAATCGACCACGTCAGCAAGGCTTTCAAGGATGTGAAAGCCGTAAATGACCTCAGCCTGACCATCCACGAAGGAGAATATGTCGCACTGCTCGGCCCCAATGGCGCGGGCAAAACTACTCTGATCGAAATGATCGAAGGGATCCAGAAACCCGACACGGGCTCCATCCGGATTCTTGGGATGAACTGGCAGGACCACGAACACAGACTTCATTTGAACATTGGGTTGTCCCTCCAGGAAACCAAGTTCATCGACAAGATTACGGCGAAAGAAACACTCGACCTATTCGGAAGCTTTTACGGACTACCGCCAAGCCGAACCGCTGAAATCCTGGACCTTGTAAACCTGCGCGAAAAAAAGAACGCGTACACCGTTCAGCTTTCGGGCGGCCAACGACAGCGACTGGCCATCGGCATCGCGTTGCTGAACAATCCCAAAATTCTTCTCCTCGACGAACCCACCACCGGACTGGACCCGACAGCACGTCGTGAGATTTGGAAAATTCTCGGCACCCTGCGAGAGAACTTCAATACCACCATGATTCTCACCACGCATTACATGGAAGAAGCGGAAGTGCTTTGCGAACGCATCCTGATTATGGACAAAGGGCAATTCCTGGCCGCAGGTTCTTTGCAAGAGCTCAACGCCCGCCATGGCGAAGGTGACTTAATAGAAATCACGTTGGAGCGGGATTTTGAAATTGTGCAGACGGACTTTACCGGTATCAAGCGACTGCGTTGGATCAAGCCTCAAACGCAAGCGCAGATCTTTGTAGACAATATCTCGGAAGTACTGCCGTCAATCATTGATGCCACGCGGACGGCGAACGTGCGGATCACCGCGCTGGCATCGCGCAAGATGACCCTCGACGACCTCTTCATCTCCATGACGGGACGACACCTCACCGATTCCTGAATCATACTATGCGCTCCAGTCTATATCAGCTCGTTCTCGTGCACTTCCGGAGTTTCTTCCGTGAGCCCGCCGTGCTCTTTTGGGCGGTACTCTTCCCGATCATCATGGCCTGGGTCCTGGGCATCGCGTTCTCGAACAAGGGAGAGTCCGTGCGCTCGGTATATGTCGTCGGCGACTCGATACCTCAGCAATTCAGCGGCGAGCAAGTCATGGGAACGGAAACGGGAAATCCTTATCGCATACGATTTGTACCCGCCACGGAGGAAAAGGCCATCACCGCGATCAAGAAAGGACTGACGGCCCTTTATGTGAAGGCAGCCGGCGACTCAATCACCTACTACTTCGATCCGGCGAATGCCGACGCCCAGTTAACACATCTGATCATCGAGCGGGGCGAAAACGGGAGCGACAGTGCCCGTGCTTTCCGGCCTCTCGAAAGCAAGGGAACGCGCTATATCGATTTTCTCATTCCAGGCCTGATCGCGTTCGGTATCATGAATGCATGTATGTGGGGTATTGGCTGGACGCTGATTGAAACACGCATGAAGAAGTTGATGAGAAGGATGGTGGCCACGCCGATGAAGAGATCTGTGTTTCTCACCTCACACATGATCACACGCGTCGTGCTGGGCGGCTTTGAGACGGTGATGCTCCTGATCTTCGCGTACCTGTACTTCGATATCGAAATCACTGGCAACCCTTTCGCGTTCGTTATCGTTTTCCTCGCCGGTATTTTTGCCTTCGCGGGGATTGCTATTCTCGTGGCCTCGCGAACTGCGAAAACTGAAGTTGCAAACGGCCTCGTCAACGTCGTTACGCTGCCGATGATGATCCTATCGGGAATATTCTTCAACTACCACAACTTCCCGGACTGGACGATTCCTATTATCCGGGCTTTGCCGTTAACGCTCCTGGCAGATTCAATCCGATCCATTTTTGTGGAGGCCGCCGGATTCGCGGAAATTGTCAAACCGACATTAATGCTCGCGATCACCGGGTTTGTGACGTTTTTTGCGGGACTGAGAATTTTTAAGTGGTACTAGAAAGACGGGCTAAAGGCTAAAGGCCAAAGGCTAAAGGCCAAAGGCTAAAGGCCAAAGGCTAAAGGC
>CAZLWX010000119.1:0-10877 GCA_964563295.1 uncultured Roseivirgaceae bacterium | reverse complement strand
CGAGCGATCTCCCGGTTCGCTCGTCCCGTCTGTTACCAGAATTTTCCGCAACGACTTCTTCCGGATGAACTAAAGGATGAAAATCCTCTTCGGATCACGAGGATGGTTGATGGGGTCATGCGTAACCCGTAGTGTTGAGGTGTTGAAGTGTTCAAGTGGTGCTGAGGTGTCATGGCGTGGTTGTAATTTCTAATTCCTAATTTCACTCCAATCACGCGGTGGTTCTCCTTTAGGGTGGCCGGCCTCGCGTATCGAGAGTCTCCAGGAAATACGCGGCTCGTTAATGCCACCAAGGCACCAAGACACGAATAATCCACAATTGTGGAAGGCCCTTTAGCCTTTAGCCTTTAACCTTTGGCCTTTGGCCTTTAGCCTTTGGCCTTTGGCCTTTAGCCTTACACTGGATCCACATCAACTACCACCCGCGCATTTCGAAACGCTTTCTCTGATGTCACCTTATCAACACTAAGTTTGATGATATCCTTGATCTGCCGGAGGTCGTGCCTCCCGCGCGGAATTTTTATTAGAGTGGTCATCAGGTACTGGTTTCGGATCCTGGAGACCATCGGTTCCGCTGGCCCAAGGACGCGTACCCCCCTCAGGAGCTCACGTAGTTCTAACGTCAGCTCCTGGGCCGCTTCGCGCGAAACTTTCTTATCGACATGCTTTACCGTAATCTCCACAAGACGGCTGAAGGGAGGATAGCCGTTTTGCTTGCGGTCCTCTATTTCACGGTTGTAGAACTCACCGTAATGGTGGTTCAGAATAAATTGAAGGATGGGATTGTCGGGATTGGAGGTCTGGATCACGACTATTCCTTGCGCTGCCCTTCGGCCCGCGCGACCACTCACCTGGGTGATCAATTGATATGCTCGTTCATGCGATCGAAAATCGGGAAAGTGCATCATACGGTCGGCGTTGAACACACCAACCAAACTCACGTTGTCAAAGTCGAGACCCTTGGTTACCATCTGCGTGCCGACCAGGATGTCTGTTTCACCTTTCTCAAATTGCTGGAGTATCGACTCGTATCCGGACTTCGAGCGAGTTGTTTCCAGGTCCATCCTTTGCACGTGGGCGTCGGGGAAATAGAGGTTGAGCTCTTCCTCCAGTTTTTCAGTCCCATAGCCGACCGTGACCACGCGTGGGGAACTACACACCGGACACAGTTTCGGAAGTTGGTCGCGGTATCCACAGTAATGGCAAACCATCGCCTGCCGGTATTGATGATACGTGAGGCTGACGGCACAATTGACGCATTTGGGAACCCACCCGCAATCCTGACAATTCACCATGGGTGAGTAACCGCGGCGATTTTGGAATATGATAACTTGTTCCTTCCGTGAGACGGCTTCTTCAATTTTTCTCAGCAATAATCCCGAGAATTCGCCCTTGATCGTTTTGCGTTTGCGCTCTTCACCCATGTCGGCGAGGGTGATCTGCGGAAGGATGGCTTCACCGAAACGCTTCTCGAGTTTTACCAGGCCATATCTACCCTGTACTCCGTGGTAGAATGTTTCCACTGATGGTGTGGCCGAACCCAACAATACTTTTGCGTGATGTAGTTGACTCAGCATCAAGGCGGCATCTCGCGCGTTGTAGCGGGGAGCCGGTTCCTGCTGTTTGTACGACGCATCGTGCTCTTCGTCGACGATGATGAGTCCAAGGCTGTCGAACGGAAGGAAAATTGAGGAACGGACGCCCACGACAAACCTGATCTTTCCATTGAGCACATCGTTCCATACCTCGACGCGCTCGTTGTCAGAGAAGCGCGAATGATACACACCCAATGTTGATCCGAAGACCTTCTTCAGGCGTTGCACGATCTGCGTGGTCAGCGCGATTTCAGGCAACAGGTACAGCACCTGCGAGCCGCTTTCGAGAGCTTTTTTGATCAGGTTGATGTAGATCTCCGTTTTACCGCTCCCGGTTATTCCGTGAAGCAACGTTATCGGATGCTGGTCGAAGCTCTTGAAGATTTCGGCCATCGCTTGTGCCTGCTCTTCACTTAGCAAGGCAGCGGGGCTCTCTTCATTTTCATCGAAACCGAAACGCGGGACAACTACCTCGAATTCTTCCAAAATTCCATTTTTCACCAACGTGTTGAGTGAGCTCTGCGAGAGGTCGGTCTCAAGCAGATTCTTGCGCGCGATCCCAGTCTTGTTGGTTGAGGGGTCGTTCATGACAGGCACTTCCTGGAGATAGCGCAGGAGTACTTCCTCCTGTTTGGGCTTGCTTGCGAGGGTGCCAAAGAGTTCTTCCAGGGCTTCCGCCGATGCATAGCCTGCCGTCAGCCGGATTCTCTTTTCAGTTTGGGGCTTGTATTTCTCTTTCACCTCTTCAAAAACCACGACGGCATTCTTGGAGGTAAGGGATTTTAACAGGCTATACAGATGCTTTACGCCGAGGAACTTGGATATCTCGGAGTAGGTCATCGTACCGTGCGCCAACCGGTTGATCAACATCTGCTCTTTTTCAGAGAAAGCATGTTCCGTTTCCAGCGGATCGAATGCGGGGTTGAGTTGAACCATCGATTCGCTGGAGAGTTTTAGTCCGGCGGGGAGGGCAGCATTGAGGACTTCCCCAAGGGCGCACATATAGTATTCCGCGATCCATTCAAAGAAGCGGAGTTGGATCGTGTTGATCGAGGGGATGTCATCCAGGAGTTCTAAGAGATATTTGGCTTCGTAATCTTTGGGCGGTTGGAGGTGTATGTTGGCGACAATGCCGGTCAGGATTTTCCTGTCGCCGAACTGAACGATGACGCGCTGGCCGGTTTGAACGGCAGACGCCATCGCTCGCGCAACACGGTATGTGAATAGCCGGGGAACCGGAACGGGAAGGAGTATATCGACGAATTTCGTGTTGTCCGGATCGGGTTTGGTGACTCCTTCCACGGATGCAAATTAATAATTAGTGTGTCAATTGTATTCTGACGCGCGGAATTTGGATCCAGGCACGTTGTTCCGTAGAAAGTTTTGATGTTCAATTGGGTACAGGGTCTTCGATCAAAAGTTTGAGCTTCACCACATCTAGACTGTGCTCAGAAGGTCGAGTCTCCGCCTCCCGGGGCGGCGGGCCCCCGTATACCTGTTTCGAGGCTGAACCCTGTCCGCGCATGCCCCTGCCAGGCCAAGGACAGGCTTAGGCCTCTCAACAGGTATACTGATAGTGAGTGTAGACTCGCCGCACGCTTCTCATATCAAAGTCTAACGGTGGTGAGGCGCCAGTTCCCGAAGCATCGGGATCGGATAGCCTTGTGGGATCGGTGTCGTTCATCCTGCCCTCGCTCTTTGTCTCCTAAAGTGGGCCTAACAATAGGAATCAGGAACGCGGAACCAGGAACCCGAAACCAGGAACCAGGAACTCGGAACCAGGAACCCGGAACCCGGAACCAGGAACGCGGAACCCGGAACCCGGAACCCGGCACTAGCCGAGCTCCGCAAGTGCTTGTTCCACCCGATCCACTGGCTGCCTGCAAGCTTTATCATAACACACATAGATCGTCGATTTGCCGTCCAGGGCTTTCTTGTCGCGCAGGAGTGGGAGATCGCTGGTGGTTGCTGTGCCCATCACAACGCTGAACGGGTGGTAATGGCGCTGGAACTGGCGAGACTGTTCTTCGGCCGCGTTGCCGACGAAGGCGACTTCAGCGAGACCTTTGGCCAGGGTCTGGTAGGCAATGCCCCAGTTGGACATGTAATTGGGTTCGGCGACAATAGTGCTTCGCATGGCATTCACCATTTGGGTAGCCATTGTTTTCCATTCGGCCTTGTCGAGCAATACCGCTAACTCGATGAGATTCTGGGCCATCACCGAATTTGATGCGGGGATAACATTGTCGAACAATTCTTTCCGACTGGCGATAAGCTTTTCGCCATGCTTTCCGGAGTAAAGGAAAAACCCGTCGCCGCTATCGAGGAAATTATCGATAGTATGCGTGGTCAACAGTTCCGCGCGCCGCAACCAGTATTCGTCAAAGGTTGCCTGGTACAGTCGTATACATGCTCGTATTGTGTAGGCGTAGTCGTCGAGAAAACCACGGACGGCGGAGCGCTTTCCTTTAAAGGACCTGAATAGCGTTACGCCCTCACTCAACTCACGCTCGATGAAAGACATTGCCTTCACCGCTGCGGCGCGAAATCGTTCGTCGCCCGAAAACACAAAGACGTCGATGAGGCCGACGACCATCATCGCATTCCACGAAGTGATGATCTTGTCGTCCAACCCTGGATGGACGCGCTTCTCACGAACAGCCAACAGCTTGTCTTTTGCAATGCGCAACGCCCGCTGCCATTCCCGCGCGTCCAGGTTGTTGTCTGAGAGAAACTTTTCGTCGGCAAACGGCCTGAACAGGATGTTGTTCCCGTGTTCCCAATTCCCTTCATCCTTGACGGCGTAGTATTTGTTGATCAACCCGGCACTCTCTCCAAAGATATTGTCGATCTCTTCCTTTGTCCACACATAGTACTTACCTTCAACGCCTTCGCTGTCGGCATCAAGAGCTGAATAGAATGCTCCTTCCGGGTGCATCATTTCGCCCTGGAGCCATTCAAACGTCTCATTCAGGATCGTCTTAAATTCTTCATCACCGGTCACCGCGAACGCTTCGGCATACAAACTGAAAAGCTGAGCGTTGTCGTACAGCATTTTCTCAAAATGCGGCGCGAACCAATAGCCATCCACGGAGTAGCGGGCAAAACCTCCGCCGACCTGGTCATAGATGCCGCCCATAGCGATCCGCTTCAGCGTTAGAACAATTTGATGCAACGCATTTTCGTGTCCCGACAGGTAGTGGTAGCGGAGGAGCCACAACCAAACGGAAGGCATGATGAATTTTGGGGCTTTGTCGAGTCCGCCCCAGGTGGTGTCGAAACTGTTTTCCAGACGTGCGTACATCGCATCCATGTCCTCGCGGAAGTCGGCAGAGGATTCACTGTTCTCTGTCGGAATTATTCCCTGGGCGGCGAGGTGTCTGGCGAGGTTGCTGGCGGAATCATTTACTTCGGCGCGCTTTTCGGTGAATGCGCGATGGACGCCCTCAATGACTTGGACCCACTGCTGTGGTGGAAAATAGGTGCCTCCGTAGAACGGCTTTTGATCGGGAGTAAGGAAGACGTTCAGCGGCCACCCACCGTGTGCACCCATTGCCTGTACCGCATCCATGTACACCTGGTCAACGTCCGGCCGTTCTTCGCGGTCGACCTTGATGCAGACGAGGTATTTGTTCATCAGCGCGGCCATATCTTCCTTCTCGAAGACTTCCCGCTCCATGACGTGACACCAATGGCACGACGAGTAGCCGATGCTGACCAGGATCGGTTTATTCTCCTGTCTTGCTTTGGTGAGAGCCTCGTCACCCCATTCGTACCAGTCGACAGGATTGTGCGCGTGCTGAAGCAGGTATGGTGATGTTGCGTGAATCAGCCTGTTCGCTTTGCCGGTGCCGGTCATAGGTTGCTGTTTGAAGGAGAAAGTCGAAAATGTGGTGCCATGGTCATTGCTTATTGGCGAAGGGACCCGGCCGCCGTTCCCTGCTGTGACTGAACGAGCTTGATTTCGCCATCCACGTCTACCTGACCCTTGAACGCTTCCAGCTTTCGGATCAGGTCCGCGAGGAACTGTTGATGCTGGCGCGATCCGGGATGAAACGGCCGATGGTTCAGCGCGGACAAGATATCCGACCACTGCTGGATGAAAGCCCGGGTCGATTCATCGAAGTAGCGGATAGCGAATTTTTCCCAGATGTAGTCTTCGGCTTCTTCAGTCGGATGAATCATGTCGGCTTTGTAAAATCGATAGTCGCGAAGGTCGTCGAGCATGATTTCGTAAGCGGGAAAGTATTCCGTGTTCGCGAATTCCCCAGCGATCTGATGGCAGGCAAGCCGGAGTACGCTTTTGCTTACACTGTTCAGTTCGGCGGTATCGCGAAGGTGCCTGACGGGACTTACTGTTAAAATAAAGCGCAAGCCGGGGTTGAGTTTCTTCGCTGCATCGTGAATTGATCGAAATGAATTGCCGATGTCTTGAACAGACAGCAGCGCTTTGGAGAAATTCGCTGCCGGCGTCTTGTGACAGTTCGCGACTATTTCTCCTGTCTCATTTCGCGTGTAGACCCACGCCGTGCCATAGGTGATCAGCAAAGCATTGGCGCGCGCCAGGAAGTGGTGGGTCGTGCCGATCAGGTGGTTCAGGGTATCGCGGAGCTGTTGGCTTTCGCCGGATGATAATGATGAATGAAAATCGTAGTTCAGGTGGGTGCCGCCGTTCTCCAGATAAGTGTGTGCTGCCGGGGGCTCATTGTGAACAGCGTAAAGAAGGGTCTTGTGTATGGCGATCGGGTTGTAGATCACCCCAAAAGGGCTGACGAGAGCATCGAATTTGAATCGCTGAAGCCGGTCACCAATGGCCTGAGCAAAGCAGGATCCGGTGGTGATGATCTTGTCGCGGTGTGCAATGGGCTGTTTGGAAGGGCTTATACTAACGACTGTTCGGAATGACCTCATAAAATAATGTTACCGCAAACACTTGATAATTTCGGCCTTCTTCGCCTATTTTGAAGGGAGGGCGGCCTGCTGTTGCCCTTGTTTCAAAAATAAGAAAGGTCCGCGCAAGGAACCTTATTCAATCAACAAAACCGAGCTGGAATGACCAACGATCTCTCCGCCTTCGAAAAAATCCCTGTCAGAATCTTCAACACTTCGGAAGAAGGATCAGTTTTCGTGGCGCAGGAGATTGCCCGTCTGATTCGCGAAAAGCAGAAGCAAAAGAAACCTTGCATCCTCGGGTTGGCTACCGGGTCTACTCCGACGCGCTTGTATGCCGAGCTTGTCAACATACACCAGAAGGAAGGGCTGAGCTTCGCCAATGTACACACCTTCAACCTGGATGAGTACTACCCGATGCAGCCCGATGCCCTTCAGAGCTATGTGCGATTCATGAACGAGCACTTGTTCAATCACATCGACATTCCGAAGAAGAATATTCATATACCCGATGGAACTTTGCCTAAGGACAAGGTCGGAGAGTTTTGCCGGAGCTACGAGAAGAGCATCGACGATATGGGTGGTATCGACATCCAGATACTCGGTATCGGAAGAACTGGTCACATCGGCTTTAATGAGCCCGGGTCAACCGAACGATCGCTGACTCGTCTGATAACCCTCGACCAGGTCACGCGGATCGATGCCGCCAGCGACTTTTTCGGAGAGGAGAATGTTCCCCGCAAGGCGATCACGATGGGTGTCGGCTCCATCCTAAAAGCGCGCCGGGTGATCATGATGGCCTGGGGCGAAGGGAAAGCCGCCGTAATAAAGAAAGCCGTAGAAGGTCCTGTCACGGATCAAATTCCGTCATCATTTCTTCAGAAACATGCCGATTGCCTCGTAGTCCTTGATCAGGCGTCGTCGTCGGAGCTGGTGCGCATGAAGACGCCCTGGATCCTCGACAGCGTCGACTGGAACGATCAACTCATCCGTAAGGCTGTCGTGTGGCTTTGCCAGACGGTGGGCAAGCCGGTGCTCAAGCTGACAAACCTCGACTACATGGAGCACGGGATGGGCGATATCATCACCGAATACGGATCGGCATACAAGGTCAACATCAAGGTCTTTAACGATCTGCAGCACACCATCACCGGGTGGCCCGGCGGCAAGCCGAATGCCGATGATTCGAACCGGCCTGAGCGCGCAGTTCCGTTTCCGAAACGAATCATCATTTTCTCACCGCATCCCGACGACGACGTCATCTCCATGGGAGGAACATTTATTCGCCTGGTCGACCAGGGCCACGAGGTGCACGTAGCCTACCAGACCTCCGGCAACATCGCTGTATTCGACGATGACGCCGTGCGCTTCGCGGATTTCGTTCGCGACTTCAATGAGGAGTTTGGATTAAGCAAGGCGGACGGGGAGAAGTTCTACCAACAAATTGTGCAGTCCATCCGCGAGAAGGGGCCAGGTGCCATCGACAGCCCTGAAGTGTTGCGTATCAAAGGTCTTGTTCGCCGTGGTGAAGCAAAAGCCGGAGGGAGATACGTGGGT
Organism: uncultured Roseivirgaceae bacterium; assembly: GCA_964563295.1. Lineage (GTDB taxonomy): Bacteria > Bacteroidota > Bacteroidia > Cytophagales > Cyclobacteriaceae > Chryseosolibacter. The sequence goes on along the minus strand of CAZLWX010000119.1, from coordinate 2,835 downwards.
ATCTCCGACGACCAGATGCATTTCCTCGATATGCCGTTTTACGAAACAGGAGCGGTAAAAAAGAAACCACTGGGCGAAGAAGATATCTCCATCATCGTCAACCTGATTGAAAAAGTTAAGCCGCACCAGATCTATGCGGCAGGGGATTTGTCCGATCCCCACGGAACACACCGCGTTTGCCTTGCGGCGATACTCGAGGCATTGCGGCGGGTAAGGGATAAGCCGTACATGAAAGATTGCTGGCTGTGGTTGTATCGAGGCGCCTGGCAGGAGTGGGATATCGATCAGATTGAAATGGCGGTACCGCTCAGTCCGGATGAGCTGTTGCGCAAGCGCCGGGCAATTTTCAAACACCAGTCACAGAAAGACAGCGCGATGTTTCCGGGCAGCGACAAGCGCGAGTTCTGGATGCGCGCCGAAGATCGCAATCACGCAACCGCGGAGGCGTACAATCAACTCGGACTTGCGGAGTATGAGGCGATGGAGGCGTTCGTTAGGCATTATTTCTAGCGCACTTGGTCCCAAAGTCCCGATGACTAATGCACCGAGTTATTGAGATCACTCGTCGTTGCTTCGAAGCCGGCTCTGGTATGTGCCGCCCCTGGCGTGAGAGCGGATTGAATATCAGAACTATTCAGATCAACTCCTTTCTCCCACAACAATACCGCGACCTGCGACGCAACAGCTGCGTCGTAGTCGGATAATGCCTTGATTAATGCAGACGTGTTCTTGAACCTCGAAATCAGCGACACAGCATAATCCCTGGCGGGATTTATTTCTCCATTGCCGTCACCATCCACCCACACTGCGCCCGATATGCCAATCACCTTCGGTGTCCACACTTCCGACGCCGGCTGGAAGGGTTTAGCCAGTGGCCAGATCGGAACTTCGACATCCGGCCCTTGCGCCACAACCACGTAGTAAACGTCATAAGGAGGAGTATCCAACTGCCATGTCTGTTTCCATTTTATTCCGGGCTCATTATCTCCGGTGATCGCCGCCTCGCGAACCTTTATTCCGTTCGCGAAAAGTGCTACGTGGTCCGCACGGGTCCAGGCGGGTCCCTCCACCTGGATCGAGACTGATGTCTTTTTTGTGCGTGGCACAAGGTCACCGGGACCATAATCATCGTTGACGACAATTCGCGCAAGCAAACCAGCGCTGACCATAACGTGCCCTTTGAGAAAACTTTCGATCGCGTCGTCAGTGTCTAATTGTCCTGGTGCGGAATCATCACAGCGGATGTAGGTGCGACCCTGACCAACGATGAACCGGCTGACATCATGTGAATCGCTTCCTCCAACAGGAGTGATCACGTGACCGTGGTTGAGCATGCCGAACCAATCGCGCGTAAGTTGCATGATGTCGCTTTGCTGGGATCCCGAATTAAGGACTTCCATGGCATTCGCGAAGAAGGGCTGGTTGTCGGTACGTGTACCCGTTGCTTGCAAGAACATTTTCGGATCAAAAGGCCGAAAGCCCCGATGAATATCGCGTGCATGGTTCAGGATGACTGCTTTTCTGTTTTCTGATCGAACGGCCTGCGACAAGCGAGTCCAGCTATCCGCCGTTGCATCAACCACAGGTTCATCTTTACCTACCGGGAAAAGATTAAAATGCCCGACGGCGGTGGTCAGCTCGTTTCCGGTCACCAGCGTGAGATAGTGATCAACGCTCACGTCCACCGCTATGTTTTCGAGGTCGATGTGCTGATTATGGTCTGTAATAATGGGGAGTTCGATGCCTTCGCCAGCCAGTGTGATAACCCTTTCCCTGTCAGTGGCGTCGCCGTGACGCGAGTGCGAGAACGTATGGATATGTGTATCACTGGACACAAAACCCCGGGTGTCTACCTCACGGCGTATCGAAAACTTCAGGTTCTCGCGAGCTCCGCGGGAGATGCTGACGACAGTTGAATCAACACCATATTCGAAGCCACGCCCCGCGTAGATGGTATACGTTCCGGCGGGTAACCGGACCTCGGCTTTTCCGTTCGCCGAGTACACATGACCGGTGCGTATAGCCAGTGCGGCATCCTTGCTTGCCGCAAGCGGTTGAAGTATTCCTTTGGTGTCAACGATCGCGAAGTGACAAGGGGTGTTGGTGCCCATTTCATTCACGGTCTCCAGCATTAAGGTTGATTCGGTCAGGATCGTTCTTAACGGCCTTGAGTCCAGGAAAACCTCACCGACGCGAATATCATCCGCCTCCTTGTCCGAGCTCCAGATTCTCACTTTGTTTTGACCCTCGCGCAAAAAGCCAGGTTTTATTGGCAGGTAGCAAAACATATCTTTCTCGTCAACCGTGAGCGTGCCAATTGGTTTGTCGTTGACTTCGACGTTCCACGTCATTTTTACATCATACTGGCGGAGAATAAGTGTTTGCTCGACCGCGTTTGCTTTTGACGAAAAAAGTATGATCAGTTCGGACGTTTCAGGTTTGGATGGAAACGAAGACCACTCGCGAGTTGAGGCATTGCGAAGGTGATGGAAAGTACCGTCGATGATTTTTCTTTGAGCGAGTGAACTTGTAGGGAGCAGCGTTGCCACAACAAGGCACAGCTGCAACACCTGTCTACCCGGAGTGGATGTGACGCGCATGGTTAAAAATACCTCCTTTAAGCACTAAATCCCAAGCGGGTAAGCACCAATCCCGATGACTATCGGGAAACGTAGGAGGGGTCCATTGCGCTCGTCGTGTTACGGCATTTCGAGCGGCGTCTTGGACGGAGATTCTCAAAAAGGCAGTAGCACAACGTTAACGCACCCATCTTTATGGAATCTATTTCGCACCCTTCACGTAAGTCGCTTAAATGTCGCTTTTGGCGGCTTCGAA
>CAZLWX010000118.1:0-10921 GCA_964563295.1 uncultured Roseivirgaceae bacterium | reverse complement strand
TCGAGGAGTTGCCATGTATGGTCGCACTTAAGAATTAGGAATTAGGAATAGCACGCCGCCAACGGCCAACACCTGAACACCTCAACACGAACACTTTCAGAACTCCTTCTTCACGTGAAAAAAGAAACCGTCCTCGCCTTCCGCATTGAAACTGTATTCGAAACGCAGCACGATATCATACGATCCAACCACGTCGAACCCGAAGCCGACGCCGGACAACAGTTTTCCCGTAAGTCGGACATTCTGCGGTTTATCCTGATTGGCGTAATAGGGATAGTTCTCCACGAATCCAAAGTCCGCGTAGGTCTTGAAGTAGATTGAGAGAGGTACATGCCTGAACTGCTTGATAGGCATGTCTTCCAGGTGGTAGTCTTGCGAGAAGATGAGCTTCTTGAAAGTAGTCTTGTTGAGCGCAAAGTACGGTCCTTCGAGCACATAGATCTCGTAACCTCTTACGAACTGCCGCCGGAGTCCCAACACCCCGAAGTTGGTATAGGGCACATCATCGGGAGTACTCCAGTAGACATTGAAGTTGTTGGAGAGGTAGAAATTTTTTCCAAGATCAAAGTATTTCGAGTAGATCACGCTCACATCGAACTTATCGAGGTCGTCACTTTTAAAGATTCCATACTTGGATATTCCGAAAGTAAATTGGTAGCCTTTGAGCGGATAGGCAAGGAAGTCGCGGTGGTCAGCGTTGAATTGATAGGTTAGCCAGGTGTAGCGCTGTCGCTGCACGCCCTCTCCCTGAAAGTAGATCGGGTTTCGCTCAATGACGGTGTCCTGGACGAACGCATCGCGGTATTCGATCTTGGCCGTGTGGGTTCGGTAAAAGGATTTTCTGTAGGTGTAAGTAAGTCCGGCGCTTCGGTCACGCCGAAGGATGTTGTCAGATGGAAGAAACTCGTATTTGTGTTCCATGGTGCGCACCGCTACGTTCTTCGATTCATGGTATCCCAGGTCGATCGTGAGGCCGTGCTTTTGTTTGCGGTCGATGTAGGGGAAGCGGTAGAGCAGTTCAAACTTCCGTTGGAAACCGAATTGTGCCAGGAACCGAAGCGTTTCATTACGTCCCCGCATGTTGAATTGGTACAGGCGGAATCCATAGTTCACCCGATGAAGATCATGATTATAGTTCTGCCACCACTCGTTGAAGTTTCGGTCGGACAATTCAAACAATGGCGCTGGGAATGTATACCAACGTTCGTCCAGGTCAATGAGAAGGTCGACTTTGCCAGTTTCCAGTTCCAGCATCTTGATCTCGACCGTGTTGAACAGACGAGTGTTGATGAGTTTCTTTTTGTCAAGGTCCAGAATTGAACCCAGGTCTGCGCTGTAGACGATGTCGCCTTGCTTCAACGACATCTCGCGCATGATAATCTGGTCGCGGGTGATCCTGTTGCCGATGATGAATATCCTGTTGACCTGGAGGAACCGTGCTGTGGTGTCGGCATGGAATCGCCCCGGTGAACGCCGAAGGGTGTCACGCGAGGCCGTCTGCCCGGCAGCGCTGTGGACGGAGGTCAGGACTCCGAGGCAAATGAAAACGAATGCGAGTTTTCCAGACACAAAACAAACATCACCTTTTTGAAACACGCTCGCCTGAGCGAAACTTACATTACCTGTTTCTTTCGATAAGAATAAAGAAGAATCAGAATTCCGGCAATTACCAGCGGAATACTTAATATCTGGCCCATGAAAAGAGGCAAGTCATTTTCAAAAGCCTCCTGCGGTTCCTTGAGAAACTCATATATAAATCGCAACCCAAAACAGATAATAAGGAAAATCCCCAACAATCTGCCCGGGGGGAGGTTTTCGCGATGGCGATTCCAGATGGCAAACAGGAGTAAGAAAAGGAAGACACACGAAATCGATTCGTATAATTGCGCGGGGTGGCGAGCGATGCCCACCACGTTAAGTCGCGCGGCGAGTTTGCCATCCTGCTGGGTAGTGAGTTCATAATTCACATCTTCGCCAGTGAAGAAACTGCTCAGGCGATACGCCATGCCCTGGCCGTACGTCATTATGCGGTTCGCCTGCTGTTCGCTGGTGCCGGTTTCAAAAAACACGTAGACCGACAAGGGCACTTCGGCACCACCCGGGTCGGACACCGAGTCGTTCCTATGATAGACGATACTTTCGATGATATCATCCTTACCTTCCTGGTCCTCCATGGCATCCGTCAGCGCATGCACGAATACAACACCGTATGGCTTGTCTGTTGGTTTGCCGATGATCTCTGAATTAAAGAAGTTACCCAGACGAATGAGGGCCCCTGTCAATGCCACCAGGATCACAATGCGATCGACTACCTGCAGGTAGTTTTGACCAGGCCTCCTTTTCCGGGCATAAAGCCACAGGGCAAACAAAATTCCGAAAGCCCCGCCGTGACTGGCCAGCCCCTGCAGGCCCGTGAATCGAAATGGATGAAATTCGAAAGGCAGAAATATGCCCCACGGTTCTTGCCAAATAATCTCGGGCTGATAGAAGATGACGTGCCCCAGCCTGGCGCCGACAATCGTGGCAATAACCATGTATATCGTCAGGGTGTCGACATCCGTTTGCGGCTTGCCTTCCTTACGGTATATGTAATACAGAATTTGCTGACTGATGAGGAAGCCCAGGGCGAAAAACAGCCCATACCAACGCAGGGCAAAAGTTCCAATGGAAAAAATTTCCGGGCTACCGTTCCAGATGATAAAGTTAGAAATGGCCATAACGACAAATATACGGGAACGGTTGGTTTAACGAATTAAGGGCCGAAAAATTTGGAGGGGTGGTGTTGACAGCCTCTGGCTACTCCAACTCGCGCAACTCTGGGTCGAAGCCAGACGAAAGAATCGGAAAACGGCACCAGCTTCGGGGGTCGACGTTCAGGTCGTCGAGGTGGAATGAGGGTGCCAGTCGTTCACGTTTCCATTGATTGGCGGCCCACAATCGGAAGAATTTGCGAATATAGCCTTTGAGGGTGCTGTCATCGATCGTTTTCCCTTTCAACGCTTCAAGTACCTGCCGCGGCGACTTCCGCAATTGAATGGCGTGTTTCTCAATTTCTACCAGCACCGCATAAGGCATAAGATCATCTTCGTCGGTCTGTTTGCTTGCACCAGGTCGCAGTTCGGCCGTCGGACTAAGACTATTGACGGCGGCGAGTGCGGAATAGCCCAGCGACTGCTCGGCCCACTTAAGCCATTGCATGATGAACGGCTTGCTCAAGCCGGCGATCGGGGCGAGGCTGCCGCTTGTGTCGCCATCCATGGTGGCATAACCGACATCACCCTCGCTGCGATTTGACGTAGTGAGCAGGATGGATTTCTTGACGTTGGCGAGCATCCAGATGACCGGTGATCTCGCCCGGGCCTGAATGTTCTGCAAGGCCACATCGTCATTCTCCCACGTCAGCGGGCGGCCGATGGCGCGTTCAACTTTTTCGGTATAGGCTGCCACTTCATCATCGATCGTCCAATGAACGAACTGAGCTCCTATTGACCTGGCGAGATTGATTGCCGACTCGAGTGTTGTCGGCGAAGAATTCCTGGTACCTTGATAAGCGCAGGTGAGCAACCGGTTTACCGCCTGGTCAGGGTCGCCGTCCAGGGTTGACGCATCCATGCCCAGCGATTTGCAGAATGTGTCCCATCCGAGCTCGGATGTCGCGCGCTTCACCATTTCGGCGACGGCCACAGCGCAGAAGCTTGAGTCGGCGCCACCGCTGAGTGACAACACGAATCCCCTCGCCCTGCTTTTTCTCAGGTAATCGTACAGCCCCAGGGATAAGGCCTGCGCCAATTCCTCGTTCCTGTCCTTGACGTCGACGGTCGGCGTGCAGACCGTGTTCGCGGGATTTACAAAGTCGACATCACAGGCAAGGAGATTAACCTTCCGGAAGCTTAGTCTTTTGTTGACCGCCACCAGCTTGCCGCGCTGGCCGACGACGATGTCGCCATCGTAGATCATTCTGCCGGCTTCGTTACCCAGGTGGTTGACAAACACGTAGACGCAATTGAATTTACCTGAGCCCTCGACTACAACTTCCTGCTCGCGGTTCGAACTCTTTCCCATAGCAAAGTGACTGGCGCTGGGGTTCATGATCAGGTCAACGCCGCGGTCAGACAGCCGGTAGCCAGGGCGGGCCGCCTTCTTCCAGGCATCTTCGCAGATCTCGAATCCAAAACGGATCCCATCCACCTCATAGATGAGATCGCCGGCCTGCACGTTGCCATATTGTTTTGGAAGTGTAGTCACCATGTTCGCAGGCCACTCTTCGAACCACCTGGGTTCATAGTGTACACCGTCTTTGGCGAGGTTCTGCTTGAGCGTGATGCCTAAGATTTTTCCGTCACTCACCACACACGCGCCATTATACGTTGTATGGTCTATTCGCACGGGCAGCCCGATGCTCACGGTGATTCCTTTGCAATAGTCGAGAATTGATTGAAGGTGGTTCCATGCCGACTCGGTGAGCCAGTCGCTTAGAAATACATCTTCACATCCGTAGCCTGTAAGACAAAGTTCAGGCAGGCATAGAATGCGCACCCGGCTTTCACGCGCCTGGCGAACGGCGTCCAGGATGTTGCGCACATTGTTGTCCCAGTCGAGCGGGATTTGGTTCATCGTGGCGCCACCTATTCTAATCATGGCGTTGGCTGTTACGATAGCGGTTGGAGAGCCGTGAGCACATCTACTGGAAAAGATTTAGTTTTTCGCACGTCTTGAGTGCCGCATCCTGCTCGGCCTTCTTCTTGCTGTTGCCGTAGCCGGTGCCCATCGCTTCATTGTCGACCATCACCTGGGCGGTGAATTCTTTGTGGTTTCTGGCTTTTTTTACATTCACAATCTCAAACCGCACATCCTTGCCTTCGCGTTGTGCCCATTCGATGATCTTGCTTTTAAAATTGAAGTTTGAGTTTACCAGTTCATCGACGTCGTAATTCGGCGTGATGAGTTTGTCGATGACAAATTTTCGGGTTCGTAGATAGCCTTTGTCGAGATAGATGGCGCCGACGATAGCCTCCAGCGTATTGCCCAGTATGACTTGCTGGAGGTGAGTGTTTTTCTGATCGAACTGCACGATATTCCCGACGCCGATTTTTCGGGCCAGTTGGTTGAGCGCTTCACGGTTGACGATCCTCGATCTGATTTCTGTCAGAAAGCCCTCCGGTTTGAATGGGAATTTCTTGAACAGGTAGTCGGCAACGGCTGCCCCCAGGATAGCATCACCCAGGTACTCCAGTCGCTCATTTGATTCTTTGAAACCCTCCTTATTTTCTTTCGCCACCGAGCTGTGGATAGTCGAGAGGCGGTAGATGGCGAGGTTCGAGGGAGTCAAGCCGGCAATATTTTGTATTGCCCTGATCAGCTTGACATCGATTGCTGACTTTCCTTTCGGGATCTTAAGGATTTTCCAAACCAAGCGTTCGTACCTCTAATTATTGTGCGCTAATTTAATAATAATCGGCAACGGATAAAGTCGCCGGAGTAGCCGGTTTGGTGCTACGACTAGGGGCGGTGCTTGCGCAACAGGATGGAGAAATTGTGGCCGCCGAAGCCGAACGTGTTACTCAGCGCGACATTGACCTCCCGCTTTTGTGCAGCGTTGAACGTCATGTTCAATTTAGGGTCGAGCTCGGGATCGTCGGCGAAGTGATTAATGGTCGGCGGCACGACCGATTCATTGATAGCCATGATGCAGGCAATAGACTCGATGGCGCCCGCAGCTCCGAGCAGGTGTCCAGTCATTGACTTAGTGGAGCTGATGTTCATTTTGTAGGCGTGGTCGCCGAACACTTGCTGAATCGCTTTGATCTCGCCAATATCACCGAGCGGGGTAGAGGTCCCGTGGGTGTTCACATAGTCGATTTCTTCCGCCTTGAGGTTGGAGTCTTCCAGGGCGTTGTACATCACCTGAATGATGCCCGCGCCGTCCGGGTGCGGAGCCGTAATGTGGTAGGCGTCGGACGACATGCCGCCGCCGGCGATCTCCGCATAGATGTGTGCTCCGCGCTTTTTTGCATGCTCGTATTCTTCGAGGATAAGGGCTCCGGCGCCTTCGCCGAGTACGAAGCCGTCACGGTCCTTGTCGTAAGGGCGGGATGCCGTCTCGGGGGAATCGTTTCGCTCAGACAATGCGCGCAAGGCGTTAAACCCGCCGACACCGGCTTCGCACACAGCAGCTTCCGACCCACCGGAGACGATGACATCGGCTTTACCGAGGCGGATGTAAGTAAAGGCATCGTACAAGGCGTTCGTGGATGAAGCGCATGCCGATACCGTGACATAGTTAGGACCCCTGAAGCCGTACCGTATCGAGATGTGGCCGGCGCTGAGGTCGGGTATCATCTTGGGGATGAAGAATGGGTTGAATCGTGGAGTTCCATCACCGCGCGCGTATGTCTTGACTTCTTCCTGGAATGTGAGGAGGCCTCCGATTCCGGAGCCCCAGATGACACCAACACGGTTTGGGTTGATCTCGGTCAGCGGAAGTTTTGAATCCTTGATAGCTTCATCGACGGCGACCAAAGCATATTGGGTAAAGGGGTCCATTTTCCGGGCCTCTTTACGGTCCATGAAATTGCTGATCTCAAAATTCTTTACTTCGCAGGCAAATTTGGTTTTGAAGTGAGTTGCATCAAAGCGAGTGATTGGAGCGGCTCCGCTTATGCCGTTCTTCAGGCCATCCCAATACGCGCGAAGCGTATTGCCGATGGGTGTGAGTGCACCTAGTCCAGTAACGACTACTCGCTTTAGCTGCATGGTCAAAAAGGTGAGGTAGTATAGGGGTCAATTACTTCTTAACGTTTTGTTCCAAGTAAGAGATGGCTTGGCCGACCGTGGAAATATTCTCAGCTTGGTCATCAGGAATCGATATATTGAATTCCTTTTCGAACTCCATGATGAGTTCAACAGTATCAAGAGAATCAGCGCCCAGATCGTTGGTAAAGCTGGCCTCCGGAGTGACCTCAGATTCCTCCACGCCGAGTTTCTCGATGATGATCTGTTTGACTTTTTGTGCTATTTCAGACATGTTTTTACGGTTTAGTGATTTAAAAATCTCTGCAAAGAAAGAGATTTACGGCAATATTGTCAAACTTTTTTGATCTTGTCAGAAAGCCCGAAAATCGTGTGATTCTTATGCGAAAATGAAGAAAAGTAAGCTGGTCATCGACTACGATTACAACTTCGAACTGATGGGTATTACCTCGCCGGCCAAGGGCTATCGGCTGGCGTGGGAAATGAACCGGCGGCTGGGCATACACCTGGTCAAACAGCCTGACCTGATCGTCGGCTTCAGGAACAACGAGGAGCGAGCATTCTCGATCTACGCGTATGAAACGCCCCTAAATCGTTTGAAACTCCTTAAAAACAGACCCCATGATCAAGATCAGGGAAAGTATTTCCTGGTCCCTGAGTTTCCTCATTATGATTTTATAATTTTGGCCGCCATGGAGCTGCACACCCGTCAACATCTTCTTGATCTGGTCAAGTCAATTCCTTTTGTTCAATTCACCGCGTCGATACCACTGGAGGGATTGAAATCAAAATCAAATTTTATTTTTTGATACTCAATGTTCTTAACATCTAGTTTTCTTTTGACATGATAGAGAAACCTTCCTATAATAAAACAAAAATCGTTGCCACCGTCGGCCCCGCTTCCAATTCCAAAGACATCCTTCGCGCACTGGTGAAAGAAGGTGTCGATGTCTTTCGCCTCAACTTCTCTCACGGCGCACATGAAGACCATCAGAAAGTTGTCGACGCCGTGCGTGAGATCAACCAGGAGTTAGGAAGTACTGTTTGCCTGCTGCAGGACCTTCAGGGTCCGAAGATCCGGATACAGGAAATGCAACCCGACGTGGTGATCGAACGCGGTCACGAACTAATCATCACTACGCGACAGTTGCTGGGCAACCATGAGATTGTCAGCACATCGTATACGTCTCTTCCGAAAGATGTAAAGGTCGGCGATATGGTCCTCATCGACGACGGAAAGATTGAACTCAAGGTTAAGGAGGTGCGGGACGTCGACATCGTGACCGAGGTCGTCTATGGCGGTCCCCTGAAATCGCGCAAGGGTATCAACCTGCCCTTTACGAAGGTGTCCGCCCCGTCGCTTACCGAAAAAGATCTCAAAGACCTTCAGTTCGGCTTGAAGAACAACATTGACTGGATTGCGCTGAGCTTCGTACGAAAGGCCAGCGATATTGACGCGCTGCGAAAGATGATCGACGATTCGAAGGCTACGTCAAGGATCATCGCCAAGATCGAGAAGCCCGAGGCACTCAGCAACATTGACGATATCATCGCCGCTACCGACGGTGTGATGGTTGCACGCGGCGACCTGGGCGTCGAAATCTGGCTCGAGGAGGTGCCTATGGTACAAAAAATGCTGGTCGAGAAATGCAACCGCGCAGGTAAACCGGTCATCGTGGCAACACAAATGATGGAGAGCATGATCGAGAATCCGCGACCAACACGCGCGGAGACCAACGACGTTGCCAACGCCGTGATGGACGGCGCCGACGCGCTCATGCTCTCGGCTGAGACCGCGGCGGGTAAGTATCCGCTCGAAGTGATCCGCTCGATGGTGCGTACGATCTCTTCGGTTGAAAAGAATCCCAAGATGTATTTCCACTTCCGCGACGTAGACCCTTCTTCGTCGATCTTTGTCAATGACAGCCTGGTGCTGGCGGCGTGCAAGCTTGCTCAGGACGTCGGAGCAAAAGCCATCGTGGGGATGACCGCTTCGGGTTACACGGCGTTTAAGTCGTCATCCCATCGCCCCAACGCAAACATATTTGTGTTCACCAGCAACCGGTCGTTGATCAACAAGATGAACCTGGTTTGGGGTTCGCGCGCCTATCACTACGACAAGACTGATTCGACCGATGACACTATCTCCGATGTGGAAGCGATATTGAAACGCGAGGGGCACGTGAAATCGGGAGATATCTTCATCTTCCTCGCCAGTATGCCCATCCAGGAACGGGCGCGGACAAATACGCTGAAGATCAATATTGTGAAATAATTAGCAATGAGCCCTCAGTGCCTCCCGCATCGCACCTGAACACTTCAAAACTTGAACACCATTGATTCTCCTGCCCACGGCCGCGCTAAACCCGGAACGCGGAACCCGGAACTTGAGCAGACTCGCTGGACGATTTCAAAACTTTCAACCACAAACTACAAACTACAAACTACAAACTTAAGACCTGGGTTCAACCATAATCACCTCTTCCCTTTCGACCGCCACCACGCCGGCCGGGTCTCCTTTCCGCTTGCGGACGAACTTGCGTGGCACTACGATGACAGGACAAAGGCTTTCATTCCTTCTTTTGGAATTGTAGGCGGCTAGTTGAGCGGCCCGCTCGATGACATTCTTCGGAAACTTTTTACCCGCCTGGTGACGGATCACAACGTGGGATCCCGCCACATCCTTAGCATGCAACCACAAGTCGTCCTTATGCGAAAGCTTGGTGGTCAGGATATCGTTATGCTGTGCGCTCCTGCCAACCCTGATTTCGAAACCGTCCACCGTAAATTCATAGTAGGGTCGCGAAACCTTTTCTTGCTTTTGATTCGCGGTGGCTCTGAAGGCAACCTCAATAGCTTTTAACGACTTGACATCGGGGGCATGCTCGACATCATGAAGTATTTTTTCCAGCGTCGTGATTTCGGCCTGTTTGTTAGCGAGGCTTTCCTGAAGACGCGCGATCTCGGTTTGCTGGTTCTTGGACTTCCGGTAATAGATCTCGGCATTTTTTTGCGGAGAGAGATCCTTCTTCATCGGAATTTCTTCCGGGCGGTTGTCGTGATAGATGTTCTCGAGGATCACTTTTTCGGCGTGGCTGTCGATCAGGTGCAGGTTAGCCATCAGCAGGTCGGCCCATTCGCGATAGCGGTCACTGCCCTTAACTTCCTCAAGTTTCTCCCCGTTCTTGAGAATATAGTTGTGACTGCTTACGAGTCGCGATCGCAATTCAGCGAGGAGGGAATTCCGCGCTTTGATCAGGGCCTGAACGGAAGTACGTTGATAGTAGAAGTCATTCAGGGCGCCGATGGGATCCTTCCATTTCGTGACCGTTTCTCCAATCTCGACCAGCGACAGTATTGGTTTGTTATCAAGCATCGCCACCCGGTAGGTAGGATTTTCCAACTCCGCGACCACTGTCTGGATCATGTCCCACTTCTTTTTTGTTGTGGCGGAATCAAATCCTGTTGATTTCAGATACCGCCACACCACTTTCCCAAACGTATAGTACAGCGCAGGGAGGTTGCCGATATTTTTCTCAAAGGCTTCGAAACTCCAATCGATGTCGCGGTCGAGTTTTTGTATCTGGATGGTGCTGTCGGCGACGATGTTTTTTCGGAACATCTCTGCGAAGCGCTGACCTTCAAACAAGAGCACGTTTGCACGGTTGCCGTGCATCTTGAAAAGGATGGACCAGGAGCCGGTAAGGTCCATGGCAAAGCTCCGCTCATTGCGAAATTGTCGTATGCCCGTGACGCGTCGACCGACCGCGTTGCTGAACAGGTCAACGCTGTTCCGGCGTGCTCGCTCAAAAGCCGACGGCAGCGCCAGACAACTGAAGTCGGGCAGCACGCTTGCCTTCAGGTGGACGGGTCCTTGGCGGGTTTCAAACCTGGTAACAAGTTCGTCCTTCGCCTGGCTGAAACATTCCGACACTACTGCACCGGCGATTGTCTGTTCCAGCGAGCGGCATAGTTGGCGAAGAAAGTAGTAATTATTATGCAAGAGAGGACATGTTACAGGTTGCAAGTTACAGGTTGCAAGCTACATGTTACAAGTTGCGAGGGCGGGAGAATGAGTACTAAAAGTCCACGGTCCACTCCCGATAGCTATCGGGACGACAGTCCACGGCAGAATGTTGTTGCGAGGAGACTCATTGCTGCGAGGAAATGG
>CAZLWX010000117.1:0-10966 GCA_964563295.1 uncultured Roseivirgaceae bacterium | reverse complement strand
TACTTTCCAAAATCCATGAAGTCCATCCCATAGATCTTGCTATCCCGGTAGGCAAAGGTTTCGAGAATTTCGTAGCCAAAATCTGCAACTTTCTTCAAGACACCCTTAGGGTCCTGCATGATCGTGCTTCTCAAGGTGTACAGTTGAAGGCCAGGTGCCATATTGCTGCCTTTTGGCGAGCATTGCGGCAGCAAAAACAGGCCGGCAGCGGCGGCGGCCGAAGTCTGAATAAAGTTTCTTCTTTTCATAAGGGTTTGGTTAGGTAACTCTTTCCCCGCTATTTATCAGATAACGCGATAGTGCCAAAGTAAAGCAGGTTCCGATTCCCCGCCTCTTCATTCCTGAATACCAGGTACACATCATTCATTCCTTCTACCGGAGCCAATGATGTTTTCGCTGACTTCATGCCTTCTCCTTTTAACGTGACCTTAGCGAGAAGTCTGCCATCCGGCTTGCCCAGGCGCACCTCGACATCACCTCCGACGGTCTGGTCTGCCATCAGGAAAGCACTCAAGGTAGCACTCTTGACCAGTGTGAGGTCAATGTTTTTGAAAACAATCCACGCCCCGTCGCGCACATTCTCCAGGCCTACCTGGCCGTTGTAACGAATCACGCGCGCAATATTGAGTTCGTTAGCCTGGTCAGCGGACAACAACGGCGCCCGCAAAACCGAGGAGTTTGATGCCGAAATTGACGGAACTCCGTTGGCGCCCTTATCGTGATATGTGGCGGTGAGTAAGTATGCTCCTCCTTGTTGTTTCTCAGGAGTCACCGTGCCGCTTAAAGGCAACGGTTTGGTCGGGGCTTCTTTTCCAAGTGACAGGATGTACTCGACCATCTTGCGCGCGTCGTCGACACTTATTTGAGGGTGCGCCGCCATCGCCGTTTCGCCCCAAATACCGGCGCCGCCCTTAATCACCTTTGCAGCAAGTACATCCACGGCTCCCTCCTGGGTGACGTAACGATCCGAAATTTCCTTGTACGAAGGCCCGGCAGACCGTTGATCGGCGAGGTGACATGACTTGCAGTCACTTTGATCGATCAACCCCTTGCCCGGAAGTTCTGCGGGCGGCATCTGGTGTCCTTGCGCAATGCCGGTCAGGTCAAAACCCTGCAGATAATCGAATGTCACCTTCACATCCCCAGGGGCTATCGATCCGTCGGTTGTTGCGCCGTCTTCATGGTCGGTGACTTCAACGTTATAGCGGACCGGTGCGCCAGCGAAGAAAAATGTTTTGTTGCCTGAAGTAAACTCTGTCTTGACGATGGGTTGTTCATTCCCAGCAAGGATCTGGAGCTTCGCCGTTGCCGACATACCACTTGGGTCGGAAACTTTTAGCTCGGGAGTGAACACTCCGGCCTCCTCGAAGGTGATTGTGAATTTCCCATCAGTTGACGTTTCGGTTTTTCCATTCACTATCAGCTCATAGGAGAGCTTATCTCCATCGGCATCAGAGGAACCTTCGGCCGAAAAAGTTACTTGTAAGGGTGTCGCGCCATTGAATTTATCCGCCGTCAAAGTTGCTACGGGCGGTCTATTGCCTTTGTTGAAATCGATCCTCACAAACCGCGCATCGATGTTTTGCGCAAACCATCCTGTTCCGTACTCCAACATGTATAGTCTTCCATCAGGACCGAAAGCAAGGTCGATTATATTGTTGAAGCGCGTGTCGGGCATAAACGGCTCAATGTCCATGATATCGCCCTCATCGTCCATTGACACGAGGAACATGAAGTTCCTCATCCAATCGTAAAAGATCAGCTTTCCATCAAAGTAGTCAGGGAAGGCAGTCGATACGTTTTCATACTTATTACTATAGTAGACAGGACCCGCCATCGCGTTGCGCGAACCTTCTTTCACCATCGGAAACTCATCTGAGCGTGCATACGGGTACCAGATAAAGGGCGGTGACACCGGGGGAAGCTCGCGCTTGCCCGTATTGTTTGGTGAGTCATTGATCGGCGCGTTCGCATCCCACTTCGCCCCGGCCTTCATGCTGGCAAAATCGTACCTGGCATAGGCATAATTCTTACCGACGAAATACGGCCATCCGAAGAATCCGGCCTTGCGGGCCTGGTTCAGTTCATCATAACCTCTGGGGCCACGCAGAGAGTCGTTGTTCCCAGCGTCGGGGCCCACCTCTCCCCAGTAGAGGTATCCGGTCTTATCGTCAATTGAAATTCGGTACGGATTACGACAACCCATCACATATATCTCCGGCCTTGTGTTAGGTTCGCCCTTTGCGAACAAGTTTCCTTCAGGAATGCTATAGGTCCCATCAGCCTCCATGTGTATGCGGAGAATCTTTCCTCTGAGGTCATTGGTGTTCGAAGCCGATTTCTGTGCGTCGAACGGAGATCTTCCCGGCCGCTCATCGGATGGACTGTAACCATTCGACTCGAACGGACTGGTATTGTCGCCTGTGGACATGTAGAGATTGCCACCCGGACCAAACGCCAGCGAACCTCCGGTATGGCAGCACGTCTCGCGCTGCGTAGGCACTTCCAGCACGACGACTTCAGAGGCCTTGTCTACCTTATTGTCGCGAAATACAAATCGCGAAAGCACATTAGCGGAGCGCTCGGGATGAGAGTAGAAGACATAGATCCAATTGTTCTGGCTAAACGCCGGATCCGCAGTAATCCCGATCATTCCGTCCTCAAACTTGGTGTTGACCTTGAAAGTGTCGATTGTGCTAATCTTTTCGTCCTCCGGCGTGTACAGTTTTACCTCACCCTTTCTTTCAATGAAGATAATCCGGCCATCCGGCAGCACGGCCATTTCCGTCGGTTCATTCAGGTTGAAGTCGATGACCGTCTTCGTAAACCGGTTCTCCTCGGGGACCCGGGGAGACTTCGCCTTGGAATAATCCAGCTTTGAATCTCCCATGGCGAATTTGATTCCTTGAAGTACATGGTCGAGGAACAAAGAATCGGTGTAGCTTTCCTTGGTGTGACCGAGCCCGGTGTAAAATGCACGTCCGCCCTCAAACTCGTGATACCAGGCAATCGGATGGAAGTCACCGTTCGCACCGCCTTCGTAGGTTGATTCGTCCAGGCGGAGGATCACATTGATGTCTTCAGAAATTTTCTTGTAGTTGTACAATTCGTCCGTTCTGATCCAGGTATCCGGTGTTCGGCTTTCGCCGAAGTCCGCCACTTTACGCACCGTAGCCTGTTGAATCCGCGGATGGCTCAGGAAATAAGCTCCGACCAGTTTGCCATACCAGGGCCACTCATATTCGGTGTCGGCTGCGGCATGAATGCCAACGTATCCACCGCCCGCCTCAATATATCTCTTGAAATCTCCTTGCTGCACAGTATTAAGAACATCCTGGGTAGTGCTCAGGAATACCACGGCGCTGTATCGGCGAAGATTGTCTTCGTTGAACATGCTGGCATCCTCGGTGGTATCCACTTCGAAGGCATTCTCTCTTCCGAGTTTGATCAAGGCCAGTTTGCCATCGGCGATGGATTCATGACGGTATCCGGTAGTTCTGGAAAATACCAGTATCCGCTTCTTTTCAGGTGTGCAGGAAAAGAGGACCGCTGCGGCCAGGAGGATTGAAAAAAGTGATTTCATTTGGTCTATTTAATCTCGCGGATCTTGATATTCCTGAACCAGACCTTATCGCCGTGATCCTGCAACGCGATATGACCTTTTGTAGCTTTCCCAAATGCCGGCATGTTCTTGAACTTGCTGTTCTGCACCATCTCGTCCCACTGAGGCGTGTGCATTTCAAAGTCAACCACCTTGGTGTCGTTCATCCAAAACTCGTACTTCCCCTTATTGGAAATGATCCTGACCTTGTTCCACTGGCCTGCCGGGTTAACGGTCTCTCGGCTACATTTAATAAGGTCGTAGAGGTCACCTGCGCGGTGCTTCTCAATCTTTGCGTCGGGGTGACATGCATTGTCGAGGACCTGCATCTCGGGACCGGTCACATAGGTGGCGTGATACTTAGGGTCTTCCACGACATTGAAGATGATTCCGCTGTTCCCGCAGGAGTCAATCTTCCATTCCAGCGACAGTTCGTAGTTTTCAAACTCGTCTTGGGTGATGATGTCGCCGCGCTCTTCTCTCTCGCTAACCGAGGTGTCCAGGAAGAGTACGCCGTCGGCGACTTTCCACCCGGAACCCAGCGAATTGCTGTTGTAGTTTCGCCATCCGGAAGTCGACTTTCCATCAAACAATAACTTCCAACCCTGCTTTTCTTCCTTCCTGGTCAGCGAGTTTTGAGAAAAAGTGTAACCGTAACTAAATGCCACGACCAACGCAGCGCTTGCAACTCTCAGGTATGATTTCATGTCCTGGCCGTAAAGTGTTTTAATCAGAGGTCGACGGGCTTTTCACCGTCCAGCGACAGCACGTACATCGCCATTTTTTCCGCATCGCTTTGGGAGATATCGGGGTGCGCCGTCATTGGGATCTCTCCCCATACTCCCTGCCCGCCCTGAATGATTTTGCCGGCAAGATAAGTCACGTTGGCTTTCGTAAAGTCATACTTCTTGGCAACCTCAGTGTGAGCCGGGCCGACAATCTTGTTCGTCGGATGGTGACAGGTCTTGCAGTCGGCACCATCGACGAGCTTCTTTCCTTGCAGGATCATCTCATCGGTCGATGGCTTCGACTCCTCGGCCAGATCCGACGAACTGAATCCCTCATCTTCGGACTTCGTTTCGTCCTTTTTGCCGCCGCAAGATGTAATTGTCCAGGTGGCCACACTGGCGACGAAGACTAATATGAAAATTCTTTTCATGACTGTTTCATTTTAAATAAGACCTAATACTCGCTTGTTGAACCGCTGATCTTTTCCCGAAGCGGCGAAATCGTCGAATGCTTTTTCGGTAACGCGGATGATATGATCTTTGATAAATTTCGCGCCTTCCGCCGCCCCCTGTTCCGGATGCTTGATGCAGCATTCCCATTCAAGAACCGCCCAGCCGTCATAGTCATATTGGGCGAGTTTCGAAAATATCGACTTGAAGTCTATCTGACCATCGCCCAGCGACCGGAATCTTCCCGCGCGGTTAATCCAATCCTGGTAGCCGCCGTACACTCCAACTTTTCCCGTGGGGTTGAATTCCGCGTCCTTCACATGGAACATTTTTATGAACTGGTGATAGAAGTCGATGTACTGCAGGTAGTCCAGCTGCTGGAGAATGAAATGGCTTGGATCATAAAGGATATTGCAGCGGGAATGTTTGCCTGTCGCCTCCCAGAATCGCTCGAACGTGATGCCGTCGTGCAAATCCTCACCCGGATGGATTTCATAACAAAGGTCCACACCGGCCTTGTCGAACGCGTTCAGGATCGGAAGCCAGCGCTTGGCCAATTCCTTGAATCCATCGCCGACAAGTCCGGCAGGTCGCTGCGGCCAAGGATACACGGTGTGCCACATCAGTGCCCCCGAAAACGTTACGTGCGCTTTCAGCCCGAGATTCTTGCTTGCTTTGGCCGCGGCCTTTAATTGATCCACTGCCCAGGCGGTGCGCTCCTTTGGCTTGCCCTTGACTGATTTGGGCGCAAAGCCATCGAACATTTCATTATATGCAGGGTGCACCGCTACGAGTTGCCCCTGAAGGTGTGTCGAAAGCTCCGTAACTCTTACACCACACGCTTCTATGGTTGCTTTCCATTCATCGCAATAATCCTTACTCTCGGCTGCCTTCGTGAGATTGATGCAACGCGGGTCCCATGTGGGAATCTGAACTCCCACATAGCCTAACTTCGCCGCCCACTTGCAGATTGTTTTGATGTTATCGAAGGGAGGCTGGTCGCCCATAAACTGGGCGAGAAAGATAGCTGGTCCTTTGATCGTCTTCATGTTTGTGTCTATTGATGTTCACCCATCGCTTTGACGCCGGTTGCTACTTGAGGGCAGTCCATTTTCTTGTCGACTGTGCAGACTTCACTACCGTCTGAACGAACTTCATCCCGCGAAGGCCGTCGTCGACATCCGGGAAGTCGTATTTCCGGGGGTTGATTTTTTTTCCAGGCTTGTAGTCGTGAACGGCTTTTGTAAATGCACGGTATATATTTGCGAACGCTTCCAGATATCCTTCGGGGTGACCCGCCGGTGTGCGTGTGAATGCTTTGGCTTGATCGGACAAATATCCCTGCCCTGTACGTAACACCTCCATCGGCCGGTCATTCCATTTAACGATCAACGTATTCGGTTCCTGTTGTTTCCACTCAAGTCCACCCTTCTCTCCATAGACCCGGATATTCAGGTTGTTTTCTTCACCAGCTGCTACCTGCGTTGCCATGAGCGTTCCGGTTGCGCCATTGTCAAACTTCAAGAGCATCGACGCATCATCATCGATCTTGCGGCCCTTCACCACAACGTTCAGCATGGCACAAATCTCCGTGATACGGCCGCCCGTGATGTATTCCGCCAGGTTTGCGGCATGAGTGCCAATGTCACCAATGGCACCCCCCATACCCGACTGCTTCGGATCCGTACGCCACGAAGCTTGCAAATTCCCTGTTCCCTCCAGCAGCGTAGAGAGCCAGCCCTGCGGGTATTCAGCGTACACTTTTCTGATCTTTCCCAATTGACCCGTCGCGACCATTTGGCGCGCATGTTTCACGAGTGGGTATCCCGTATAGGTATGAGTTAACGCCAGTATTAACCCGGTCTTATTGACGAGCTTTTGAAGCGACTTCGCCTCATCCACCGAAAATGCAATCGGTTTTTCCACCACAACGTGAAAACCGTTTTCCAGGGCGAGACGTGCGGGATCGTAGTGGACATGGTTCGGCGTAACGATGGAGACAAAATCCATGCGCTTCTCGGGAGGCATCTTCCTCTCTTTTTCGAACATCTCCTTGTAGGTGGCATAGACCCTTTTGGGATCCAGGTGAAGCATAGCTCCCGTTTCTTTGGATTCCTCGGGGAAGATGCTGAACGCTCCACATACCAGCTCAATTTCTCCATCAATGCCCGCAGCTTTGCGGTGGACCGGACCAATAAAGGAGGTGAGCCCGCCGCCCACCATACCCATTCGAAGTTTTCTTTTCATTTTACGGTTTGAAATATTTTTTTCGCTACGCGGTCACGTTCCCAAGGTGGTACGTGTACATGAAGCCTCACTAATCCTTTTGCAATAAATACTTAATCACTGCAAATATTACAATAAAATTTCCGGAATCGATTGCAGTCGAATTTAAGCGGACCAGGATATTCCTCGCTTTCAAAACGCCTTTTTCTCTCATCGATCAAATGAATTTATTGATGAGATTCTCATAGTATTCCTGCCTTCCGCTGATCTGTTTTGGTTCGCCATTTTTGCCGGCCAACACATGAAGATCGGCAAGGGAGAGTTTCCCCTGGTCGAATTGCTTTCCTTTTCCGGCGTCAAAAGACGCGTAGCGTTCATTTCGAAGGCGAAGAAATTCTCCATCATCCAAAATGGCCTGCGCAACCAACAACGCCCTGGCGAAGCAGTCCATACCCCCAATGTGCGCGTAGAAAATGTCCACGAGGTCAGTAGAATTGCGCCTGGTCTTGGCGTCGAAGTTTATTCCGCCAGTCTTGAATCCGCCCGCAGTAAGAATCACCAGCATCGCTTCGGTGAGTTCGTACAGGTTATTCGGAAATTGGTCGGTGTCCCACCCGTTCTGGTAATCGCCGCGGTTGGCATCAATACTTCCCAGCAGTCCGGCATCGGCCGCCACTTGCAGTTCATGCTGAAACGTATGAAGCGCCAATGTAGCGTGGTTGACTTCGATGTTAAGCTTGAAATCATCCATTAAGTCAAACTCTCTCAGGAATGCGATGACCGTTGCTGCGTCAAAATCGTACTGATGTTTCGAAGGCTCCATCGGCTTCGGCTCAATAAAGAAGGTGCCCTTGAATCCCTGACCACGCGCATAGTCGCGCGCCTTCTGAAGAAAAGTCGCCAAATGTTCCTTCTCGCGCTTCATATTCGTATTCAGAAGCGACATATAACCTTCGCGACCGCCCCAAAACACATAGTTGGCACCTCCTAATTCAATCGTCGCGTCTAGTGCGTTCTTCACCTGGGCGCCGGCATAGCACACCACATCAAAGTCCGGATTCGTCGCCGCCCCATTCATGTACCGGGGGTTTGAGAACAGGTTTGCCGTTCCCCACAGCAGTCGCACGCCGGACGCCTTTTGTTTCTTCCTGGCGTACTCGACTATTTTGCCTAGCCGCGCTTCAGACTCCTTTAATGACGGTGCTTCTTCAACGAGATCGTAGTCGTGAAAGCAATAGTACGGAGCGCCGATCTTGGTGATGAATTCAAACGCAGCATTCATTTTATCATAGGCGCGCTGCATCGGCTCATTGGCCCGGTTCCAGGGAAAGTCTTTGGTGCCGGGGCCAAAAGGGTCTCCACCAGTTCCGCAGAAGGTATGCCAGTAGGCAATCGCAAAGCGCAGATGCTCACGCATCGTTTTCTTGCCGACCTTTCTATTGGCGTCGTAATATTTGAATGCGAGCGGATTGTCGGAGTCCTTCCCTTCGTAAACAATCGGATCGATGCCCTTGAAGAATTCTTTGTCGCCTGTGGTAGCTTTCATAAATATTTGTTGAGATATGATTTCCATTGTTCGTAAGCCTCCATGTATTGCGCCGCCTTTGCGGGATTAGCTTCCTCCCGGCCGAGGAGCTTTAATCCCCGAAAGGCATCGTCAAAACCCCCGAAGATTCCAGCGCCGATACCAGCCCCGAGAGCCGCGCCGCGGGCACCATCGGTATCGAATAATTCTAGCGCGGCGCCGGTGGTATTCACAAAGGCTTCCCGGAACAGCGGACTCAAAAACATGTTGGCTTTTCCGGCTCGAATGACCTTGCTTTGGACTCCTATGGATTGAAGTATATCGAACCCATACTTCAAGGCATACACAATCCCTTCCTGTGCCGCCCGGAACAGGTGGCTTTGACCGTGGCGATTCAGATCAAGTCCATGGAATGACGAATTAATCGACTTGTTACGAAGGATTCGTTCAGCCCCATTGCCGAACGGGATAATGAAAAGGCCCTCCGCTCCTATTGGTGTCGCCGCTGCTTTTTCATTCATGGCACCGTAATCGTTGGTGTGCGTCGCTCGTCGAAGCCAGCTGTTTAAGATACCCGTGCCATTCACACACAACAGCACACCATTCGACGGCTGTTGTTCTCGATTATTAACATGAACAAAAGTGTTCACTCTCGATTGAGGATCGAACGCACTTTTGTCGGTGACGCTGTAGATCACCCCTGATGTTCCCGCCGTCGCCGCGGTTTCGCCAGGATTAAGCACCTTTAACGAGAATGCATTATTGGGCTGGTCACCGGCCCGATAGCAAACCTTAGCCCGTTTCGAGATGCCAAGGTCTTCAGCAATATCTTTCAACACCTCGCCTTGTACTGAAAATACCGGACATGTTTCCGGTACCAGGCTAAGATCGAACCCGAAGTAGCTCATTAACTTTTCAGAGACGCTTCCGGACTGATAATCCCAGAAAATACCTTCAGATAGCCCGGTATCCGTTGTCCGTATTTCTCCCGTCAGCCGCATCGCGATATAATCACCAGGCAGCATGAACTTGTAGATGCGATCAAAGTTCGCGGGATCGTTGTCTTTAACCCATTTGAGTTTTGACGCCGTAAAGTTCCCTGGTGAGTTAAGGAAGTGTTTCAGACAATAGTCATCGCCCAATTCACGGCTGGCTTTCACGCCGATCGGCACGGCACGGCTGTCGCACCAGATAATGGACGGTCGGATTACTGCGCGGTTGCGATCGACAAGTACCAGTCCGTGCATCTGATACGAAATGCCAATGGCTGTTATACGATCGGCTTGCATGCCGGAAGTTCGCACACAGGTTTTGATGGCTTTCACCGCATTGTTCCACCACATCTCGGGATCTTGTTCCGCCCATCCAGGATTCAGGGCGAGCATGGGCATTTCTTCGGGAGGATATTGCGTCGCCGCCAGCGACTGGCCGGATTCCGAATCAACAACACAAGCCTTGATCGATGAACTTCCGATATCGAGGCCGAGCAGGAGCTCACTCATGGCAATCCGATTATTTCAAAAACAAGTATATTGACAAATAGTCAAATTGACTATAATTTTTGATTTTTTTTAATATCTTGATAAAAGTTTAAACCCCATGCGCGGCAATCGTTTTTCAGCGAGGATCATCGAGGCCCTTTCTATCGACTGCCTTATTTTCGGTTTTCGTTCTGGCCGGCTTGACATCTTGTTGATCAAGCATGGGGAAGGCATCAGCAAAGGCAGGTGGGCACTGCCCGGCGGCTGGATCCGTTACAATGAAGGTGTCGACGACGCAGCGTATCGTTTATTGCATTCGTTGACAGGTGTGTCGAATATTTATCTCGAACAACTGCGGGCCTTTGGGGATGTAGACCGTTATCCAAAAAAAAGAGTTATCACCGTCGCGTACTACGCGCTGGTAAATGCGGAGAACTATGCCCTGAATCCAGGATTTACAGCATCGGACGCGCAATGGTTCAACATTCATAAAGTGCCGGCACTACCCTATGATCACAACCAAATCCTGCGTTTCGGCTTTCGCTATCTTAAGCACAAGGTTCGGCATGAGCCGATTGGTTTCAATCTATTGCCCCGCAAGTTCACACTCCATCATATTCAGCAGCTCTACGAGGCAATACTTGAAACGGAACTGGACAAACCCAATTTCAGACGCAAGCTGTTGAAAATGAACTTACTGGCTCCGTGCAATGAAAAGCAGAAGGATGTGTCGCACCGGGCGGCGAACCTTTACCGGTTCGATAAAAAGATTTACCAAAAATTGACCGAGAATGGATTCTCATTCGCCCTGTAATATGTCACCGCTTTCTCCCTTGCTAAGTAACATTATAAATTTCATATTCAGTCAACTTTTGCCATCAACCAAACCTTAAAACCTCATGGAAAAGAATTTCAACGCGTCACGGCTGTTTGTCGCCAGTTGTCTGGCGCTGCT
>CAZLWX010000116.1:0-11284 GCA_964563295.1 uncultured Roseivirgaceae bacterium | reverse complement strand
AGCTGCCGGAGTCGGCGGACGGACCGTCGTCGGAAGACATAATCTTGTACGGCACCAAAGGCACGTCCATACGCGCCAAAACTATCAATCAACAGAAGCTCGTCGACGACGTCAAAGACAATGACCTGGTCTTTGCGCTTGGCCCCGCGGGTACAGGCAAAACGTTCATCTCCGTCGCCATGGCGGTGCGCGCTCTCAAAAACAAACAGGTCCGGAAGATCATCATTACGCGTCCCGCCGTCGAAGCTGGCGAGAACCTGGGTTTCCTCCCTGGCGACCTAAAGGAAAAGATCGATCCGTATCTGCGGCCGATATACGATGCTTTGAACGATATGATCCCGTTCGAGAAGCTTCAATATTATATGGAACGCGAGATTATCGAGATCGCGCCGCTGGCATACATGCGTGGACGTACCCTCAACAACGCGTTCATCCTGCTTGATGAAGCGCAAAATACTACGCCCATGCAGATGAAGATGTTCCTGACGCGGATGGGTCCGGATTCCAAGATGATCGTTACGGGTGACACATCGCAAATCGATCTGCCCCGAAACCAACGTTCGGGACTGAAGGAGGCAATTCGCATTCTCAATGACATAAAAGGTATCGCAATCGTCCAGCTTACTGAAAAAGATGTTGTCCGTCACCGCCTGGTGCGAGACATTGTCGATGCCTATGAACGTGACGCCAAGCCTGACGAGGGTTCCAAAATCTAGAATTTGCTAACTTCCCCTCATGTTCCGATGGATACCGTACACGTTCATCCGCATTTCCATTTATTTCATCGCCGGCATCATCGCCGGAATATTTTTTCCTGATATCCTTCCTTTCAAGGTCGCTGCAACCGGCCTCGTCGCACTGGTGTGCATATATGTCGCATGTTATTTGACATTCAGGTTTTCCGGTCGTTCATGGTTCAATCTGGGATTTGTCGGTCTTCCCGCTGTGCTTCTCGCTGGATATGTACACCTCCTGACGCAAACGGAGTCGCGTGACCCGCGGCATGTCATATCCATTGGCCAGCCCATCCAGGCATACCAGATCGTTGTCAACAGTTACTCGGAGGAAAGAGGCCGTTCGTGGAGGACCGAAGGCGTTGTCATGGCTGTGCGCGACTCTTCTTGGTCACCATGTAAAGGAAAGGTAATGCTTTATTTTTCGAAGGACGACTTTCCCGAACCCTTCCGGTATGGCGACGTCCTGGTCGTGAGAGGGCAACCCGAACGCGTGGCCGGCCCCATGAACCCCGGGGAGTTTGACTATCGACAATTTCTGTCGTACAAGAATATCTATCACCAGGACTTCCTCCGGGGAGACGATGTTCGGTTGGTTGGTTCTGATCCACCATCGAATGTGATGGCCTATGCCATCGACGCGCGGCTATGGGCCGATGCCACATTGAAAAAATACGTTTCCGGCGAACGCGAACAAGCCATCGCATCTGCGCTTGTGCTCGGCGTGACCGATGGACTCGACAATGAGATATTGAGTGCTTACAGCGCGACTGGGGCGATGCACGTACTCGCGGTTTCCGGACTGCACGTCAGCATAATTTACATGTTACTGGTATGGCTGCTGAAGCCGCTGCAACGGTCGCGGTGGGGCCAATGGGTTCTGGCCTTCGCGGGGTTGACGCTTCTTTGGGCCTACGCTTTCATTACGGGGTTGTCGCCCTCTGTGCTTCGTGCGGTGACCATGTTCTCATTCCTTGCAGTCGCCCGGCCGACGAGACAGACTACCAATATTTACAATACGTTGGCGGCGTCAGCTTTCTGCATTCTGATGGTCGACCCGTATCTTATTATGTCGGTGGGATTTCAGCTGTCCTATCTCGCAGTGATCGGGATCGTGTATCTCGAGCCGAGGCTGTCGCGATTGTGGGAACCGCGGAGTTGGCTCGCAGACAAAGTATGGCGATTGAGCACGGTGTCGATCGCCGCCCAGATCGCCACGTTCGCACCTGGGCTTTTGTACTTCCATCAATTTCCCAACTACTTCCTGGTCGCCAATCTGTTGGTGATCCCCGTGTCATTTGTCGTGCTGATACTTGGACTCGGCGTTCTGGCAGTCAGTGCAATTCACGTTCTTGCAGTTGCCGCCGGAACACTGCTGTCGCTGGCGATCAGTCTGCTCAATCTCACGGTGTTTTCGCTGGGGTCGATGCCATACAGTGTTGTCGGCGGAATCTATATCAACGCGACCCAATGTTTTCTCATCATGGCAATTGTTGTCGCATTCATTCTGATGTTCGAACATCGCAAGTTTCGGTACATCGTTGCGGCCTTTTTCTTCACAATCGTTTTTGTGATTTTTGATTGGGTACATTTGGGGCGGCACGTCAAGGTCGCCAGCATTACGATTTACAGCGTTCGCGGACAAAGTGCCATCGACCTCATCGACCGTGGACATGCGTACTTTTTTGCCGACTCTGCCTTGCTAGCCGATGACCAGAGGATTGGGTACCATATTCGCCCAAATCGCCAAATCGCAGGCGCGACCATCGTGATCGAAAGGGATCACCCTTTTGTGAGAGACCTTGACGGTGCCCGAATTATCCGGTGGAAACATCATACCATTATTCAGGTTATGGCAGACCACAACAAAATTCCCTCCGTAATACGTCCCGATTTGATTGTCGTGTCGCATGGCGCTGTGAAAGATTTTTTAGCTTTCGCCGATGTTTATCCGGAAACTCCGATCATATTGGACGGAAGTAATCCCGTGAGCTACGCGCGTCGGTTTATTGAAAGCGTTGAGGCCACCCATCCTGCCATATACGACGTGTCGCAAGACGGCGCGTTCAACTTTATTGTGAGCGAAGAAAATACGTAATACTATCCCCATGAAGTATATCAAGTTCGACGTCGAGAACAGGATTGGTTACATCACACTCAATCGTCCGCAAAAAAGGAATGCGCTGAGCCACGAGATGGTTACTGAACTCAAGGAGGCTTTTGCGCAGGCGGAGGATGATGAATCGGTGAAAGTGATCGTCTTGCGGGCAGAGGGTGAGGCTTTTTGCGCCGGCGCCGACCTCGAATACCTGAAGATGCTGCAGGATTTTTCATTCGAACAAAATCTGGCGGACTCCAACCACCTGAAGGAGCTTTTTCTGCAGATCTACATGTTGAAGAAAGTGGTTATCGCACAAATCCAGGGGCATGCGCTTGCGGGAGGCTGCGGATTGGCGACGGTTTGTGATTTCGCCTTTGCCGTACCCGAAGCGAATTTCGGATATACCGAAGTGCGCATTGGGTTCATTCCCGCGATTGTGATGGTATTTCTGATCCGTAAGATTGGCGAAGCCAGGGCGCGCGCACTGCTGCTCAGCGGTTCGCTCTGCAGTTCGCATGAAGCTCACCATATGGGACTAGTCAACGAGATCATGCCTCCGGATGAGCTTGCGCCGGAAGTCCGGGACTTTGCCTTGCAGCTCATCGAATCGAATTCGGGGTACGCGATGGCTGTCACCAAACAGATGATCGGCCGAGTCCAGGGATTGCCGATCGAAGAAGCGCTCGATTTTGCGGCGGAGATGAACGCCAAGGCGCGATCAAGCGACGACTGCCGCCGCGGCATCGCCGCATTCCTCAATAAGGAAAAGATTAGTTGGTGACTGAAGTCAATGATGCCGATCATCTGCTCCACCATTCAAAAGTTGGGGTATTGGTCCCCCTTTTTATTATTTTCACGCCAAATACAAGTGAAAGATTGCTTCTGGAATGATTACGATCGGCAACAAGACACTCTCTGCAGACGATTTTGAAGCTGTACTGTACAAAGACGAGAAAGTTGCCGTTGATTCTTCCGCGCTCGACAATGTTACCGCCAACTTTGGATTCCTCCGAAATTATTCCCGCGACAAGATTATCTACGGGATCAATACTGGCCTGGGGCCCATGGCACAGTACAAGATCGGCGAACAGGACCAGCACCAACTGCAACTTAACCTGGTCAGGAGTCATTGCGCCGGCAGCGGAGATCTTTTCTCAGAAGACCTCTCCCGCGCGACCATGCTTGCACGGCTTAATGGACTCCTCCAGGGTTATTCGGGTGTCCACCCCGACACGATTTCGTTGCTGGCTGATTTGCTTAACAGGAAAATCAGCGCCTGCATTTTCGCGCGAGGCGGCGTTGGAGCAAGTGGCGATCTTGTTCAGCTTGCCCACCTGGCGCTGAACCTTCTCGGGGAAGGCGATGTCCTGTTTGAAGGAAAACGAGCACCAGCCGCGGGAGTGTTCAGGCAGGCGGGGTTGCGTCCATTGCAGATCCACTTGCGCGAGGGGTTAGCGCTCGTGAACGGTACTTCAGCTATGACTGGCGTCGGTATGGTCAACCTCATTCACGCCCGGAAGTTGCTGGGGTGGTCAGTGGTGTTTTCGGCGATCACCAATGAATTGATGAAGTCTTTCGACGATCACTTTTCACCCGAACTCAATGGAGTAAAACGCCATCACGGTCAGCAGATTGTCGCAGCTGGCATGCAGCGGTTTTTGCACGACAGCAAGCTCATTCGCAAAAGACCGGAGCATCTTTATCACCGAAAGATCGAGGAGGCGGTATTTGCCGACAAGGTGCAGGAGTACTATTCGCTGCGTTGTGTTCCTCAGATATTGGGACCGGTGTTCGACACGCTGGCTGCTGCCCGCGTTGTGCTTGAAGATGAAGTGAACTCAGCAAATGACAATCCGATTATCGACCATAAGCGCGAGATGGTTTATCACGGTGGCAACTTTCACGGCGATTACGTCGCCCTGGAAATGGACAAAGTGAAAACTGTCGTGACGAAACTCTGCATGTTGGCGGAGCGCCAATTGAATTATCTCGTCAATGACAAACTTAATCAGAAACTGCCTCCTTTCATCAACCTGGGTAAATTGGGCCTGAACTTCGGCATGCAAGGCATGCAGTTCACAGCAACGTCAACAACAGCCGAAAATCAGACGTTGTCATTTCCGATGTACGTGCACAGTATCTCGAACAACAACGACAACCAGGATATCGTCAGCATGGGATGCAATGCCGCGCTGATTACCCGGCGCGTAATAGATAACAGCTTCGATGTGCTGGCTGTACAGGGTATCGCGCTGATGCAGGCGATCGACTACCTGAAATGCCAACCGCGTCTGGCTTCAGCTACGCACCAATTGTATGAGGCCATGCGTTCGGAGGTTCCAACGTTTGTCGACGACGCGCCACGATACGAGGCACTTCAGAGAATAAAGAAGTATTTGACTGACCATGAAGCATTGACCCTATGAGCAACAAAGCTGCTCTTGTGACAGGCGGATCTCGGGGTATCGGCAGGGCTATTGTCCTGAAGCTTGCCGAAAAAGGCTACCATGTCCTTATTAATTATGTTGCCAACGAATCGGAGGCAAGCCAGACCCTCGGAATGGTGAAGGAAAACGGCGGCACCGGCGAGTTGTTGAAATTTAATGTCGCCGACAAGCAGCATGTTGACGTCGTGCTAGGTACCTGGATCGAAGCGCATCCTGGCCTGCCTATTGAGGTGCTCGTCAATAACGCCGGCATCCGTCAAGATGCTCTGATGATCTGGATGACGGATGATCAATGGAGGAATGTCCTTGGTACCAGTCTCGATGCGTTCTATTATGTCACTCGCCTGGTGATTTCGGGCATGCTGACGCGAAAGTATGGTCGAATAGTAAATATTGTGTCCCTATCGGGAATGAAGGGCATGCCTGGCCAGACCAACTATTCGGCTGCCAAAGCTGGTGTCATTGGGGCGACGAAGGCCCTTGCGCAGGAAGTCGCCAGGAGGGGAGTAACCGTCAACGCCGTAGCACCTGGCTTTATCAAGACCGAGATGACCCGCGATTTAAAGGAGGCCGACCTGAAACCCCTGATCCCTATGCAGCGATTCGGAGAGCCGGATGAGGTTGCTGATGCTGTCGTCTTTCTGGCTTCGCCTGCGGCATCATACATCACAGGTAATGTTCTCAACATCAATGGGGGATTGTACTCTTGATTCAGTGAGGGTGAATGCCCGCTGATCGGGGGATTTTTTTTATTTTTGCATTGGCCTGAATAGTATGCATGCAGACCTTTCTTGCCACTGGCTATCTTTCTTGATCTTCTGAGGAAAACTGAAAAGGTGTTTGATGATGAACCGGGTGGTTATTACCGGATTGGGCATTTATTCTTGTATTGGTAAGGACCTTGACGCGGTGAGGACCTCATTATATGAGGGCAAATCGGGAATCGTTCTGGATCAGCAGCGCAAGGCTATGGGATATCGCTCGGGGCTAACGGGATTCGTGGAGCGACCTCAATTGAAAGGCGTTCTCGACAGGAGGGCGAGGGTGATGTTGCCAGAGCAGGGTGAATATGCCTACCGGTCAACGGCGGAGGCGCTGAAACACGCCGGAATCACGCAGGATTATCTCGATGAGCACGAAGTAGGCGTCATATTTGGAAATGACACCTCGGCACAACCGGTAATAGAAGCGATCGACATCATTCGCGCCAAGAAGGACACTATGATGGTGGGCTCCGGATCGGTATTCCAGGTGCTCAATTCCACCGTCAACATGAACCTGGCGACTATTTTCAGGTTGAAGGGCATCAATTTCGGCGTCAGTGCAGCGTGTGCCAGTGGATCGCACTCAATTGGGCTGGCTTACATGTTCATCCGCAACGGCCTGCAGGACATCATCATTTGCGGTGGTGCGCAGGAGACGAACATTTACTCGATGGGAAATTTCGACGCTCTTGGAGCTTTTTCTGTGAGGGAGGACAATCCCCAGGCTGCCAGTCGCCCGTTTGACAAGGATCGCGATGGTCTCGTGCCCAGCGGCGGCGCTGCTACGGTGATCGTGGAAAGCCTGGAGTCGGCGAAACGGCGAGGTGCGAGGATTTTGGGTGAGGTGATCGGTTACGGATTTTCATCCAACGGTGAACATATCTCCAATC
The DNA here is from genome assembly GCA_964563295.1 of uncultured Roseivirgaceae bacterium. GTDB lineage: Bacteria > Bacteroidota > Bacteroidia > Cytophagales > Cyclobacteriaceae > Chryseosolibacter. The sequence goes on along the minus strand of CAZLWX010000116.1, from coordinate 4,348 downwards.
CCAGTATCCAGGGCCCTTCGCGGTCGTTGAAGCTGGCGATGAAGGATTCCGGACTAAAGGCCGCAGATGTCGACTACATCAACGCGCATGCTACATCAACCCCGGCAGGTGATGCCAGCGAAGCGCAAGCGCTTTATGAGGTGTTTGGAACCACTAATACGCCTGTCAGTTCCACCAAGTCCATGACGGGTCATGAATGCTGGATGGCGGGTGCCAGTGAAATCGTGTACTCTATGCTGATGATGGAAGAGTCGTTTATAGCACCGAACATCAACTTTGAAACACCAGATGAACATTCCGCTCGACTTAATATTATTTCAAGGACGACGAATAAGAATATTGACGTATTTTTGTCAAACTCTTTCGGCTTCGGCGGCACGAACTCGAGTCTGATTGTCAGAAAATGGAACAACCAAGTGTGATGGACAAAGCAACTATCATTGAGCGCATTAACAGTTTCCTGGTGGAGGAGTTCGAAGTAGACCGCTCGGCGATCACGCCCGAAGCGAATTTGCGCGATACCCTGGAATTGGACAGCCTCGATTACATTGATCTGGTGGTAGTAATTGAAAGCAATTTTGGATTCAAGGTCAAGCCTGAGGATTTTGCCAACATTTCGACGTTCCAAAGCTTTTACGACTATGTAGCGGGCCGCGTGGGTGACCGGGTAAGTGCCTGATATGTCTCACTGGGAAGGCAAGTCGAAAGGTACGCCACTCGGTTATCGGATTTTTATCTCTATTTGCCGGCATCTCGGTCTTCGACCCGCATACGGTCTCTTGCGTTTTGTGGCCGCCTATTACTGGCTATTCTCGTGGCGCTCCTCACGGGAGATCTTTTCCTACTTTCGAAATCGGCTGGAATACCCATGGTATGAGGCCCTTGTGGCCGTTTACCGCAACTACTACGCCTTTGGCCAAACCTTGCTCGACCGGATAGTCGTGATGGCCGGATTGCCGAACCGATTTACCTACACCTTCGACGGCGAAGAATACCTTCACGAAATGGTGCGACAGGGTCGTGGAGGCATACTTCTCGGTGCTCATGTCGGCAACTGGGAAGCCGCAGGACACTTGTTGCAACGGTTGAAGACGCAAGTCAACATCGTCATGTATGACAACGAGCATCGGCGCATCAAGCAATACCTTGATCAGGTAATCGGTGCCAGGACATTTAATATCATCGTTATCGATCAGGATCTCACGCATGCCTATAAGATCAGTGAAGCGCTAAGCCGAAACGAACTTATTTGTCTGCTCGCCGACCGGTTTCTCCCAGGAAACAAGACCACCCCGCGAACTTTTCTCGGAGCACCAGCCGAGTTTCCGACCGGGCCGTTCCTGTTAGCATCCGGTTGTCGCGTCCCCGTGTCGATCGTGTTTGCCTTCAAGGAAAACGACTCCCACTATCACTTCTATGGAAGCAGCCTGCTGTCGCGCGGTGAGCAAGCCGACAGGGTGACCTTTGCCGGGCAGTTAATGGATATTTTTGTTGACGAGCTCGAACAAAAAATCAACATGTATCCGGCACAGTGGTTTAATTATCATAAATTTTGGAGCAATTGATGTTAGCTACAAAAGAAGATATTACAGATTATATTCCGCATCGGCGTCCTATGGTGATGGTAGACAAGCTAGTGGAGGCTTCTGATCAGCACGCGGTGTCCGGACTGGTTGTCGTGGAGGACAACGTGCTTGTGGATGCTGGCCACCTGACAGAGGCGGGGCTGGTTGAAAATATGGCGCAGACGGCCGCGCTGCAACTCGGATTTCGATCTCGCAGCCAACAACGCCGAATACCGATGGGGTATCTTGCCGCTGTCAGTGACCTGCGGATCGACCGGCTACCTTTAGTGAACGATTCGCTCAGAACAACGATCCGGATAACCAACCACATTGGTGATATCGTCATCGCATACGCTCAAGTTGAAGTCGGACGGGAGACGTACTGTTCGGGCGAAATGAAAGTCTTTGTAAAACAAGAATAGCAAGGCAAATCGGCCGGCAAATGGAACCTCGGGCTACTATGAGCAGCGTTTCAATTGTTGCGGACGCCATTGTTTCACCACTTGGCGATACGACAAGTGAAAATATGGATAATCTTTTTGCGGGGAAGTCGGGGATTTCACCGATCTCTTCTGATGACCCGTTGGGTTCAGGGACCTTGGTCGCGGGGCGGGTAAGGGGAATAACGGAGACGCCATCAGCCACACGTTTTGAAAATCTATGCTTGAAGGTTCTGAGGAATGTTGCGCGCGACCTCGTGTTACCTCCGTCACGCACGATCCTAATCCTTTCGACCACCAAAGGCAATATTGATTGGCTCGGACGCGCTGCTGATGTTCCACGGAAATACCTGCACGAGTCGGCGCGCTTCCTGGCGGAACAAATTGGATTGCGCGAATCGATGGTCGTGTCAAACGCATGTGTCTCCGGCGTGATGGCGATGATTGTTGCCAAAAGAATGTTGCACGCTGGGAGGTATGATCATGCCGTTGTTGTCGGCGCTGACGAGCTGACCCGGTTTGTTGTCTCCGGTTTTCAAAGCCTTCAGGCGTTGAGCAGTTCCCGTTGCCGTCCGTTCGACGCCGCCCGTGATGGGATCAACCTCGGAGAAGCTGCGGCCGCAGTGGTGATGTCTTCACAACCCAAAATCCTGGGTGCCGAACCTACGGTGAGGATACTGGGGACTGGAATATCCAATGATGCCAATCACATCTCGGGACCGTCGCGCACTGGCGAAGAACTGTATGCTGCCATTGACCGTGCTATACGAGAAAGCGGAGTCACCACGGAGGATGTGGATTTTGTTTCAGCTCACGGCACCGCTACACGCTATAATGATGAGATGGAGGCAAAGGCGTTTTCGTTGGCCGGATTGAACAATACCCCGATACACAGCCTGAAGGGCTCCTTTGGCCACACGCTGGGAGCCGCGGGACTGATCGAGACAGTAGCGGGCATTCACAGTATGTTGAACAACAGGCTCATCCCTTCGGCCGGGTTTGAAACGATTGGCGTGTCATCACCGCTGAACATCATCCGCAGTGCGGAAGAAAGACCTCTGAATCGATTCTTGAAGACCGCATCCGGCTTTGGTGGATGTAACGCCGCCATCGTGCTCGAAAAAAATATCGCCTGGCAATGAATAAGGACTTTTTTGGATCGGACGACCTTTCAGCCCTGGAGGCAAAAGAAAAAGCGCAATGGATCGCATTCGCGCCTTTCGTATTTCAGTCGGCCCGCGCGCTGAAAAACACCGGTATTCTTCAGGCTATTGAAAGCAGTGATGGCGGGCTTACGCTCCAGGAGATCTCAAAGCAAGTAGGTCTGCCCATGTACGGCGTACGCGTCCTGGTGGAGGCTGGCCTCGGAATCGGCCTGCTGACTGTCGGAGATGAACGCTACAGGACCACCAAAACAGCTTCCTTTGTCCTCCATGATGAACTCACCGCTGTCAACATGGACTTTGTCCACGACGTGTGTTACCAGGGAATGTATTACCTCGAAGACAGCGTCAGGTCCGGAAAGCCCGAGGGTCTGAAGGTCCATGGCGAATGGCCGACGATATACGAGGGGTTGTCGCAGTTGCCAGATCACGTGCAGAAAAGTTGGTTTGGCTTCGATCATTTCTATTCCGATTACGCTTTTTCGGATGTTTTGCCATATGTCTTTGAGGGCAAGCCACGGAGCTTACTCGACATAGGTGGCAACACCGGAAAATGGGCGCTGGAATGTTCTACGTATGACCCCGACGTCCGTGTTACCATCATGGACTTACCTGGTCAGGTCGAAATGGCCAGCCAGAAGGTAAGAACCAGTGGTTTCGGAGAGCGTATCGAATTTTATCCCTGTAATATCCTCGATGATCGGCAAGCTTTTCCCTCTGGATTTGACGCCGTTTGGATGAGTCAATTCCTGGATTGCTTTTCCGGGGATCAGATCAAATCGATACTAAGACGATGCCGCGGCTCTTTAGCACCGGGCGGTCATATCTTTATCCTGGAACCGTTCTGGAATAGACAGCGATTCAAAGCTTCGGCGTTTGTGCTTCAGCAGACGTCCCTGTATTTCACCGCGATGGCAAACGGAAATAGTCAGATGTATCATTCGCGTGACTTTCTGGGTTATGTGAAAGAAGCAGGGCTTTCGGTTGTCGAGGAACGCGATCTGATCGGCATTAGCCATACGTTGTTGAAATGTAAACCGGCGTAGCGGTTCGGTGGCGAAAAACGCTTTTGAAAATTAGATGCAGATAACCGAGTGAATAAAATTCCGGAATGATTACCCGCTACGTCAGGATTCGCAGTCACACCGTTCAACGCGATGGCCGTTTGGTCCTTCAAGGG
>CAZLWX010000115.1:0-11574 GCA_964563295.1 uncultured Roseivirgaceae bacterium | reverse complement strand
GGAGAACCCTGCTTCTCCACCGCGCGCCCTTCCATTCCCTAAAGGGACCCACCGCGCTTAATCACGAATTAAAGGCCAAAGGCTAAAGGCCAAGGGCCAAAGGCTAAAGGCCAAAAGCCAAATCTGTACAACGTGAACACTCCAACACTTCAACACGACGAAGGAGAACCCTACCTCTCCACCGCGCTTAATCACGAATTGAGAATTAGCAACAGCACAATAGCACAATAGCACATCAGCACCTTAAAGAAGTTGAAGCACGTAGATCCTCGGCCAGTATTTGCCCGTGACAAGTAGCATCTTCGTACCCGGGTGATACGCGATCCCGTTTAACACATCGGCTTGGGGATTGCGCATCTTCGCGTCGCGCGCGAGCGCCGTGAGATCAAGCCTTCCCACAACCTTACCGCTGGTTGGGTCGATCTTCAGGATAAAGTTCGTCTCCCACTGATTTGCGAAAATGTACCCATCGATATATTCCAGTTCGTTCAATTTCTTGACGGGCCCGTTCTCATCGGTCACATTTACAGTTTTTACCGGCTTAAGGCTGACAGTGTCGAGGAAGATCAAACGGTCCGTGCCCTCGCTCATGATCAGGTTGGTTGAATCATGGGTTATCCCCCACCCCTCCCCTTCATAAGTGAAATCACCGATTTTCTTAAAAGTCCTGAGGTCGTAAACAAATCCAATCTTGTGCTCCCAGGTGAGCTGGTAAACTTTGTTGTTCAGAATGGTGATGCCCTCGCCAAAGTACATTTCGGGAAGGACAACCTTCTTATCGGGCTTTCCGGTTTCGACATCGATAATGCCGATCCAGGAGTTGTCCTGGCCCGTGCTTTCGTAAAGCTTACCCTCATGGATCACCAGCCCCTGGATAAAAGCATCCTTGTCGTGGGCCCACTCCGATTTCACCGCATAGCGTATTGCCAGTGGGTCGGGTTTCTCCTCCCTATGATCACGCGATTTCTCTTTTCCGCATCCAACCAGCATCCCCAGCACTACAACGACGTAAAGTATTTTCCAGGTCATCTTCATGTGATAAAGCCTCAAATCTAATACCATTCTTCGATCTTTTCTGCCGGCTTCCATTTAGAATCGGGTTCAAAGTAGTTCCATAATATGCGCGAAACGTTCCTGATCAGCGTCCAGCCCTCATTGTCATAATCCCAACTTTCATCGTGCTGATTTTTCGTGATCACACAGAAGACATAATCACCATGAGGTGCGTTCACCAACACCACTTCTGACCGTGACCGGTCTACCGCGCCGGACTTGGAAGCGACTTGTACGTAAGGTGGAACCTGCGACAGCGCCTCCTTGTCGTAATAGATCCTGATCAGGTTCCGGTAAATTCTCTCGCTGGCACGTGGGCTCACCACTTTACCTCGCCGAATGCTGACCAGCAACTCCGCCATCTCGCGAGGTGTCGTTTGCCCCCAGCCATAGCGTTCCCAATTGCCCCGCCTTCCGGGCGTGCGCGAATTCATCCTGGTATGAACCAGTCCGAAGTTCTCCAACCATTGATTGATCGCCACGCCGGTGCCTGCAAGGGATTGACACCACAGACTCGCCGTGTTGTCGCTGGTCGTGACCATCAGCATCATCACTTTGCTCAATGCGATTTTCTCGTTGTGCTTGAATGAACCCAAAATATCCTCGCCTTCGTACAGCAACGAATCCTTATATGTCAATATCGTGTCGTACGGTATTTCACCCTGCTCGATTTTGTCGAACATCGCGATGGTAATCGGCACCTTGATCATGCTCGCTGTTGGAAAGACCGTGTCCGCATTGATCTCGACGGTTTTTCCGGTTTTCAGATGGTGGACATAGATGCCAGCGTCGCCATTAAAGGTGGTCACCAGTGGAAGCAACTTTTTCTGAAGAACCTTATCGGTCTTCTGAGCTGATGCAGTGACCGCCAGTAATGACAAGGCAGAGACAATAAATAATCTGAACATAAAGTTTACTTTTGCGTCTGTTGGAATAGATGGCAGACGTCGGCAAAGATATAAATAAAGCAAGGCAACTGTTGGAACGCGGCGAATTGGTCGCCGTGCCCACCGAAACAGTTTATGGACTCGCTGCAAACGCACTCGATGACGCGGCTGTTGCCAGAATATTTGCCGCCAAGAACAGACCGCAGTTTGATCCGCTGATCGTTCACGTATCCTCGGTTGAATCTGCAACGCCGTATGTTGACGAAATACCGACGCAAGCGCAAAAGCTCGCTGAGAAATTCTGGCCCGGCGCGCTTACCATCGTACTCAAGAAAACAAATCTGATCCCAGACCTGGTGACTGCGGGACTGGACACCGTAGGTATCCGATGCCCCGACCACCCGATAACACTGGAGCTTCTGAATCAATTGCCTTTTCCACTTGCCGCTCCGAGTGCAAATCCGTTCGGGTATGTTAGTCCCACGACGCCGGCGCACGTCAATGAACAACTCGGCGACCGGATCGCCTATATACTCGACGGCGGCGAATGCAGGGTGGGCATTGAGTCAACGATTATCGGATTCGAGAATGACCAACCGATAACCTACCGCATCGGCGGAATTTCTATTGAGGATGTTGAAGCGATAGTTGGCCCTGTCACGTTGCGCACCCAATCCGGCTCAAACCCACGCGCGCCAGGGCAGCTTCAAAGTCATTATGCGCCAAAAAAGCCCGTTCGAACCGGCAACCTGAACGACTTGCTCCAGGAATACCCTGCGCATTGCTCGGCGATTCTAACGTTTCAAAAGGATTACAACTCCCCTTATCAGTTTATACTCTCACCATCGGGTTCACTGGAAGAAGCAGCACGCAATCTTTTTTCAGCGTTGCGAAGGCTCGAGAAGTTGCCGGTGGATGTAATCCTGGCGGAGTTCGTACCCGACATCGGGCTCGGGCGCGCCATTAACGATCGACTGCGAAGAGCCGCATATCGCTCGGGTCGCGAGAAGGCTAATTAATCGAAGCAAGAGGAGCGGATAATTTCCGGCCTTTCGTTTTCTTTACTGCTTCGAACGGATAATCCCATGGAAAAAACGAAAAAAGTACTTGTTCTTACAGGCGGCGGTGATTGCCCCGGACTGAACGCCGTGATACGCGCGATTGTCAGGCGAGCTCGACGGGAAAAAAATTGGGAAGTGTACGGGAGTATCGAGGCATTCCAGGGGGTGCTGAATACTCCACAGGAAATCAAACGGCTCACCAGCAAGAACACCGCCGGCATTCACGTGAAGGGCGGGACAATCATCAAGACCACGAACAAAGGTAATCCGCTGAAATATCCTATCCCCCAGCCGGATGGTACCGTGAAATTCGTCGACCGTTCGGACGAACTGGTGAAGAAATTGAAGGACCTGAAGTTTGAAGCCGTCATCAACATCGGCGGCGACGGTTCGCAGAAAATTTCGAAAGTACTCTTTGACAAGGGTGTTCCGATCATTGGCGTTCCGAAAACAATCGACAACGATTTATCGTCGACCGATGTCACGTTTGGGTTCCAGACCGCCGTGCAAATCGCCACGGACAGCTTCGACAAACTTGTGACCACGGCCGAGAGCCATTATCGGGTAATGATTATGGAGGTGATGGGAAGGGACGCGGGCTGGATAGCTTTACATACAGCAATAGCCGGCGGCGCGGAGGTGTGCCTGATTCCAGAAATTCCATACGACATTCATAAAATCGTCAAGCGGATAAACTTGCGATATAAGCGGGGTCGCGGTTTCGCCAACATTGTCGTGGCCGAAGGTGCTAAACCACTGGAGGGGACTGTTACCGCCAGCAAGGGCGAACAAGGCTCCGAGCATGTGCGCCTCGGAGGCGTTGCTTATCAACTCTCTCAACAGTTGAAGGCTGCAGGCTGTAAGGCGGAGATCCGTGAAACCGTGTTGGGTCATGTTCAGCGCGGCGGTAGTCCGGTGGCATTTGACCGCATACTCGCCTCGTTGTTTGGGGTCAAGGCATTCGAGTTGGCGCTTGAAAAGCAATTTGGACAAATGGTGACCTATAAGAATAACGCCATCAGCCACGTGTCGCTTGAAGAAGCCACCCGTCATTACAATTATGTTGACAAGAATTCATATCTGGTTAAGGCGGCGAAGGGCATGGCGATAAGTTTTGGTGATTAGAGGGGACATCCCGCATATTGCAAAAACACGTTTTTCCTGAACGACAACACCCTGAATCAACGTTGCGAAAACGATTTAGATCCCAACAACGAAGCCATTCCAAAAATTATCTGTACCCTTTACCCACTTTTGCTAAATTCGTCCGCGACTTATTGACACCACGATTATGAAAACAATCAATGATATCGATTTCAAAGGGAAGCGGGCTTTGATCCGGGTTGACTTCAACGTTCCACTCGACAAGAATTTCAATGTCACCGACGACAACAGGATACGGGCAACCATTCCCACCATAAAAAAAATACTGGGCGACGGAGGGAGTTGTGTGTTGATGTCGCACCTCGGGCGGCCCAAAGAAGGTCCTGAAGAAAAATACTCGCTTAAACACACGCTGAAGACAACCGAACAACTGCTTGGCCGTCCCGTGCAGTTCGCAAATGATTGCATCGGTGACGAAGCGGTGACCAAAGCCAACAACCTCAAACCCGGAGAAGTGCTCCTCCTCGAGAACCTGCGGTTTTATAAACAGGAGGAAAAAGGAGATGAAGGATTCGCGGAAAAGTTATCGAAGCTCGGCGATATCTACGTCAACGATGCGTTTGGAACCGCCCACCGCGCGCACGCCTCAACGACGATCGTCGCGCGTTTCTTTAAGGAAAAATGCGCGGGTCTGGTCATGGAAGCCGAACTGAAGAACGCGGCGCGCGTACTGGAAAACGCGGCTAAACCATTTACTGCAATCATGGGCGGAGCCAAGATTTCCGACAAGATCCTTATCATAGAGAAGCTCCTCGATAAACTGGATCACCTCATTATCGGCGGCGGCATGACCTACACATTCTTCAAGGCCCTTGGCGGGAATGTGGGCAAGTCGCTGGTAGAAGAAGACAAGCTCGATCTGGCGAAAGAACTTGTTGGTAAAGCCAAAAGCAAGGGCGTGGAGTTGCACTTGCCGATGGATTCTATCATTGCCGACAAGTTCGACGAAACTGCCAACACCGAGATCGCCAACAACACGTCAATTAAAGATGGTTGGATGGGCCTCGACATCGGTCCACAGGCTTCACAGGTCTTCGGCGACGTAATCAAAAAATCACGCACGATTCTTTGGAATGGACCGATGGGCGTGTTCGAGATGAAGAAATTTAGTATCGGAACGCAAAAAATTGCAGAGGCGGTAGTAGATGCAACCAGAAACGGCGCTTTTTCTCTTGTGGGTGGTGGTGATTCGGCTGCGGCTGTTGCAGACCTGGGTTATAGCGACCAGGTCAGTTACGTTTCTACAGGAGGTGGTGCGCTGCTGGAATATTTCGAAGGGAAAGAACTACCGGGCGTAAAAGCCCTGGGCTGACAGGATTATTGCATCAGGTGCATGCCCATCATCAGTAAGAACATACACAGACCGATTAACATGCTGATTATTTTTCTTTTCATGCCGCAATTCGTTTTTCACCTCAACCCATTCCACAACAAATAAAGAGCCGTACCATCCATGACCACTTTCTCCTGAAGTAACCTCCTGCATCATCCTCCGCCATGACAGGAAACTGCGTCATGGTTCATCCATTCAACGGGAACCCGGAACAGGAACCTGCACACTCTCCTGATTGCTTAAAGAAATTATAGTGCCAGAATGTTTTTTTGCATATAAGATCTTGTGATACAGCCGTTTACGGGCGTTAAGACCCGTCTATTGCGCCGTTTCGGGAAAAACTTCTACACTGGACCGTTGACTTTTTGAACACGCGAATAGCAGCCGCACCGCGACTATCAAAGTTTTTCGCGCGGAATGAAGGCTTTTGAGTCTTAACGTGGGTTCAACCGTCGCTATAGCATGCGCGCGTGGGCATGGCACGCCCTTTCGATATAGATGGGTAGGAAAACTATGTCAAACTAAACAACAATAAGCGACTATGAAAAAGGTATTGAGAAATCTTAGTTTGCTGCTGTCGGCGGGGCTGATAACAATTACCGTTGCCAATGCACAAGCTCAGGAGCGTCCGAGGGTAGGATTCAAGGGAGGGTTGAATCTCAGTAATCTTTATGTGAATAATACCGACGACGAAAACGCGCGCTTCGGATGGCACGCCGGCGTGTACGGTCAGCTGTTCTCGACGGAGGCATTTGCCATACAACCCGAGATAAACTTTTCAACGAAAGGTACGGGTATCACGTATGGCTCGGTTGGACCCGGCGGTATCAATCTTCATCACGACCAAAAGATCAATCTGAGCTACATTGACATTCCGGTCCTTGCAGTGTTCAAGCTCGGCCCTGTTGCAGAGATTCAAGCAGGACCGTACTGGGCGTATCTCTTGAACGCAGAGATTCGGAACAATGACGGTGATCCGAACAACGAGTTCGATACTCAGGATCGGAGAAATTTTGACGACTGGGATTATGGACTGGTCGGTGGTATCGGGTTTAATCTTGGCCGCGGAGCACAACTCGGTGTCCGTTACAACTACGGACTAAACGAGATCGCCAAGAGCGGCGGTGCTAAGCGAGTTTTTGGCAACTCGAAGAACCAGGTTGCGCAGCTCTTCCTGGCCATCAACCTGAATGCCGGTGAAGATGATTATGATAACGACTCATACAACAGCGGTTATTGATATGCTGAACAAAAAAAACCTGGTCTAAAAAGCCAGGTTTTTTTGTGTCTTCAGCGGACGCCGCATTCTTCGGGCGGCGCGGGTCCTCACAACCCTCGTTCTTTCCTCCTCATTCTCAGTTTCAATCCTGGGAAAAAGTAAGCGCATCAGAAGATAGGAGACCGATACGAACAGTCCGTACGCACAGATCAAAGCCACAACGATCTTGATAACATTCATAAGCAACTACTTTTTTGTTTAAAGCCGCTTTTCATCAAGAAAAATCAGTGCCAATGCTGCTTCGGGCTCAAATCCGCAACAGCAGGCGGGTTATCAGCGCTGTCGGTAGGAATAAATTCCACAGAAATAGGAGGATTTGCGTCTCAATGAAACCAAACGGTGTCGACGTTGTTGGCATTCATTTTTGATTTGACCCAGTACAAAAATCATCAATATGAGCGATCTATTATACGTCATTGCTATTATCCTCATCATCGGATGGATATTAGGTGTATTTGTCTTCAGTGTTGGCGGCCTCATTCACATTTTACTGGTGGTTGCCATTCTCGCTGTATTGTTAAGACTCATTCGAGGCAGGAGTGTGTAAACTCCGACAAGAACGGAATATCGAACAGAAAGACTTACCACCGAATCGGTAAGTCTTTCTTTTAGAAACAGTGGTCACCTTCCTGCCTTTCGGCGAATTTGCATAAGGTTGGAAATATTCTGACGTTGAGCAGCCGCTAAAAATCCTTGTTCAGCCATGCCCAACAGAAATAAGCATTCGCTAAAATCGGTCGTCCGAAAGACGCTCGCCGCATTCCTGCTGGTGTCAGTAGCAATTTTTCTGGCCTTGGCGATCACACGGTTTTCATTTCGCGAACTGCTGGGTACGGTCGATGAACTCTCCCAACCTAACGAGAAGCTCAACCTGCTGAACAGTTTATTCGAGGACATTACGACGCTCGACCAGCTTCAACGGGCCGAAGCGATACGAAACCCCAATCAGCCGTTCAGCACATTCCTCGAACAATCAGCATCCCTGTCAGCGATGGTCGACTCGCTGATGAATCTGGAATGGGATTCGACGCAGGTCGAGCGCCTGGAGGACATGAAGGACGTTCTCTACCAGCGCGACAAGCTCTTTTTCTCCTACCTGAAAGTCAAAGCAGAACTCCTTGACAACCGGCAGTTCTCTACTCAGTTGGACACCCTGGCCGCTATCCTCCACCATGATAACGGCGCGATCGACAGCAACCTCTTTCAACAACAAGTCAGGACCACCACAACATGGCTCCCCGACACAACCACAACGGCGAAAAAAGAAGATCAGCGCTCATTCCTGAAGAAGCTGTTTAGTAAGAAAAAAGACGCTGCAACTCCTGATACACCGCTGTTGAGGGTGCAGGAACAAACGAGCTTGCTGCTTGACACAGTCGCTCTGGCCCGCCAACGGCAAGCCTTTGAAGAGATCGGCCAGATTATGCGTGAAATGGAAACCGATCAAAGGAGCCAGCGGCGCAAACTTCAAAATCGTGAGCTCGAACTAATTCACGCCAATAGTCTTTTCGTCAATCAATTGCTCGGCATCCTGCATCAGGTCGAAAATGAAGAAGTCGCACGAATCGAGAGCCGCAATCACCATGCGGTGCGCGTCATGAATCAAAGCATTTCGCGAATCAATATGCTTATGCTGGCCTTCTTCATCGCAGCGGCATTGCTGATATACCTGATCTGGATTGATATTGGCCGCAGCAACTATTACAAGGAAGAGCTTGAAAAGTCGCGTGACGAAGCTCAGGAACTGAGCAAGATTAAGCAGCGTTTCCTGGCGAATATGAGTCACGAAATACGAACACCGCTTCAATCGATCATCGGTTTTGCCGAACAACTGAAACAACGGTCCGGCAATACGGAGGATGAAATCAACGCGATCCATAGCTCCTCCGAACACCTGCTGCACATCGTCAACGAAGTACTCGACTATAGTAGAATCTCTTCCGGAAATCTAACCCTGGCGCGCGAGCGGTTTCGGCTGTTATCGGTCATCAAGGAGGTCGAATCGGCCATGCGCGTGCAGGCGGAGGCCAGGAACCTGATGTTCCTGCTGGACACCGAAAAAGCCTCGGCATTTACACTGACCGGGGATCCCTTCAGGCTGCGTCAAATCCTTTATAACCTGATTGGGAATGCCATCAAGTTTACCCACCGTGGATTTATCAAGCTCGCTGTCTACACGAAAGACGAAGGAGAGAAAGTCCGCTGTGTTTTCGAAGTGATCGACACCGGCATTGGAATCAACCAGCAGGATCTCGACAAGATATTCAATCAATTTGAGCAGATCGAGACATCGATAACAACACAGTACGGCGGCACGGGCCTGGGGCTCACAATCGTGAAATCCCTGATAAACGCCCAACACGGCCTGCTGGAGGTTTCCAGTGAGCCGGGTATCGGTTCGTCTTTCCGGGTCGAGTTGACGTTCGACAAAGCCACACCAGGTGCGGTGAACCAGGTCCGCTACGATAAACAAGTTGCCGCCACCAAAATAAGTGGCCCCATTATGATCATCGACGATGATCCGCTGATCCTGCGACTCTGCAGCGTCATCCTCAAAAAGCACAGCATTGATTTCCGCACGTTCTCCGATGCCCGTTCGGCGCTGTCATTCAACCACGCTGACCAGGTGTCACATGCCTTGATCGATATCCGCATGCCGGAGATCAATGGAGTGGAGTTGTGCCACGGACTGCGCAAGAAACTTGGAAGAGACCTCCATTGCATTGCCCTTACCGCCCATGCTATGCCCGATGAGCAAGAAAGCTTGCTCCAACAGGGATTTGACGCGGTTTTACCGAAACCCTTTCACGAAAATGAGCTATTGAAACGATTGGGAGTTGAAACAGGAGAGGATGTCGACGTGACAGAAGCTCCCGATATCACGACCCTTCGGAAAATGACCATGGGCGACGATGCATTATTCCAATCGATCCTGACACAGTTCGTAGACGAAACATCAGACGACCTATCGCGCGTAGGCGATCTGATGGAGGCCCAGCAAAGGAATGATCTGAGAGAAATCATTCACAAGATGTCTGGAAGGTTTTCGCAACTGGGAATGCGGGCTTTGGGAAGCAAACTTCACAGCCTGGAGCAGCGGCTGGTTAGTGGTGACGACCCGGCCAAGTTGTCGATCGATATCAACAATGCCATGGGCAAAGTTAACGAGGTGATCATGCATATCAGGCTGGTGACACTGGCTCAGCTTCCCTAGCTATTCAATGCCGTATTTCTCCATTTTCAGATAGAGGGTCTTGCGGTCGATATTCAGTATCCTGGCGGCCTTTGACTTATTGTAGCGGACTTCCTGGAGTGTCTTGATGATCATTTCGCGCTCCTGCACTTCCTGCAATGCCTTGAGATCGTAAATGGGTACAGCTTTTTCCTTTTCACCCTGTTTCACGTTCTCGATCATTTCCGGAGGAATCGAGTCTTCACCGATTACATCGTCCGGTGTAAGCAACACGGCGCGCTTGACCACATTCCGGAGTTCTCTCAGGTTACCAGGCCAATCGTATTTTTCGAACAGTGTAAGTACATCGGGGTTAAACGAGGCTACGTTCTTCCCTAACTCCTTGTTTGCCGAATTTCTGAAAGCGTCCAGGAAACGATGGAGATCTTCCTTTCCACGCTCGCGCAACGCAGGCACCGACAGTTTAAATTCATTGAGGCGGTGATATAGGTCCTCACGGAATTCATTCTTTTGCACACTCACAGCCAGATCATCATTTGTCGCGGTCAATATCCTGACATCGACCTTTACCTCGCGGTTGCTGCCGATGGGCTGAATAACGCGCTCCTGTAAAGCGCGGAGTAATTTAACCTGGACATCATACGATAGGTTGCCCACCTCATCGAGGAATATCGTCCCGCCATGGGCGGCCTCAAACTGCCCGACCTTGTCGAGCACGGCTCCCGTAAAAGCACCCTTAACGTGTCCAAACAACTCGCTTCCGGCCAATTCACGCGACAGTGCGCCGCAGTCGACTGCAACGAAAGGTCCTTTCGCGCGCGGGCTGAGCTGATGGATCATTCGGGCCACATATTCTTTTCCTGTTCCGCTTTCGCCTTCAATAATGACGGAGATGTTGGTAGGGGCTACAATTCTGACAAAGTCGTAAAGCTGTTTCGCCACAGCACTCGTGCCCTCCACAAAATCCTCCCTCGAGGGAGATGCGCCGTCGGATTCAGTTTCCTTCTTCAACGCCTGCTGCACGATCATCAGCAGTTCATCGGGATTCACCGGCTTAGTAATATATTCCATCGCGCCAGCCTTGATCGCCTTCACCGCGGTGCGGATATCGCTGAAGCTGGTCATGATTACGACCGGAATATGGGAGTTAGATGACTTAATGGCGTCAAGGATATCCATGCCCGTCATATCCGGGAGCCGGTAATCGAGTATGACCAGGTCGAAGTTGCTTGAAATAAATTCGCGCAGTCCATCCTTTCCCTTGTGGCAGGCTTTCACCCGGTGACCGCGCTTAGTCAGAAAGGATTCCAAAATTCTGGAGAACGTGAGGTCGTCTTCAACGAGCAGTATTTCGGCCATATAGAAGGCCGAAAATAGAAAGAAAAGCTGGAATAAATCCAGCTTTTCCGATAGTCAGGTTCTATGGTGGGATACGCGTCGTGAGCGCAGGCTGTTAGTTCTGGTCGTGTTCCATTCCCGTGTCGTCCAATCTCTCGCCATCTTTGGTAAAGCGGACGGTCTTGGTTTGCGCTCCATTCTTCAATTCGACAACATAGATCTCTTCTTCTTCGTTACCTTGTTGCGGCTGGCCTTGAACAGCGGTG
>CAZLWX010000114.1:10362-11805 GCA_964563295.1 uncultured Roseivirgaceae bacterium | reverse complement strand
CATTACAACACAATGGCCTGAAGCCTTGAAACTTGAAACATGCAACTTATTTCAGCACAATAGCACCTCCGCACAACCCCAACACCCGAACACCTCAACGATCTACTCCACCTCCGTCACTCCCTTAAACTTCCTACCCGCCGTTTCTCCTGTCGCCGACTCTCCGAGGATCACGGTTTCTATTCCGAGCGTATCCAGCCATTGGTACTGGGGATTGAATTCGAGAAAGTAGGAAAGGTCGGAGGTTGATTTCAAGTGCGACATGAGTTTATCCTCGTTGGTGACACGGAACTCCTGGACGTCGCCTTCATCGAGCATGAGTGGGATTGTTCCGCAAAAGACATGCCTGGCATCTTTGGAGTAGGGAAATTCGAGTTGAACAAACGTGGCGGGATCGGCAAAGATCACCGTCTCGGTGTCGAGGAACACGTTATCACGATCTTTGGCGTAGCCGTTCTCCAACAATTCGAAGGATTGAGGGTCTGCATTTTTTATTATCTGTCCAACAAAAAATACTGAGTTCTTGTCGCGGGCGTACTCGCTGTTCTCGAGCACTTCGAATGTTTCGGCATCGTGCGCATCGATTGGTGTTATTCTCTTGCCCACGGCTTCGTCATAGGAGACCCACACCCATTTCTCGCCTTCTTTCTCGTAGCCGGGAGCACACGAGAGGAGGGTTAGCATTGCGATGAGGAATGCGAATCTGGGCGTGGTCTTAGCCTTGATTTTCATGATTTCCTTGATTGGCTTGATTTGATTCTCATGATTTTACATGATTGGCAGGCATGAACTTAAGCAAGCCAATCCTTATATCCTTCACATCAAGGTTTAGACTGCTTGATGAGTTTGTTGTTGTGAACTCTCTTGAATTGGAGGCTCTTGGAACCAAAGTTCATAAGTAAGCCAATTTCCATTTTATATGCTTCCAGGTAATTCATAGCCTGGGCCAGATGGACGTCTTCAAGGTTAATGACCGCCTTGATTTCGACCATTATTTTGTTTTCTACAAAAAAGTCTACACGCCGCTTACCGACACTGTGTCCTTTGTACTGCAAGGGCAATTCTTTTTCCCTTTCAAAAGTTAATCCCTGGAGCCGCATCTCAATGGCTAGTGCACGTTGATAAACAACCTCCTGAAATCCATTACCCATAACTTTATGGACTTCCATGGCTGATCCAATAATCGTATGGGTGAGCTCTTGCTCTTTCATCTGTCTTGACCTTGATTCTTAGGATTTCCTTGATTCCTTGATTTTATTTGAATGATTTTAAACATGAGGAGTACGCTAATATTGACTGAATTTAATCAAGCCAATCCTTCTTAACCTTGATTTTTTAGGATTTCCTTGATTCCTTGATTTATAAGATTGACAGAGGGAACTCCAGTACCTACCTCGAACCCCAATCAAGCCAATCCTTCAATCCCTCAAATCAAGGTCAAGA
>CAZLWX010000114.1:4779-10262 GCA_964563295.1 uncultured Roseivirgaceae bacterium | reverse complement strand
AATCAAGCCAATCCTTCAATCCCTCAAATCAAGGTCAAGACTTGATTGTCAGGATTTCCTTGATTCCTTGATTTTATTTGAATGACTGGCAGGAGTACGCTGGTATTGCCTGTATCCAATCAAGCCAATCCTTCAATCCCTCAAATCAAGGTCAAGAGTTGATTGATGGCGCCCCGCCCAACACTCACAGCAGATTCTCCAAACAAACCAATAACTCGTTGCCATCCGGATCGTTGATCTGAAGAATATCATAACCCCACCAGGATCTCTTTGCCGGAATCGAGCGTTCAGCTACTTCCTTGAGCAATTGATCTACTTCAACGCGGGACAATTCGAGGAAGACTCGGGATTTATCGTTGCGCGGTGAATCGATCGCCTGGTCCTTAGAACAATGAAGACCTGTAACCTGAAACCTGCAACCTGATCAAGGTACCTCCAACACCCAACAACAGCACAATAGCACAACCGCACAACCATGG
This sequence comes from uncultured Roseivirgaceae bacterium, assembly GCA_964563295.1. Lineage (GTDB taxonomy): Bacteria > Bacteroidota > Bacteroidia > Cytophagales > Cyclobacteriaceae > Chryseosolibacter. The sequence continues at coordinate 9,783 of CAZLWX010000114.1, read as the reverse complement.
AGTTCTCGTCTTCGAAGCTTATCTTGCCACAAAACACAGAGTTGCGAAATGTCGACCGAAACGCAGGACAAATCATACTGGAACAGGATTGGCGCGCAGTACGGTGAAGAAATTTTTGACGCGTACTATGAAGACCGAACTGGTAAACTCAAAAAATGGCTAACGAAATTCGCCAACAAAAAACATTTCGCCATCGACATTGGCTGCGGTACCGGCAAAGCGTTTCCCTACTTGTGTCCGTTGTTTGGGAACATTCTGGGTATTGATATTTCCGAAGAGCTGCTTAAGATCGCAAGTGAAGCGCCATTCAATAACATCGCCCTCAAAAGAATGGACCTCGCCGTCCCGCAGAAGTTGCCCGCTGCAGACTTTGCCTTTTGCTGCAACGTCGCCATCCTGCCCGATGAAAAAAAGAACAACGGGATTATTAAGAATGTCCGGCGCGCGTTGAAAAAGACGGGTTACGCGATCTTTGTCGTGCCATCACTGGAGTCAGGGATTTATTCGGGATGGCGCCTGAAAAAATGGTTCGAGAAAGAAGGTGTGCCCTTCAAACGCATTCCGCGTTCAGACCTGCAATTTTTCGACGGCGGAACCAGGGCGCTCCTCGATGGCTTCATGACTATCGACGGAGTCCCGACCAAGCATTTTATGCAGCCGGAAATAGAAGTAACGTTCGATGAAGCCGGACTTTCGATCGTCGCCATAGACAAACTCGAATACAACTGGACTACGGAGTTCGATGCCCCACCGCAATGGCTGGACAAGCCGTTTCCGTGGGACTGGCTCGTCGTGTGCAAACCGAAATAGGTTATTCGTGTCGCATCACTTCCGCTGGATTCCTCGATGCTCCAGCGTACGTTTTTGTGGCGATCACGACAAGTGAAAGTAATATCAGCGTAAGCCCCGGAACCATCACCATCACCAGGGTCACTTCCGTGCGATAGGCAAAGTTCAGCAGCCAACGATCGGCAGCAAAAAAACCGACAGCCATCCCAACCAAGGCCCCTAGACTCACCATTCTTACGAATTGTGCCGAAAGCAAACGCATAAGCGCGGCCTTGCCAGCGCCAAATACTTTCCTGATACCGATCTCTCTCATTCGAAGTTGGATATGATGATACGTCACCGCAAACAATCCACTGGCGGAGATAATTATGGTCACTAACGTGAAATACAGGAAGAGTACTTCCATAGTTTTTTCGACCCGGTATTGTTCATCAAAAAACTGGTCGAGAAAGAAGTAGTCAAATGAATGCTGGGGTATCAGTGAACTCCAAAGGGCCCTGATTTGTTCGACGTTGGCGGGATTCGCCTTCATAAAAAAGAATCGCGCGTCGGGGTTGCCATCATCCATTCCCATGATTACGAGCGGCTCGATGACGTTGTGCAGGGATTGAAAATGAAAGTCATTGATGACCCCGATGATTTCGGCCTTGCCCGAATAGGTTCTCACTTGGTGTCCGATCGGGTCAGTCCAGCCTGATAACTTCGCAAATGCCTCGTTGACCAACGCCTTGCCCTTCACGGACGAATCCTTGAAATCGTCGAAAGACCTGCCCGACTTGATTTTGAGTTGCAACAGACGGGGATAATGTCTGTCGACCGTGATATTGGGCGCTATCAACTGGCGTTCCTGATCGCCCTCAAGCCAAAGGGGAGAGGCAAACGGGTCAGTAGTTCCGAGGTTTGACGCAAAGCCACCAATACTGAACCCTTCTACAAGATTGCTGTTGACAAATTCAGTGCGGTACATTTCCACGTGCGTTCGAACGACGGAATCTTCAGGGACCGGCACCACAAGTATTTGATCTTTTTGGAAACCAAGCTCCGTGGTCTGCATGTAGGTCGTCTGTGCGAGCAGAATGACAAGGAAGACCAGCAGTGCAGCACTGATGGCAAACTGCGTGGCGATAAAAATCTTGTTCGATCGCGAGACGCGTGAATCACTTCCCAGATTGCCCTTGAGTACTCTAGCAGGCTTGTGTAGCGAGAGTACCCACGCGGGGTAGAAGGCTGAGATCGCCGTGATGATGACGAGTAAACCCAGAGCTCCCCCGATCACAATGGAGTCGTGGGCATTTGTCATGGCGATAACTTTTCCTGTGATGGATTCAAAAATGACTCTGAGCGCTTGCATTACAAACAAAGCGACAAGGCAAGACAGAACGATTGACAACAGCGATTCACCGAGGAACTGCCTGACAAGCTGACCATGCTGTGCTCCAGTAACTTTTCTGACACCAACCTCACGCGCACGTTCGATGGATCGGACGGTGGTAAGGTTTACAAAATTGAAAATGGCAACTGCCAGGAGGACCAGCGCGACCACCGAGAAGATCATGACCTGCGACTTGTTCCCCTTCGGATTGTCCATTTCGACACCGTGAAGAAAATGCAGATCGGTCAGAGCTTGCATGTCGAGGGCCAATTGAAGCCCATGGTCAAACGCCGGGGAAAAGGATGCGGCAATGTTGGGTAGCTCGCTTTTGATAAAATCCGCATCCGCCTGGGAGCGTAGAAGCACATACGTGTCCACCGTAAAATAAAGTTGTTCCCCTTCCTCACCTCCAAGGTCCGACGAAATCAATGCCGTGACCCATTTGTCAGAGTTGCGGGGCAAATCTTTCATCACGCCGGTCACGACGTGGGGTACTCCATCAACGTCGAGCGTTTGACCCAACGCTTCACCTGAAAAATACTTGTGCGCAAGGGACTGCGAGAGTACGATGGATTGTGGTCGCTCCAGCGCCGTTGACGAGTTCCCCGCGATAAGTGGGTATGTAAATACTTCGAAAACCGAGGCATCGGTCCGTACGATTCCTTTTTCACTTATTTTCGATTTCCCCAGCTTGACCGGCGCATCTTCAAAACGCACGCAGGCTTCGACCTGCGGGTAGACGCGTTGCATGTACGGTCCAAGTTTTTGATGTGTCCAACGGATATTCTGGGAGTTCTCCGGAGTGATGAATACCTGGGTTAACCGGTAAATGCGATTAGCATGTTGATGAAATCGGTCGTAGGTGACTTCATCATACACGTAATAAAGAATGAAAATGCAACTGGCCAGGCTAATGCCAAGGCCACCGATGTTGATAAAAAAAAAGAGCGGCCTGCGGGTGATGTTGCGCAGGGCGACGGTCAGGTAGTGGATAAGCATATCGCACTTTACGCGGGTTAATATCGCCTTTTACGTAAATCCATTGAAAATGTTATTAACAGGAAGTGCTAAATTCACATGGACATATCAACGCAGCACATGGTCAAATTTATCGAATTAAAGGTGGAAGATCAGGGGGAGGTCAGACCGCAGCTTATTAATACTGACTGTATTGGTCGCATCTATCCGAACCCTCAAAACAATCGGAAGTGCATTGTCGAGCTGAGCTATCACAGCATCAATGACGCTCCCGTTTTTCTGGAGGTCGACATGCCCTATGAGACCGTGCGCGCCTACCTGGTTCCCTGAATTGAGCATTACATAACCGGGGTTATGGAAATTTGGTAAAAAAGACTACTTTCATTTTGCTTTAATCTAACCCCTAAACCCCATGAAGAAAATCTTGCTCGTGCTGGGCATCGTCCTGATCGTTGTCCTGGCCGGTATCGGTGGTGTGCTCACATACGTAAGCACAGCACTACCGGATGTTGGTGAAGCTCCGGAACTCAAAATTGAATATACCCCCGAACGAATTGAACGAGGGCGTTATCTGGCGATGGCTGTGAACGTTTGTATCGACTGTCATTCGACCCGTGACTGGACGAAGTTTTCAGGTCCCGTGAAAGAGGGAACGCTTGGACAAGGTGGCGAACGGTTCGGTCGTGACATGGGACTACCGGGAGAGTACTATTCGAGGAACATCACTCCAGCAGGGATCGGCCAGTATACGGATGGAGAACTGTTCCGTGCGATTACGGCGGGCGTTGACCGCACAGGTCATGCCTTGTTTCCGATCATGCCGTACATGTACTATGGTCGCATGGATGATGAGGATGTTTATTCCGTGATCGCTTTTATTCGAACGTTGGCACCAATCGAAAACTCCGTTCCTGCTCCGGAATCCGACTTCCCGATGAACTTTATCCTGAACCTTATTCCCACAAGGCCGGCGCCGATGAAGAAGCCTGATCCGTCAGACACCCTTGCTTATGGCGGGTATCTTGCGAATGCATCCGGATGCGTGGAATGCCACACTCCTTTTGTTGACGGACAGATCGTCGTTGAGAAAGCCTTCAGCGGTGGTCGGGAATTTCCGCTGCCTGACGGATCCGTTGTGCGCACCGCCAATATTACGACCGACGCGGAAACCGGTATAGGCAAATGGTCGCGGAAGGCATTCATCGCCCGATTCAAAATGTATGCAGACTCGTCATACGTTTTGCCAACCGTAGGCCCCGGCGATTTCAATACGATGATGCCGTGGACGATGTACTGTAACATGACGGAGCAAGACCTTTCAGCTATTTACACGTACCTACGTTCGGTAAAACCCATTTCGAACGCGGTGGTGAAATTCACACCGGCGACACCTTGATACCTGGTATAGACGAAGACCTGGACCATATGCCCAAAAGGATCGAACGAATCGTGCGCGCGAGCTGCGTCCCGCTGCTTTTGATATTGAGTTCATGCGGGCCGATGCTTTACTCTAACACGGGCCACATGGTGCCGTTGTTTCAGAACAAAGGTGAGATGGCCGTCAATGCGAGCTCGGTTAGTTCGGAATTCTCCGAAGGTTTTGCGGTGCAGGCAGCGGCGGCGGTCGCTTCGGACTGGGCCGTCATCACGGCGCTGTATTACATGAAAGGTGATCGCGACTCCGAATGGACCGGCGACGGAACGGAGTTCGATCTTGGTGCCGGAAAATTTTACACATTTGGAAGCGAGCACCAAGGAGTGTTCGAGCTCTTTGCGGGGGTGGGTTTCACGGGAATTCATAATTGGTCGGAAGTGGACCGGCTGGACTTAAATTATGTCAAGCCCTTCATTCAGCCGAGTATTGG
>CAZLWX010000114.1:0-4679 GCA_964563295.1 uncultured Roseivirgaceae bacterium | reverse complement strand
AAGTGGACCGGCTGGACTTAAATTATGTCAAGCCCTTCATTCAGCCGAGTATTGGGTTTACGGGCAAGTGGTTGGATATCGCCTTCACTCCGCGCATCGCTCATGTGACCTATACGAAGGCACTCATCGGCATTAACGACCCCCAGATGCGAGCCAATGCCGAACGATTTTTCAAGGAGAAGAAAAACACACTTGTATTTGAACCGGGAGTAACATTCAGGATTGGGTATCGGGGCTTGCGTGCTCAGGCTCAGTTCAATGTTTCATCGTTTTCGGCAGAAGGGAACCCGAATGGACCAGACCCCAACATCGGCAATGAGTTCATGTCTCTTGGATTGCACTACCTGGTTTCGAGGCGTTTCAGGCAATAGCACGCTATCGCAAGTGAAAACGTCCTGCGAACTGCTCGACGAATTCGTCAACGATCATGTCTTTGGGTTGGATTTTGCCCTTTAGACGAATGCCGCCAAGGGTACGACAACGACTCAGGGCGACATACAACTGGCCGTGGGCAAAGGCCCCGCGACCAAGGTCGATGATCACCTTGTCGAATGTGAGACCCTGACTCTTGTGAATCGTGATCGCCCACGCCAGCCGCAGGGGGTACTGCACGAAGGTTCCCTCGACGGTAAAATTGATCGTGTTGTTCGCCTTGTCCCACGTGTAGGCTTTATGCTCCCATGTCACCGGGCTGACTTTGCGCCGGCTGCCGTCCGGGAAACGCACGATGATCTCGTCGGCGGCAAGCTCGTCGATGACACCGATGCTTCCATTTACCCATTTTCCCTCGACATCATTTCGTATCATCATGACCTGTGCGCCTTTTTTCAACCGCAGGCCAGCCGTAGCGGGGAAGATCTTTTGCGGAAACGTGCCTTCCACTTTGGCTTTAAACTCAAATCCGGTTCCGGGAATCGCGGCAAGTTGCTGCTGATTGACCAGGTCGGCCAGTGCATTAACAGAAGTGAGGGTGATGGCAAACTCCTCGTCCCGCGACGACGTTTCAACGCACCGCCCGTTGAGGTACTCGAGGTCTTCCATCGCCGCCGTTCCCATGCGAACACGGTTCAGCAAATAAATAAAGTCGTCATCGGTTTGACGATACACTTTCTTGAGTTCGATGACGCGAGGCATGGCGGCATGAAAAACCGCCGAACTGAAAAAGTAGGGGCTATAATACGGGTCCTCATCATCATGTCGGAGCTCGTTGCCTTTCACTACAGGGGGTAGCTGAAAGATATCGCCGATCATGATGACCTGCTTTCCGCCGAAAGGCAGATTATTGTTCAAATTCAGCCGCAGCGAATAGTCGATGGCGTCCATCACATCGGCCCGAACCATGGAGACTTCGTCGATGACCAGTGCCTCCATTTTCTTCACGATCCGCAGACGCGGGTGGCCGCGCGACCAGGCGCGAATCTCGGGATCATTCTTGATCAGGGGCCTGAGCGGAAAGCCGAAGAAGGAGTGGATCGTCATTCCGCCAACCTGAAGCGCAGCAAGTCCGGTTGGCGCCAACACAATATATTTCTTTATTGTGTTCTGCCTGAAATAGTTGAGTAGGGTAGACTTCCCGGTTCCCGCCCGACCAGTCAGGAAAACCGAGTCGCGCGTAAATTCCATCACATGGTAGGCCATCGCCAACTCGGGATCGAGCCGGAAATTGCCCGGAACCAGAATGTCCTTCTTCTGCGAATGGATTATTGTAGCGTTTTCAGGCATGAAATCCTGCGATCAGCTGTAAATTACGGAGGACGAATATATTTTTCATACTTTTAACAGGTGAACGGCACGCGTTTGTCCCGATAAATCGGGCGTTTCGAATTATTGAATTACCAATTCTGAGAAGATGAATAGGAAAAAGATTTGGATCGGGATCGCGGCACTGGTCGTCTTTCTGCTCGCCGCTTTTTTTTACCTGAGTAACCGTGGACGCTCCCTGAGCCCTCCGGGAACTGCAACGTTGACCTCAGGTGGAATCACGATCAAGGTTGACTACAGCAGACCATCGGTGCGCGGGCGAGTCATCTTTGGAACTGAACAGCAACAGGCTCTGCAGCCTTACGGCCAGTACTGGCGCCTGGGCGCCAATGAGGCGACGAAAATAATGTTCAACCGCAATGTGCTGTTCAACAACAAGCCTGTAAGGGCCGGCACCTATCGAATGTATGCGTACCCGGGACCGGAAAGCTTTGACCTGCGACTAAACACAGACATCCGTACGTGGGGCGCCAGCGAACCGGACGTGGAGGATGACGTGCTCAGTACTCAGGTTCCGGTAGAGAAAATCACGGTCCCCGTCGAACAATTTACCATCTCACTCGCACCCGCCGGCGAAGGCATTACTATGGTGATGGAGTGGTCCGATGTGCGGCTCATCGTTCCTGTGAAAGCTCAATAACGTGTTCAGTCCGCTGCTTCGAGTAGCCGAAGCCGGATCAGGTTCAATACCTGGTATGATGCAACGTTGATGTTGACCAGGCGGTCCCTGGAAAGTTGCAGCTTTCGCGCGACAGTTTCACGTTTATCAGAACAAGCCATCCAAACCGTGCCAACAGGCTTATCCGGTGTGCCACCGTCGGGACCAGCGACGCCGCTCGTGGCAACGCCGATGTCGGTGACAAACCGCTCGCGTATACGCTTCGCCATTTCCAACACTACAGGTTCGCTTACGGCACCATGCTCCTGCAAAAGAGATTCCGGAACACCCAGTTCCTTGATCTTAATTTCATTGGCATAACAGGTCATGCTCCCTGTAAAATACGCAGAGCTGCCGGGCACCGTCGTAATCAAATGCGCGACATATCCGCCGGTGCAGCTCTCCGCGGCTGAAAGGGTGAGCCGTTTCTCTTTGAGAAGTTTGCCGACAACTACCTCCAGTGGATCGTCGTCACGAGAATAAATGTACCGGCCGACGAGTGAGTCGAGTCGGGCCACAAGTTCTGACGACTCTCGTTGAAGTTCGGGGAATGAGTCGCCCACGGCCGTCAGACGGAGCTTCACCTGACCCAGGCCCGGTAGGTACGCGAGCCTGATGTGCTCCGGTAATGCCAGCTCCCAGTCGCGGATTTTTTCAGCCAGAAATGATTCACCCAGTCCGATGGTGCGGATAAAGGTGTGGTGGATGACAGGCGTCCCGAAAACCGACTTCAGCCTGGGTACGATCGAATCGGTCATCATCTGCTTCATTTCATGCGGCACTCCCGGCATTGAAACGAAAATTTTCCTGTTGCGGTGAAACCACATGCCAGGGGCAGTTCCATTTTTGTTCGTGATCTTCTCACAACACGATGGGAGTGCAGCCTGCTGGCGATTGACGTCTGTCAGCTCACGACCTCTGCTTTTGAAGAAGGCGGTGACTTCAGCCAACGCTTCCTCATGCATGACCAGGTCGCAATTGAAATGTTTTGCAAGACACGGTTTCGTCAGATCGTCTCGTGTAGGGCCCAACCCTCCGGTGATGAGGACGACATCGACTCTTCGTTCCGCTTCGGCAAAGGCAGACAGGATTTCGCTTTCGACATCGCCGACGGTTGTTTTGCGAACGACATGGATGCCGGCATCGCTCAGCGCATTGCTCATCCATTGTGCGTTGGTGTCGGTTATCTGACCGAAGAGGAGCTCATCGCCGATCGTAATGATTTCTGCTGGAATTTTCTTTATACTCATTCGTGTGCGTCGACAAAATTATGCTTTCTTAGCGAAATCGTGTGATGTCAGGTTGGCGCTTGGGTATATTTTAAGATTGCCGCTCACCGGACGTTCGGACTTTAGATTAAGACTGGACGTTAACCGCAAAGGCGCAAAGTGGCAGAGGTCGCACCTTGTGCTCCAGGGGCTTCGAATGTTGCGAACCTCAAATGCCGTGGACTGTGGACCGTTGACTGTCGACATTCGTTGACACGCCTTTATCGTACACGACCATGGCCTGGACGGGACTGCGCCGGAATTTACCCTCGTTTTTGTAGCTTTATCCTTTTCGACTCCTATGCCTGACACTCGACCTTCTGCCCTCGACTGGCAAAAAAAAATCTACCTTGATGGGTTTGCCGGTGTTGGCCCAACAGTTCACGTCGACCTGGCGAGACTGGAAGCGCAAGCCAAGGCGCTCATGCATCCAAAGGCATTCGATTACCTCGCTGGCGGGGCGGGTTATGAGACCACCATCGTCAACAATCGGCGTGCATTTGAGAAGTATCATATCGTGCCGCGCGTGTTGTGCGATGTCGGTGAGCGCGATACTTCTATTCAGTTGCTGGGCAAACGATATCCTACGCCCTTTCTACTCGCGCCGATAGGAGTGTTGGAGCTGGCTCATGCCGATGCTGATGTCGCCGTTGCTAAGGCTGCGTCGGAATTGCGCGTACCATTTATTTTCTCGAACCAGGCGTCTCGTCCAATGGAGGAATGCGCATCGGTGATGGGTGACAGTCCGAGGTGGTTTCAACTCTATTGGAGCAGGTCGCGCGACCTGGTGGCAAGTTTTGTATCGAGGGCAGCGGCATGTGGATGTTCGGCGATTGTCGTCACGCTCGACACAACTATGCTCGGCTGGAGAATTCGTGACCTCGACCGCGCCTATCTGCCTTTTCTCGAAGGGCTGGGCATCGCGCAATACACGTCCGACCCTGTCTTCCAGCGAATGTTGGATGAACCCAACGACGCACCTGGTGTCGACC